>CANPZS010000104.1 GCA_947588835.1 uncultured Bacteroidales bacterium | reverse complement strand
CTTGAATGGCATTCAAGAGGTCAGCGGTTCGATCCCGCTTATCTCCACCATCGGGAGGCAAAAAGGCTTGTTTTCGTAAGAAAACAAGCCTTTCCCTTTTGTAACAACGAAGCAACCGGGAATTGACATATCAAATGCCGTTTTTGCGCTTCCCCAGGGCGCTCCTTTTGGAGCGCCCTTTTCCCGTACCCTAGAAATGCGTCTCATGGTGAGATTTGTTTTTATCTGGTATGAATGTGGGTTTGATTAAGCTTCAAAGATGTTGCAAAGATTCTGGGTGTGTGTGATAAGATAGCATATAGGTGCCCATTGTTTCACATATTTCTATCAAATGATCCCCGTATATATTAGAGAAGGGAGATAATCATGGTCGTAATTAGTTTTGTTAATATGAAAGGTGGGGTTGGAAAAACAACACACGCTGTTAATATGGCAGATTTTCTTGCAAAACGATATTCAAGGCGAGTCCTGCTAGTAGATGTTGATCCCCAGTTCAATGCAACACAATGCCTTATCAATGGGGATGATTACATATCTTATGTAAGGAGTGGAGGGTCCACAATTATTGACATCTTTAACTACAAGAAGTCAGCGGCTGTATCTGTAGTCAATGGTGTTTCGGAGGAGGAAGCTACTCCTTATACATGCATTTGTCCTTACAGGACAAGTCGGGGCTTTGATCTTATTCCAAGTCAACTAGATTTGTTTAGGTTTGAAATGTCTCCCGGACAGGGAACTGAGCACCGGCTAAAAAACTATCTCAATCATATCAGAGAAACGGGAAAGTACGATATTTGCATAATTGATTGTCCGCCGACTCCATCAGTTTGGATGACTAGTGCGCTTATTGCTTCTGATTATTATCTCATTCCGTCAAAACCTGATCCGATCAGCATGACAGGCCTAGATTTGCTTGAGGGTATAATTAAGGAGAGAAAAGAGAACTATGGTTGCGAATGCAAATGCGCAGGCTTAGTATTGACGATTGTTGAGAACTACACTGTAGTGTACAAACAGGCTTTGGACTATTTTACAGCGTCAAGTAAATGGAGTCCTTATCTTTATAAATCATCGGTTCCTAAAAGAACCAGCATTTCTAGAGGTCAACTAAACGGAAAGTTTATTTTTGATATTGACGATTCAGAGTTGAGCAAACAGTTTTCAAACGTTTCACAAGAGTTTTTAACGAGAGTGGAGGTATCATGATGGCCACTGATAACAAAAGGAGAAATAGTTCTGAATACGAAAGTCAACAGCTCATAAATTTTTTTGAAGAGCTTAGTTGGTTGTTGGATTCCAATAAGAACTTAAATTTCAAAAATGCCACAAAATTATTGAAGCAATGGCGGAATTTGTTAGCCCACGATAGTTCCATAGGGAGAGAAACAAATGATACGTATAATTTAATCGGTGTATTGCCCTCGCTATTAAAAGATACTGATATTTTTCAGAACAACTCACAGTTGATGCAGTTTGCAGAAGAAGTTCTAGAACTTAGCATTCCCCGGTGGGAAAAAAGATCTAGAAATGAGTTGATCGGTTTAATTATTTGCGAAGTTGAAGTTGTTAACAAAGAACGATTAGATATCTTAACAAGATGGGCAACTAATATCTTGGATAATAAGAGCAAGGTCAAGGATATGGGAACCTGTTTTCATGGAATGAGACAATACAAAAGTTAGTTGGCACTGAGAATGAGTAGACGTATTGGTAAAGATTTTGTCAAGTTTGGTGAGTTTCTTGACCAATATCGCTTGTCTGTAGATTTGCCGTCACAACAGCAAGCAAAATATAGGGGCATGCATAAAAAGCTATATGGTTTACTAGTCTTTATTGGTGAGTTTAATTCTCAAGGGAAATATGCTGATAGCGTTCCATTTCTGACAGAGACATCGTCAGATTTAACCTTGACGCTTTTTTGTGTTGTCCAAGGCATGTATAAACCGGCCAAGCTTCTACTTCGTTGTAGTATTGAAAACTTCTCAAAAGCGTTATGTCTTATAGAAAATCCAGATATTATTTTGGAAACGAGTTTATATAGAGTTTTCGATCTGGCGAAAGAAGATAAACACTTTGCTCCTCAGTATTGCGCTAAGCAATTTGAGATTATTCTTTCACATTACACTCTTTTGTGTGGCACAGTTCATAGCGATCCTGCGTCTATGTATCCAACTAGTGCGTTGTCGCTTCTGCCCCAAATGAATGATACAATTAATCAAGAAGTATATGATATGTTTATGAGAATTACAGAATCCTATCTAGGCATACTATATTATAACTACCCCGACGTTATTGATGTCATGCACCCTGAGAATAAAAAGGACTTTTTGGATAGTCTTAGCAAAAGCACAAAAAAGGATATTAATGAAGCATTGTATGGTGAATAATAAATGCATTGAGTGCAGAGTTCTCCATGATAAATGAAGGTGTTCATTGAAAGACCATCCTATGACAAAAAGGATTGCAACTAATTTTAGTTGCAATCCTTCGTCATCCATGCTATAATAATACCAGATCGGAGGTATGACCGTGGGACAAAAGGAAAAACTGATAGAGAAGCTGAAGGCCAAGCCCAAG
>CANPZS010000103.1 GCA_947588835.1 uncultured Bacteroidales bacterium | reverse complement strand
TACGTTGATTACACGTTATTTGTTTAGCATTTTATTAGCAGATGCTTTCATTTATGCCTGT
Source organism: uncultured Bacteroidales bacterium (assembly GCA_947588835.1). Taxonomy (GTDB): domain Bacteria; phylum Bacteroidota; class Bacteroidia; order Bacteroidales; family UBA932; genus Cryptobacteroides. The sequence continues at coordinate 2,533 of CANPZS010000103.1, read as the reverse complement.
ATGGTGTGAAATCTTCCAAATTCAACAGTTAGGGATTCCTGTTATCTATGGCACATGCACCCTTCATATAGCGATAATTGACAAAAGTACCATTTGGTATGGAAGTGTTGACATTCTTGGTTTTCACTCTGTCGATGATAATCTCATCAGATTCAAGAATGCCGAGATCGCGTCGACTCTGTTTGAGTCATTACAAAAGTGATATGGTTTGGTATAAATCGGGATACTCATGAATATCATACTCTATCAAGTATTATGGTTAAAGATTCTCAAATAAACCAGTTTCATGTTTTCCTCACTTTTTTGGGCTTTTGACAAAAAGATGTCATGCAGATGCGTGAGAGGTTGATTTTGCCTTCGATTTGGGTGTCACGCGGCAAGTTGTTGCCTTCGTAACATGTTTGTCCGATGAAAGCACAAAAAAAGCGGAACTACGTTGATACAAGTCTTGGCTAAGATTGGCGGCAAGAACTGCGCCCAGAAATCCTTCGGCTACAGCTGCGATGAAGCCACATTAGACGCGCTCGAGCGGGAAGCCCACGTCTGCATTGCTTTGTGGCTTATACCATTATACTGGAACTGGAGCGCATCCTGAAGTCACCGAACTCCTCCACATTATCTCGGCAAACTGCTAAAATGGGTGTCCCATTGCGGAAAACAGGAAGTCAGTGATGTCTTCTGGATCATATATTATGGAATAACTCGGTCGTTTGGCACCGGGAATATCCTCCCGAAGAATATCCTTATTTACGAGGTCTTGAATATCCCGTATAGCTGTGTCTTTGGAGCATTTAGCCAATGAAGCCCAGGTTTTGGAGGTTATCTTTGCCTCATAACCATCAAGGAATATATTCAATATATCAGTCTGTCTTTGACTTAGCGGAATGGATGATGCCTTTTGCCAAAAGAAACTCTTGTTCAAGATCGTACTGACGATATTTTCCGCTTCATCAAGTGCAATAGATAGCGTATTGGCGTACCAGCAAATCCATTCTGTGATATCCCCATCACCGTGTTGAGTCTTTTCCAGAATATCGTAATAGTGTTTTTTATCTTTATTTATTTGCGAGGAAATATTATAAAATCTGAACTCGCTTTTATCAGCACGAGCCAACAACATATCAGAAAGTATGCGTGCCAAGCGACCATTGCCATCCTCAAATGGATGAATACTTACAAACCAGAAATGCGCAATGGCTGACCGTATGACAGAATTTATATTTTCATGACTGTTGAACCAATCAAGAAAATGTGCCATTTCTTTATCCACACGTTCAGGAGCTGGAGCTACATAATGGATTTTCTCACGACCGAACATTCCGGAAACTATATGTTCTTCGTTTGTACGGTACCTGCCAACCTCAATCTGTGAACCCTCGCTGAAACCTGTCGGGAAGAATGCTGCTTGCCATGCACAAATCTTCTCTTTCGTCAATAACTGGTCATAATGATTTACGGCATCAAGCATAACTGCCACAACAGAATCTATGTAGTGCGATGGTGCTGTCTGTTTGATATTTTCTATACCCAATTTTCGGGCTATGGAGGAACGTACTTCGTCTATATTTAGGCGTATTCCTTCTATTTCTGACGAATAAACTACATCATACGTCAGATTCTCCGCCATTGCTTTTAATTTGCTGTCAAAACCAAGCGAGGCAAGCCTGCCATATAACAAACCCTGTTTGCGGTTTACTTCTTCAAGATGAGCCGTCAGTTCAGCTGCATTCCAGCGGAATGCAGTCCAATTGTCTCTTTCGTATATATACATACTTAGAACCTATTTGATGCGTCATTAAGCGACGAATAACGTCGCAATATTTGCGACAAATATAGTCAATTATTCTCGTTTGCGTGCATCTCCTCCGCCTCCGGCAGGTAGCTCAGCGCCGCCTTGCGGATCGCGTCCTCAAACGAGTTGCTTTCATGCATGTCGATTACCGTGATTGCGCATCAATTTTTTAGACTCAAAATTGAAAATCTTGGGAATTTTATATTGAAAATCTTGGGAATTTTGTAACTTCGTGAGCAAAAATAGAGATGATGTATTATCAAAGACTCATAGATAAAGACATAGAGTTAAAACTCAAATCGTCAGGGGCAGTTGTAGTGGCTGGTCCCAAGTTCTGTGGAAAAACCACGACCTGCATGCTGTACCAGAAAAGTTTCGTGAAGCTGAACACGAAACAAGCCATTGCAATGGCGCGAATGAACCCAAAAGCCGTGCTGAACGGCGAGACGCCCCGGCTGATAGACGAGTGGCAAAAAGCCCCGGATATCTGGAATCAGGTGAAGGACGATCTTGACTTTGACTATCGATTTGGGAAATACATCCTGACGGGCAGTTCGACCCCGGCAGACAAAGCGGAGGTATATCATAGTGGCGCAGGAAGAATCACGCCGCTGAAGATGCGCCCGATGACACTTTGGGAATCGAAAGAGTCCAAAGGGACAGTTTCCCTCCAGCTCCACAATTAACACTGATTTTCAGTGATTTACAAGATTAGCACCCAATTATACACCCAAAAATGTA
>CANPZS010000102.1 GCA_947588835.1 uncultured Bacteroidales bacterium | reverse complement strand
GAGGAGCTTACTTGCAGTTTCATGATAATATACCATATATTACCACAAATATACAAATAATATTTGACAAAAAAAGACTTTCACAAGAAAGTCTATCAATTAGTTACAAAATTTTTATTTAAAAGAAAGTGTTAAACTTCCGGGAATTGTCATCTTTTCTTCTTATCTTGCACAAGGACATAAAACGTTTGCAATAGGGATGATAACTTTTTACCGCCTGTTATTGTATGGGGATATTAATCAAGGAATTATCCCCAAGGAGTCTCTACAAACAAATTATACGGTATATATTTGTTTTATTTTTTTCTAATTAATACAAACGCTTATGAAAAATATTTATCCATCACTTTTATTTATGGTTATTATTTCCATTACTCTATGGAGTTGTAACCAAATTGAGCCTATCAGTGCAGAGGAAAATGCAATTGCATCTCTTGACTTTTTCTCTCAGTATGGAGACGTTCATAATGCAATGCTTGCGCATGTTGATAAGAATATAGTTATTAACAAACAATGCAAAACAAAAGAAGATGTTCTCAATTATTTGATGAACACTCAGTCAAAGTATGCAGAAGAATTATTATTACCAGATTCCGATAAGTGCTTGATACAAGAACTTTTGCCAGTATATAAACATCTTTACGATAAAGAGAATATTAGTTTTTCTCCCGTAACAAGATCTAATGTGGATGAAGACATTGATTATTATACAACAGAGGACATAATCAATTCCATTAATGCTTCATTTAACAGGGGAGAAATTGATTTATTTGAAAAGCAATCTTTTATTGAATTAATAAATTTGTGTGAAGATAATGTGCTTGGTAAACTTACGAATGACTCATTCGAATTGAAATTCACTTCGTTGACAAATCAGTGGGAGAAGCATTATTCGAATACAGATTTTTCGTCTATGATTGACGCGGAAGGACATTTTAAGAATGACTTAGAGGAATTCCCTAAGGGTGCAATCAGTGGGGTCGTTTTGAATATCTCTAAAAGTTCTTTGGAATATTGGGATACACCTGAGACCAAAAGCGTAGTTGGGACTATTGTAGTGCAGGATATCGTTGGAGCGGTAATCGGTGGCGTTTCGGGTGGTGTTGGCTCCGCTGTAGTTGGTGGAAAATGGAATTGGGGGTCTGTTGCATGGGGAGCTGGCGTAGGTGCAATAACTGGTTCAACAGGAGTAGTGGGAAAAGTTTCCAAATGGATAGTATCACTATTCTAAGTATATTTTATCATGGATTGGAAAGACATTATAGTTATTATAATTGCAGGACTTTTAGCCGGAATTTTTGCGCCCAAAGTTACGCCACCAATTGTCCGATGGTTGAAAAAGAAAGGTATTCTAACAGATAGTGCAGAAGAAAATCATGGATTGAATAAGAATGGATGATGTGTAAGCGTCTCTGCGATGGCGTATTGTGTCGCGTATGCATAGTCGGTAGCTTTGCGAAAAAAACGCTATGCTAAAGAAGATACAGAATGATAAGGCGGAAAGCCGCTACAGGGAAACACAGGAGCATTACCGTAGGGAAATGGAACAGAATCCGGCACTGACGCTGAAGGCATATTGTCAGATGAGCTATGTCTATCACAGGGGTCTGTTGAGATGGATGCGAAAAGAGGGCATAAAGAAACCGGTCCATAAAACAAGTGGTGCTTTAAAATGCGGGTATTGTCTTCCGGAACCGAACTCAGATACGACATGGGAGAAGTATTCATCCAGATATATCCTGATGAATATCTCCTGAGACTACAAAAAGACAGGAGGTGATATGTTCGGACTGGAAAGCAATCACAGGTACTTCGTGTGCCGGGAGTCGGTTAGTATGCGCAAGGGCATAGACTCCCTGTTCAACCTGATAGTAAGCGAGACATCCTACAGCCCGATGACAGGTGACGTGTATGTCTTTTTCTCTAAGAACCGCCAGAGCGTAAAGTTGCTGAGATGGGATAGACGGCTTTGTGCTGTATCACAAGCGTCTTGAGAGAGGCACTTTCGAACCACCTCGCAGGAATGTTGATAACGGATGCTACGAGCTCTCCTGGGAGACTTTTTCTTTCATAATGACAGGGGTCTCATTGGAGAGCGTGCGTTTCAGAAAACGCTACAGAACGCGGTTTGTACGTGGTTAAATAATTGTATATCAGCAAAATAAATCCATAGTATTATTGCGTAATCCGGACTATTGTCGGCCACTCTTGCTACAAATCTCATAACTTTGCCGCTATGGAACAACTAAACATAGCAGAGTTATGGCAGGAACATCAATCGATATGAGCAAGGTAAAGCAATTGCTTCAATTAAAACAGTCTGGCATGTCAAACAGGCAGATTGCCATGACGTTAGGGATAAGCAGGGACAAGGCAAATGAGTTTGTCAGACAGGCAGAATCCGATCCGTCAGGTATTGCTGGTCTGTTGAAGTTGGAAGACACTGTCCCAGACAAGCGTCTGCATCCCGGCCATCCCGCCTGTACCGACGAAAGGATGGAGGAGTTCCTTCGTCTCCTGCCCGACTTTTTCCTGACTTCGTCAACGTGTCACCCAAAAATCGTCAGAGAACAGAGGTGCGATGCGTTGATGACGTTTCATGA
>CANPZS010000101.1 GCA_947588835.1 uncultured Bacteroidales bacterium | reverse complement strand
GTCGTATATCGCACGATTCGCATAGGAGGTTTTGAAAAGTTCCATCATCGCCTCCGAAACGCCGACATAACGGCGGCTCTGCCGGTCTTTCACCATGTCGTGAATGACCGTCTCGCTCTACGATCCGGAAGCGGCGGACAAGGCGGCCGCTTGGGCCGTTGCAACTCCGCCTCCGAACAGACCGAACAGGGTAACGATCAGCAATATGAATTTCAAATTGGTTTTCATGGACACAACCTCACAAAAAATCTATTCCCTGTAATCCGATGGATTTACGCCCAAATTCTGTTGCACATAGCGGCTGAAATAGGCGGGCGACGAGAAGCCGAACATGTCGGAAATCTGGACGAATGAGAGCGATTTGTCCCGCAGCAGACGCGAAATGTCAAGAATCGTATAACGGTTGATCCAGTAATTGGCCCCATATCCGCTGACCTTCTTCGACACTTCCGACAGATATTTCGGCGTGATGCACAGACAATCCGCATAATAGGATACTTCCCGGTGCTCCCGGTACGTCCCATCCTCCAGCATTTTCAGAAAACGGTTCATTATGGAGGCGTTCTGCGTGGAGATGTCGCTCTGGCCGTACAGAGCGGCATGGAAATCGAAGAAATCGAGAATGGCCGCCTGCATGGCATTGATGAGCGTTTCCCGATAGAAACGGTGCTGCGTATCGGCGATGCGCGCTTCCAGCAGCTCGAAATCCCGGCGGCAGACGATCTGCTGCTCTGGCGTGAGGTGCATCACTGGGTTGAGGAACAGGGCCAGCGACCCTTTCATGCCGTAGTTGCTTTGCGGCGTAGACAATTCGATGAACTCAGGTGCGGCATAAATGATCTTGCACCGGAAGTCCTCCGAAGCATGTACCTTGTCGATCATTTTCCGTTTGCGGACAATTGACAAATCCCCTGCGTGCAACTCGAATTCCCGTTCGTTGAAACGGTAACGGCACGTCCCGCCCAAGCAGAGCAGATGCGCCAGGTATTCCACCTCGGAATCCATGCTTACCGTGCCCAACCGGTCGGTAACGATAATATCTTTTTCGTATTCCATGCCGTAACTGTTTGGCTCCCGACGGTAAAAATACAAAAAAACCTGCAATCGCAGTCGCAGCGAGGGCAGGTTTTTCCCGTTTTTAACGATATTTCGACGGTTTGCCGTATGATTGGTATCGGCTGCAACGGATTTATTCTTTCACCGGCTGCACCGAGTAAACCGTTTGTTAAATGGCAGAAGACGTATAGGTGTGCTCATAGGTATAATCCTGAAAAGCGCCGAAATTCCAGTCGCCGTAGGGAATATTGAACGATCTTCCCTCGTTACCAAGGTCAATGGCACGGATCTCCGACATTTCCTCATCGGACAGCGCAAAGTCGAAAATGCTGATGTTTTCGAGAATGTGATCCGGATTGGTTGAGCCGGGAACAGGACAAAGGCCTTCCTGCATGTGCCAGCGAAGCATGATCTGGTAGACCGTTTTTCCGTGCGCGGCAGCAATCTGTTGAAGCGTGGCATTGTTGACGTCACTCCGGTTGTGGTTCAGCGGATACCAACATTCCACCTGAATGTCGTAGTTGTTTGCATAGAGTTGTCTGGCCTCTTTTCTTTGGGCAAGTGGATGACACTCTATTTGTGCCATTTGCGGCTTGATTTCCGCATTTTGCATGATATAATTGAACGCATCCATGCGGTTATCGAAATTACTGATACCGAGTGCGCGTATTCTGCCTGCCTTGTATTCCTTTTCCATTACTCGCCAACAGGCAAGGATATCTTCCAACGTGCCGGCGGGATGATGGATATAGACAAGGTCTACATAATCGACCTGCAGGCGTTCGAGAATCCCCTCGAATGCATGTTGTGCATCCGTCAGATCTCCGGATATTTTGCTCGTCAGCCAGATTTCCTCCCGAGGAATGCCGCTTTCCTTGATTCCCCAACCGGTTCCACGCTCATTATAGTAGAACATGGCATCGTCCAAGTGACGATAGCCCGACTGGAGCGCCGAGATGACCATGCCCCGGACCGTCTCATTGAGTTGCTGCCGCTGGTTTGCGCTTTCCATGCTCTGCACTTGGGTACCCAGTCCGAAACGGGGCATCATGACGCCATTGTTCAGCCGCACAAGCGGAACACCGGAAACCGAGGTGATATTGGATGCCGCCTGAGGCCCTCCATCGGAGGTGTCTCCGCCCGGCGCAGGCTGGGTCACTTGATGGTCGAAATTATCGGCAGGGAGCTCGTTCCCGTCCTCGTTTTCTTCACTCCCGATTTCTGTATCAGGTTCTTTTATACCGCTGTTATTCAATTCTTTACATGAAGAAAAGGAGGCCGTGGCAAACAACAACGCGGATACTGCCACGAGTCTTGATAAATGGATTGCTTTCATACTCGAACGATTTTATAAATTATTGCCGAAAAATTCCGTCAGCTTGTTCACCGCCTGGTCCACATATTCCGGCACATAATAGGTCTTGATATGCGTCGCACCGGGAATCAGGAACAGTTCCTTTTGCTGCGTGCCGGTCGCCTTGCTGTAACACAGCTCCGTCATGTAGAACGTGTCGGCGATACTGCCGGCCATCATCAATAAAGGCTGGTTGATGAGATACATTCCTTCGCT
>CANPZS010000100.1 GCA_947588835.1 uncultured Bacteroidales bacterium | reverse complement strand
CTGAATGAAGCCTCTTACGACCTCCATATCGTCCATGTTGCGGAACATGCGGAACACCACCACCGAAATGGTTCCTCCCGTCAATGTCAAAGAAACTTCACTGCTGGATCCACCGGAATTAAATTTATCGGGTGTATAAGTATAATATTTGTCCACACCCTCAACCGGATCTTTCAATTTCACTCTCAACAGGGGCCGGATCTCCTGATCCTGCGTCCACCGCATGGGAGGCAATATACCGCAAAACCCGTAGGTGCGATATGGGGATTTACCCGAACCCTCGTCCGCCGAATCATAGTCCTCAAATGGCACTTCTTGTCTGTAGTAGCAGTACATCGGGATTTCGTTCGTTGTTGATGCCGTATTGGCATCAATCCCGAGCTGGGCATGCGACACGAGGTCTCCCGTATGGACTATCGTATAGTCGGTGGGGATATTGGTCATGGACACTTCCACCGTATCGTAACCCGAAGGCCGTATTTCCGGATCATCCGACCCCGTGCTCTCGTGTCCCTTGTCTAAGACAGGAAGGGTGATGCGGACGTCCAACATGGCGAACACGTGCCAGAATACGAACCTTATCGGATCATAAGGCATGCTTATCGAGTGCTCCCGATAGGCCAGCATCATGTCCGAGTTCAGGAATCCATCCTCCGTACTCTGGTCTGTCTTGATTTTGGGTTCATTCTGATTGTCTCCCGACTGGTACTCTCTCCACCACGTGGCATACAACTGGAAATAGTTGCCTCCGTCGGTTATCAAGTCATTGGTATAGAGTCCGTATGTACCATCCGTTCCCCCCATAGGATCCGGCTCAAAAAGGTACTCGGAATAACTATCGATGTGATCCTTCTGCGTTATCCACTCGTCCTCCTCGTCCGAACCTTCGAGTTGTCCGCTCTCGCTGATGCGCTTCTTCCAGACATACTGGTAAACAGAACTTTCTCCCCCCAGGTTGAACGAAGGTTCCTCTGTATCATTCTTTGTATTGCAGATGCGGATGACATCCCCTTCGGTGAACGTCTTTTTCAGCAACTCTTCCCGCTTGGAATCCATCTTTTTCATAATATTGATATGGTCATCCGCCAACGCCCGCGTGCGTCCCGCGGATGAGGTGTTCGCGATTCCGGCGGTAAAGTACAGGGGACGCTCCCCGTCAAGTACCCCGGGTACAGGCTCGTGTTCACATCCGGCGAACACCAATACCGCCACGCAACATACCGTTACATTTATATTCCATATTTTCATCACCTTCTTTCCTCTTGTTTCTGACCGTTATTCAGATTTCAACTGCCCTTCCACGGGATCTCTCGGTTTCCAGTTTAAGATCGACACATCCAAATTGACCTGTCCCATATCGGCAAAAGTCGCTGTAATTTTGACATGGGTATCCCGCAAAAGCGTCTTCACCTGATCCAAATGATAGGCCTCCGCTCCGGAGGGGTAAATGCGCTTATTATTCCAATAATGCTGAACCTCGTCCACATCCGTTGTCGGGGTTGTATTATATTCTAACGTATTGAAACCTATAAAGTAGCTCTGTTGTTGACCCGTTTCCTCGGAAATGCAACGGCTCTCGAGAAAATAATAGGTTGCCTTATCTTCTACGGGCGTGGGGGCTCTTTCAGAGATCTTTTTTTGGGGAACGCACAAGCCTGTAACCGTTTCTTCTCTCGGCTCCGTAACCTTTGCCGACCCGTCATACGAAGCGCTGAACGGTTGTGGCACCACATCGGGCCCCTCGGGCACCTCGAAGTTCAATTCCTCCGCATGTCCGCCGCTCCCGATATGGTCACTGTACCACGCTATCCAGTCGCCTTCATACTTGGTGCCGGCGCCGAAAAGCGATTTGTTTGTCTCGTCGTTTGCCGGCACGCGTGGCAGAAGCCAGGATGTCACTGCCGTATTCTGCAATGTCCAGTCCGTAACGACTATGTCGCCCAGCATACGGTCATTGATGTACGTAAAGGTGATCTTGTTGCAGGCGCGGACGATCAAGGCCTCGAATACGCAGAAATCGGAGATGCCCGTATTTCCGGGCGTGACCGTAACATCGTACTCGGCGCTCATCGGGATGCCGTTCGCATTCTCATCTTTCACGAATCCATCCAACTGATCTTGCGTGAAAGTCAGTTCCCGTAATTGGTTTATGTATTCCGATGCATCCATCGCCTCGTATTCATCGGGGGCTTTTTCCGCCGCTCCTTGCGGTTTCGGATGTCTGACCCCGTAGTTGCCATGCTCAGGATCCACATGTTCGATGCCGTCAAATAACGGTTCGCTGTTGGCAAACAGGTAGATGTGTTTCGTTTCCGGAGCCGTCACCCGGAATACCAGGCGATTATCGCGCAGATACCCGTACCGGTATTCCCGCTGCGTCCCGAAATCAATATACCGGTTGTATTCCACATATTCTTTACCGTTCTCCATGCGGGTGATGATGACGCGCAGATCGTGCATCTTTTCCACTTCCGGCAACGTTTCCCCTTCTTTGTCCGCATCTTCGAGCAACGAGATTTGCAGCGCCAGATCGACACCCCTGGTCCGGAACAAATCCTCCGTATCGGCAGGATATTCATTGATGCACGACACGCAACATACCGCCGCGATTGCCGCACTTGCCAACTTTCTTGTCCATCGTGCTGTCGCCAGCCACCATGAAACACTGCTTGTCATCGTCCCGACACCTCCTTATATCTTTCCGGCCCGCTTATCGCGTTCCTCTCCAAGGTCGATTTCTTCAAATATCTTATGCCAGTCGAGCACATGCAATTCAAAGGAATACCAT
>CANPZS010000099.1 GCA_947588835.1 uncultured Bacteroidales bacterium | reverse complement strand
ATGTACCATTAAAGATTAAGGCCATATTTCTGATTTATTACATACAAGATATTGAGTAACAATCGGTTGTAAATACTCTGGTTGTAGTGGTTTGACTCGCATTGAGATTCCCAATAGTGTGACGAGCATTGGGGACTATGCTTTCGAGGGTTGCGGCGGCTTGACAAGTATCGAAATCCCCTATGGCATGACGAGCATTGGGGACAATGCTTTCCGTGGTTGTAGCGGCTTGACGAGCATCGAAATCCCTAATAGCTTGACGAGCATCGGGTATTGTGCTTTCTCTGGTTGTAGTGGTTTGACTCGCATCGAGATTCCCAATAGTGTAACTAGCATCGGGTATTGTGCTTTCTGTGATTGTAGTGGTTTGACGAGTATCGAAATCCCCGATAGTGTAACTAGCATCGGGCTTTGTGCTTTCGAGGGTTGTTCTGCACTTATAAAAATCAATGTGTCATCGGACAATTCCGTATATATGGCAGAAGGAAATTGTTTGTTGGACAAAGTTGGGAAAAAATTATTGGTTGGGTGTAAGGATTCCGTGATTTCTAAAGGAGTAACGGACATCGGGGCGTGTGCTTTTGCGGGTTGTAGCGACTTGTCAAGTATTGAAATCCCCAATAGCGTGACGAACATTGGACAGGATGCTTTTCGGGGCTGCAACGGATTAAGTGAACTCCGGATCATGGGAAAATCTCCCGAAACCATGGAACACCTATTTTCTCGTTCAGGACTGAACGAATTAGAAAACATCACGCTATACGTTCCTATCGGAACAGGGTATGCTTATAGGCATAATGCGTTCTTTGCCAAGTTTAAGGAGATCATTCCTAAACTATAAGATGAGACACCGAAAATTCAAAAAACAATCTTTATTTTGTTCAAGGAGATAGTTTGGAGATAAAGGCGCCCCTATGCAACCTTGCCGGTTTCGATTTCGGATTTGAGGAACTGGAAAATATAGACGGCGCCCTGATAGTAGAGGCCGCATTCGGGGTCGTTGAGTTTGGCGAAGGTAGTTGATGAATATAATTCGTCAAGGGAGCGGTGTATGTCCCAGCCATATTCTACCGTAAGCATTTCAGCGAGCTCTGCCGCAAGGCATTCTATTTGAAACTGTATGTCTTGTGTCATAATTCGATGTGTTTTAAGAGATCCACGGCTTTTAGGGTACCGAAAAAGTATTGGACAGCATGGTCGCCCTTAAATTTCAGTTCCTCTACCAATGCTGAAGCCGACAGATAACCCATTATGAAACGGCGAATCTGAACGCCAACCGTATCATCGGCAATAGGTCCGATAACAATATCATAGGGATGGGCCGGAATGTCGGAGTTATTCTTTCGATTCATCACGACAAATTTCGCCCATTCTTCGGAGTAGTCAGGAAATAACTTTATAGTCAACCCGTTCTTCGTAGCCTCGTCCTCATCAAACTCAAAGCACGATAAAATTGGGGTTCCTTCATTGAGAAGTCGAGTTGTCCGAGTTGCCATTTTCATAGCTTGATCGGGATTGGCATTAAGATAGAAGCCCTGTCCGAAATCCTTGCCACGCTTACTGCGTGAAATGTCAATCTTCTCAATAGCTACGTTCGAGCCGTGATAGAGCCGTATCATATCCTGCCTCCTTTTCGTTGGCAAATGACTTGGAGGTCCGAGACAGCATCGTCAATGGAGAGGGTATGCTCGGCAGCATAGCAATCAAGAAGAAAATCAATACCAGTGAAACGGCGAAGATATGCGTAGGCCTGCATGTTGGAGAGGTTATATCGCTGTGCGAAAGCCCCGACACACGTCACTACATATTCGATTCGATCAAATATTTCTTTTTTGTCCATGACTATGCTTTATTGCTTACGATCAGGTCCTTAACATCAATATCAAGTAACTCTGAAATCCTCACAAGTGTATCAAGGGAAGGCTGCATCTTGTTGGAACACCATCGGGAAATCGTAGCTTCATTTTTTCCGACCTGTTCGGCAAGCCATTTACCTGTTTTGCCGTTCTCAACCAACGCAACTTTTATCCTATTTATCTTTTGTGATTCCATTTTTACTTACTTTGCTTATTTATTATAATATTTTGATGTTTGATGCAAAGTTAACATTTTATCTTGATATGACCAAATGTCTTTATAGCATAGAAGTTTCTCACCTTTCCATCATACTGATCGTGTTATCTTTTGCCTTTAACAGGGCATGATAGTTCAGTAATTTGTCATTGGATTTATTTCGATGTTCATTGGCGATTCTGTCAAATTCTTCGGTCGTGACCGAGGTAGAAATTTCAACGAGCTCGATGGAAAAAAAGAAATCGCTCGCACTGAAAGCCAAACCTGTTCGCCCATAAAGTTTTCCGCTCCGATAAATTTTCCGGATGGTTCCGTATAAACATAGTCAATATATCCGGCAATGCTTACACCCTCTTCTTTTGCAAGCGAATCCAGCACAAAGACGGACTCGTTCGTTTTGGTGTCAATGTATAGAGAATAATACATTTGATATCTTGCGATTTTTTCAACCATTCGATTGTACTGATCTTCCGATGGGATTTGTTCCTTCAAGATAGACAGCATGGATGGGGTCATGCTGTTGGCAACATAAGAAACCTTTAAAATAGTTTCATTTTTCGTTTGTCCCTGCGTGATGCAAAGAGCACAAAATAGACAAAAAGACGAATATGAATACTTTTTTTGTCATAACATATAATTTTATTTTAGAAACCTGTTGGTTGAATTAAAATCAGTGCATATTTTATCTGTCCAATGGGACGATGATTAACGAAATTGACATATTGC
>CANPZS010000098.1 GCA_947588835.1 uncultured Bacteroidales bacterium | reverse complement strand
AGCTATGCTCGCAAGAAGGATGAGGGGCTGGTTGTTGACTGCTTCCGCGATATGTTCCGGTTAATCGAACGGAACGGATGGGGGATGCCCGCCGGTATCGAGGTGGAGAATCACCTGATGTCGCAGTACAAGGACGGCTTCCTGATGGCCGGCGTTGCTTTTCCATTTGTCCACTTCTGCGCACCGCAAAACTCGCAGGAGAAATATGCGGAGCCACTCAATGGGGCCAAGAAGCGAAGCATCGTTCACAAGAACCACGAGGGTATAGGCCGCTTTTACGGCAAGGGCAAATGGCGCACGGAGAGCCGGAAAGTAAGCGATGAATATAACGACACCTACGAGGATAAGGAGTACTTCAGCTACGAGCAACTGGTTGCAGACGACCGCCGCGACAACGCGGAGTGGAACAATGCGCTGCATCCGAACCAGAAGAAGTACCCGGGTATGACCCGCTGGGAGGTCTTGGTGGCTAACATCAATCCCACGCTCCAGCCTTATGACAAACTGACCTTGAGCCGATATATCGGGGAACGGGTAGATACCAGCATCCGACGCAATAGCACGGTGCGTGTAGCCTACGATGACTACTGGCTGAGCGACACTTCTGTCCTCGAACGCCTCCAGCCTAACGACTACAAGGTAACGGCCTACTATCTGCCCGATGACGAAGGTCGGCCGACTGACGTGTATATTTTTCAGGGCGACCGCTATATTGACAAAGTGGAGAAAGTGGAGACCTACAACCGGGTGATGGCGGAACAGACAGAGGAAGATATCGTCAACTATATCGAGCAACAGAAGAAGATATCGAAATTCGGCAAATATGTCCGCGACAACGCCATTGGTAAGGTCGGGGTGGTTACTGCCCAGCCGGTTGTTGAGGAAACGTCAGAGAGCCAAGTTCTGCCCGTGGCAGTGCCCATGGATGTGGAGGTGGAGTGGTCACCGGTGGCGAGCAGCATTCGGAGCGCATTGGAAGATTTTTAGAATAATATTATAACAGCGTTCGAACTATGATTACAGAAGCGCAAAAACAGAAGATTTTGAGAGGGATAACCGCCAACCGTGCGAACTATCCAAGCGATGCAAAACACGCCGCCTCCCTCGGTATCAGTACCTCGGTGTATAGTGCCATCAAGAATGGCCAGACCGACAAGGCCCTCAGCGAGGGCGCCTGGATCAGTATTGCCCGGCGATTGGGCGTAAGCCTCCGGGCCAATATGGAGTGGAAGGCTGCCAAGACCGCGACCTTTGAGTACATCACTGCCCAGCTGGAGTTCTCCCAGCAGTCGAGTCTGTCGGCCATCCTGTGCGACATTCCCAATATCGGGAAAACATTTACGGCCCGATACTATGTACAGAGCCACAAGAATGCCGTCTATATCGACTGCTCCCAAGTGAAGACGAAGTTGAAGCTGGTGCGCAAGATTGCCTCCGAGTTCGGTATCGACAGCAAGGGCCGATATACGGATATTTATGAGGACCTGGTGTATTATCTCCGGTCGATTGATAGCCCGCTCATCATTCTGGACGAGGCCGGGGACTTGCAGTACGAGGCCTTTCTTGAACTGAAAGCGTTGTGGAATGCCACCGAAAGATGCTGCGCCTGGTATATGATGGGGGCCGACGGATTGAAGGAGAAAATCAACCGCTCTATCGAATGCAAGAAGGTAGGCTATACCGAAATGCTGAGCCGCTACGGAGACCGGTACAGCAGGGTGACGCCTGATGATGGCAGCGAGCGGGATGCCTTCCTAAAAACGCAGGCCCGTATTGTGGCCAAGGTAAATGCTCCAGAGGGAGCTGATATAGCAGCCATCGTGCGCAAGACGAATGGAGGCCTGCGTCGAGTCTATACTGAGATTGAGAAATTGAAAATGGTTGTACAGTGATGACAAAGATTGAGATGCAATACATGGAGGCGGTCATTGAGATGAATCGCCGCCAACGGAACCGGGAAATAGACTGGGAACAGCGTAGGTATGAAATTGCCAGGGAGATCTATCCCTCGATTGTAGCTCAAACGACTGTCGAAAACGCGACCTCTGCAGCACCGGTGGCCATATTCCTTGCGCAGGTTCTTATAAATGAGCTCAAAAAAGTAGAATAACGATGGCCCGGCGAGCATATAGTCCGAAAGATATCGCCGCCAAAAAGTGGGAGACACTGACATGGGGCGAGGAGTGGTCGAAGCCGTTTG
Organism: uncultured Bacteroidales bacterium; assembly: GCA_947588835.1. GTDB lineage: Bacteria > Bacteroidota > Bacteroidia > Bacteroidales > UBA932 > Cryptobacteroides. Next base: position 615 of record CANPZS010000098.1, on the reverse strand, counting down.
GCTTTCCAGCGGATAATGCGTCCTGGTTTGTCTCGGGAGCATCTGCCAGCGGCAAGAGCTCTTTCGTGATGCAGCTGGCCAAGGAGTTCTGCCGTTTCGGAAATACGCTCTACTTGAGCTATGAAGAACGAATCAACCAGTCTTTCCAACGGCGCATGGAGTATTTGAAAATGTACGAGGTGCAGGGAAAGTTCCGGGTGGTGACCGACGATACCTATGAGGAGCTGGTGGCGCGGTTGAAGAAACCGAAAAGTCCAAAGTTCATCATTGTGGACTCTTTCCAGATGAGTTGTTGGACCTATGAGCAATGCGAGGCGCTGGTGAGGACATTCACCCAAAAATGCTTTGTCTTTGTGAGTATGGAGTATAAGAGCCAACCGATGGGAAAACCTGCCGCCAGACTGAAATATCTCGCCGATATGAAAGTGCGGGTAATGGGGTATAAGGCATATTGCCAGGGTCGAGCTTTGGGCGATGCAGGGAGTTACTATGTGGTATGGGAGGAAGGGATTATACGAACGAGCAACAATATATAGGTTATGAAGAACAGTAAGATGAAAACCTGCTGCATATGCGGGAAGCAGTTTACAGAACCAGGGAACAATCCTTTCCCTA
>CANPZS010000097.1 GCA_947588835.1 uncultured Bacteroidales bacterium | reverse complement strand
CGAATTGCGGATGAAATAACATGAAGAAAGTAAAAATAACGGTATTGCGTTCCACTTTTAATGAGGACTTGGCTCGTGATTATGGAATGCCGGGACTCAAGCCATGCAGTATGATGAAAGAAGGACAAGTGTTCTATGCCGGATTAGGCAAACCTGAAGGTTTCTGCGATGGTGCGTGGCGAACCATTCATCCATACGTATTTGCCCTTGCCAATGGTGCGAAGCATTTCTATTTCAATGATTGGGTACGCCAGCCGGGAGTTGCGATTACTTGTTGCAATGACGGTCTGCGGCCAGTCTTCTTTAAATTGGAAGCAACCGATGAAGATGTTAAATCTCCGTTTATCTGATAATTAAAATAATATAAGACAATGAAAACGAATATGAATTACGACCAGTAACATTCCTACCCGTATTTTTTCGGGGCAGGACAGTTGAACAACCTTCATGCGCAGCCCATGCCGGGCAAACGGGCGTTGATAGTCATTTCCAACGGCAAATCCACACGCGCTAACGGCTACCTCGCCCGTACCGAAGAACAACTGCACCGCGCAGGCGTGGAAACCGAAGTGTTCGATGGTATCATACTGAATCCGACGGTCTCCAACTCCATAGCCGGAGCAAATGCCGCACGTGCGTACAATGCCGACTTTCTCGTGGCATTAGGTGGCGGCAGCGTCATGGACTGCTCGAAAGCCATTGCACTGCTGGCTACCAATGAGGGCGATTTATGGGACTATGTGCCAATCGGCTCCGGCAAAGGAGAGCCGATAAAGAACCGTCCGCTGCCTATCATCGCCATCACAACCACCGCTGGCACAGGCTCGGAAACGGACGGCTGCGGTGTCATTACCAAAGAGGATACGAACGAAAAGGCGTTCATTATGCACCCGTTGCTCTTTCCCGTCCTCGCCATTGTCGATCCGGAGCTGATGCTCTCTGTACCGCCTCAATTTACCGCTTTTCAGGGATTCGATGCACTGTTCCACAGCGTGGAGGGATTCATAGCCGCCAGTGCCAACCTTGCCAGCGATATGAATGCACGCGAAGCTATCCGCAACATCGCCGAATATCTGCCGCGCGCTGTGAAAGACGGTTCCGATCTGGAAGCCCGTACCCGTGTGGCATTCGCCAACACGCTTTCCGGTGCTGTAATGACGCTTACCCTGCTTACCAGTGAACACGGACTGGAACACGCGCTTTCCGCCTATCATCCCAACTTGCCGCACGGTGCGGGACTGATAATGATTAGCAAAGCATATTTCAGCTATTTCATCCGCAATCATGGTTGCGACGACCGTTTTATCGAATTGGCACGACTGCTGGGTATGACCGAAGCCACGCAGCCGGAAGATTTCATCACGGCTCTCGTTCGCTTGCAGGAAGCCTGCGGCGTGGCAGAACTGAAGATGTCCGACTACGGCATTACGCCTGACGAGTTCGAGACCTTCATGCGTAACACGCGCAACGTAATGGGTATCATGTTCACGGGGGATCGGGTACAAATGTCGGATGAAGACATCGTGCGGATATTTGCGGAATCATACAGATAATGAATATGAGAATAACACTTATCTCTTTCTTGCTGTGTACCGTAGCATTCGGGCTGCGGGCACAGCAAGTCGATACGATTACAATACATAGTAATGCGATGGATAATGATGTGAAAAACATCATCATTTTGCCTTCCGATTACTATGAAAACCAGAAGAAGTCCTATCCTGTATTATATTTATTGCACGGATATAATAATGATTATCGCTCGTGGTTGAGAATAAAGCCTGAGCTTCCTGAACTCGCCTCACAATACGGAATAATTATCGTCTGTCCGGATGGTAAAAGTTCATGGTATTGGGATAGTCCTGTAGGGCATCTTTTTGTCAAAAGTCCAAAAAAAGTGAGGAAAACAGGTAATTGCGGGGCAGAAAGAGTTTATGAGGATAAAACTTGAAAATTATTCCTAACGGATAGTTCTCAAAGTCATATTTTATAGCTATCTTTACTCCTCGTAAAACTATAACTTAACCTGAATTTGAATTAAATATTGATAACTATGAAAATGAAAAACTTAACACTGTGTTCTGCCTTATTGACAGCCACATTAATGTGCAACGCACAAAACAGAGCGCCTAAATTCCTTGGAATTCCCGTAGATGGAGATAAATCAGAAATTATATAGGAACTCAAAAATAAAGGCTATACATACACGCCCGTAGATGGCATGGATATGCTAACAGGTGAGTTCAATGGGACGACCGTACATATCTCTCTCGTCACCCATAATAATAAAGTTTGGCGAATTTATATTGCGGACGTTGATAAGAGAGATGAGTAGCAGATAAAATTACGGTTCAACAGCCTTTGTAACCAGTTTGAACGGAATCAACGATATACATCCTTTTCGGAGGATCAAAAGATTCCTATGGATGAGGACATCTCGTATGAAATGGCGGTAAATCACAAACGCTATGAAGCGGCATATTATCAACTTCCTGACAAACTTCTTTTCCACACTCTCCGCTTACGATGCAGAAACTTTTTTTCAGTAAATCCATCACCCAAAATGTCCATTAGGCCAACTTTTTCAAAGTATAACGCAGACTGTCTTGCACAATGGTGTCGTCCTGCAACTGAAGAAGAACTACTACAAACGATAATGGTATTGACAGAAGATTTTACGTCCATTCTAAATAACCGAATGGTTTGGTTTATAATAAGTGAATCTTATGGGAAATATTATATATCCATGTATTACGACAACGGATACAATAAGGCTAACGGAGAAGATTTGTAAGTATTAAAAATAATACCTATATTTGGCGTGTGATGTAACAAAAACGAGTATGCCTGTTTTAGAAGCTGTTTTGAAATTATACAAAAAATCTGTTAAGCATAATCTGGACGCAGGCCAGCTGGACCATAGCCTC
>CANPZS010000096.1 GCA_947588835.1 uncultured Bacteroidales bacterium | reverse complement strand
GGCCGTAATAAAGCGGGGCCAGCCGGCAATCTTCCGCCGGCCCCGACAGGGCCGCGTCAGTCAGTCCCGTTGCCGGAGCGGTGTACACAAGGGGATCCTGGGCCTGCGGATACGTAAAGGTTCCGTTGTCGGCAAGGCCGCACCACGCCACGAAATTATACCGCCCCACAGGCAGCTCCTCGATCGGCATGACATAATCCTCACTGAAACCTTCCATACCCGCCGTTTCCTCCTTGTCGAGCACCTTCCGACCCGTCACGGCGTCGTAGACGTACAGGTGGACAGACCCCACACCCATCGGGCCGGGAAAAGCATCCGCAAACTTCATGTTGTAAGCATATCTGAACTTTACCTGCCAGTGCGGTGCGCAGTCGCCCTCGTAGTCGTAGATCTTCTCGCACGACCACAGGCCTGACAGGATCATGACGCCTCCCAAGGCCATCATAACGATCGGGACTATCCTGCGGATATTGCTTTTCATAACCAACATCTCCTTTCCAAATAATTACCTTTCACGAAATTTATTTCAGGTCTATGTTCTGCTCGATGACATGCCACGGCAATATGTGTATATCCAAGCCCAGATACTGATCCGCCGGGTCGACGTTCGGGATAATCGGCTGGTCGGGATCCGACACCGGAATGCCGGGTCTCTTCACGGAATTTACAGTTATCTTATACCAGTGGTTGCGTACCACGCCTATATCGCCAAGCTGATAAGAACCTTCACTCCGCCCTGCAGTCACGTGGCGGATCGGTACGTAATAGTACATCATACCGTTCTTGAAATAGTCTGCATAGCCTGCAAATTCATAGACTGCCGACAGCAGCTGATTGGAATTCATCCTGACTTCTTCATCAGTCGCTCTCTCCGTTGCGCCACCTTTCACAATCAGTTCTTTATCTTTGTATGCCTCCTTGAGGCCCAGCATGACACGTCCGTCACCGCTGATGATTTCCGCCGGTACCAGTTCGAAGATGCCATCCTCCACGTGCTCATCCATGTAGGTATCCGTAAGCGTCACATCGGTGCCATCGAGGGTTATTGATGTCACATACTTGGGAAATTCCAGGTCATCCTCTTTATCGTTCATTTTGCCGAAAATGTCAGTCACCTGCATCTCTCCTTTCTTCAAGCCTTTCCAGAGTCCTGAGTATGCCGTCTTCATATAATCAGCCTTGTTATAGTAATATCCATCCGAATAATACTTGTCGGAGATTTTTTCCATCGCCCCCTTAACTTTGTCCACGTCATAGGATGCCCCCTCGCCGTCTTTAACCTGATCCACCTCATCGCCGATCAGCAGTTGGGCAATGAAAAGCACATGGGTTGCGGCGCCTTCATACGTGCTACCTTTCAGCAACTCCTCTCCGAGCGTATTCTCGGTACAATACCTGTAGACCGGATGACCCAGCAGGTTTCCTCTGGTAGCAGCATTGTCGGTCGTGACGTAGTTGCGCTCCAGCGATTGATTGTAAGTGTAATAATGCAACGGGGATGCTTCCTGTTGTTCAGGAGTTAAATCTTTATACGGACGTGAAGTCGCGACTTCATCGGCCGCCCTGCGGTATTGCGTCGGATAAATATCCGCATTTGTATAGTGCGGATCCACCGCCCAATAGCTGCGGAAACGGTTGGCATCGTTCCAATTGGCAAAGAACTGTTCGTTTACTTTATCCTCGCTGCTGCTGTATTTCGGTTTTGCCGTTGCCGTCCCTTTATCCAATTCTCCTGCCGTCGCGTCATCGAGGTTCTTGAACAGATAGGTCTGTTTTGCTACGGCATTTATGCGCCACCCCCATATTGCGGCAGCCCAAGATTTTGATGTAGAACTACTACTACCTTCCTCTTTCTGATTGACCTTATTATCATCCCCCTCCGGTTTGAGCACCACAGGAAAATCATATCCTTTTATGGGTTTTTCCCCACCTTCTTCTTTTACTTTTTCCGTTTTTGTCTTGCCAGTAAATTCTACCTCCATTTTGACCGCCATACGCTCCACATGGATAGTGAGTGCATTCTTTTTGGCCTGATCTTGCGTGTCGCATAGTTTGCTATCAGGGATCTCCTGTAAAACCTTGACCTTACCTGTCTGGGTTGCGACGCCACCCTCTCCGGGAACATAAACCGCATTCGTCATTGTGCAATAGTTGATTCTTTTGCTGCCTGTTTCGTTAGGAGTATAGAACGCGATTATCGGGCCTTCTTTTGTCAACTCGGCGCCTGCCAGCGGATCCGTCAGTTTCGTCATAAGCCATTTCGCAGCTGTTTTCCCGTCAGTTTCACCCCTTTCCAACTTAAGCTCCAGTTCCTGCATTCTCGACGGACGTCCGTTAATTACGGCCAGACAGGAGGCCGGCTTGGCCTGTCCTTTACTTATATCCACTTTCGCCACAAAGGTTCCGAGAGTCTTTTCTTTATTATCCGGATACTCACCGGTTCCTACATTTGTGAGATCCATCTCGCTCAGTCTGGAAGCCGAATGAAAAGTCCCGTCCTGATTGAAAAAGAACAACCAATGGGATTCGGGCTCCGGTGCCAATGCCCATTCGCCCTCAAACCCCGGATCAAATTCTGCGTCTGCGGCTTCTCCGGCACTACCTTCTCCCCATGCCCGGGTGCCGGCACTGTTTCCGTCACTTGTGGTGATATTCACGCAGAGGTAACTCAGATGCTCGTTACCCGGAGCAACATTTCCGTCGCTCTCTTTCAGGGTGTCATCGCACCCTCCCAACATACACAGCGCCACAATCAATAACAATAATTTGCTAATCTTTTTCATCTTAATTACAGTTTATTTCCAATGTCTTATTCTCAGTTGTCCTGTCCCGTCTCTTCCAAGGGGAGGGCCGCATCATCCTCGGCGGCGCTCCGCACCGGGGCGTATTTCCGCGCCTCCTCCATGTGGGCCAGCACGCCCTCCGTGTCCTCCATCCCAAGTCCGCGCGCCT
>CANPZS010000095.1 GCA_947588835.1 uncultured Bacteroidales bacterium | reverse complement strand
CCTGGGAGGAGGCCCTGCCCGGCGATTTGGTTTTCTACCCGGAGGATTCCCACGTCGGCATCGTCTGCGGCCGTGATGAATCCGGTAATCTCCAGGTCATCCACTGTTCCAGCGGCTCCAACAACGTGGTCATAACCGGCACGTCCGGCTTCACAAGCATTGGCAGACCGCAGTTTTTTACACAATAGCGAGAGCCCCGTACTGTCCTTCCCGGACGGTACGGGGCCAAATTTCATTTTATCACGGGATCAAGGCCGTCAAAAATCTGATCGTCGAAAAAATCTCTTACGCTTATATCTAACCCGTCACACAACTTTTGGATAGTGACGATACCGGGATTTTGGCTTTTCGCGCCGAGCATACTATAAATCGTGGACGGCTCAACGCCGCTTTGGTTGGCAAGGGCGTTTACTGTTATCCCACGTTCCGCGCACAATGTCTGTATCCGCTTTGCCACCGCCTCTTTTGCGTTCACACTAACACCGTCCTCCAAAAGTCTACTGTTAGTGTAAACAGATTTGGGATATATCGTGTGGGATATATCCCAAATCATAAAAGTGTGTTATAATACCGAGCGGAAGCCCCGTCGAAATACGTCTCAAATTGAGACGCATTTCCGAACCGGCGATTTTTTTGTGTTATTTACGATTATGTGATAGGCTGTTTGTGGAGGTGTTCATTATGACATTTGAAAAAATCCTTGACGTATTCCATGACTATCTTCAGCAGGACCCGCTGTACGAGGTGGTGCAGACCAGCCACGGCTACACGCTTATGGATTGGGAGCCTATGCGGAAGGAGTGGTATAGAGCAATCCTTATGGACACGCCGGAAAAGCTCTTGGATGCGCTACTCTGTGCCTACGCGGATTTTCTGTCGGATCGAATCACTGGCAGCGAGCGGGAGCTGACCGTTGAGGAATGTTCGCAAGTAAACTCAAAATGTGCGGAAATCAAGAGAAAATGTATTGATCCATAAGCCATATAACGTCGAATAATGCGTCTCAATTTGAGACGCAAAAAGGCAGACGGCCCATAGAAGGATGTCTGCCTTTTTACTTATTTTGCTTTTTCGACTTCGATTATTTTATTCGCCGCCGCAAGAATGACTGCTAAGCCATCCTCACTCATTTCATCAAGCAGAGCGTCTATTTTCAGTCTCGCAGAGCTTTTGACACTTTTCTCCGGGAAAAGAAAACGGTCAACCGCTACATTGAACATGGTAACGAGTTGGACAAAAAGACCAAAGCTGGGATATTGCCCCTCGTTTTCAATAGCTTGAATATGCCTGGGGGCGAATCCGACAATTTCAGCAAGCTGCTCACGGGTCATCTTCTCCTCCTCGCGGTTCTTTTTGATTTCCTGACCAATCGGTGTAAAGTCAAAGGGAACAGGGACGTTTCCTTCGTTCATTGAAATCACTTCCTGCATATTATAGTTAATCCTATTTTACAGAAATAAAATCTCTTAATAAACGATGTGGAATATCCTGTTGTAGGATGTCTGATTTCTTATTATGAGCGACTACCGAATGTCGAGACTTGGATATAAATGACAATATTTTTTAAAATAATCTTATCATTCTTTATTTTTTCTCTCGTTTATGGTATGCTTTTCGCGGAGAGGCAATAACGGATAGACGTTAAGGAGGAGTCATGTATCGCTTATTGATTGTGGAAGATGACGCAAGAATAGCCGCAGAAATCGAGAAACAAGTCCAAGTGTGGGGTATAGACTGTCAGATAATTGGGGATTTCAGAAAAGTCTTTGAAGAATTTGTACAGTACGAGCCTCACATTGTTCTCATGGACATCAGACTGCCGTTTTTCAATGGCTACCACTGGTGTGCAGAAATACGCCGGGTCTCCAAAGTTCCAATCATCTTCATTTCCTCGGCCTCGGACAACATGAATATCGTCATGGCCCTCCAGATGGGTGCCGACGACTTTATCGCCAAGCCCTTTGACTGGGACGTGCTGATGGCCAAGATCCAATCCCTCTTGCGCCGGGCCTACGATTTCGGCCTGAGTCCCTGTGTCTTAGAGCACCGGGGGGCGGTGCTGAATACGGAGGACAACACGCTCTCGTATAACGGCCAGATGATTTCCCTCACCAAGAACGAGTATCAGATCCTCTACTGCCTTATGAAAAATAAAGGTAAGGCTGTCAGCCGGGAGACGCTGATGAAAGCCCTCTGGAAAACGGAAGCCTTTGTGGATGAAAACGCCTTGGCCGTCAATGTCGCGAGACTGAGAAAAAAGCTGGAGGCCAATGGGCTTGAGGATTTCATTTCCACCAGGTTCGGCATTGGATATAGCATCGAGACTGACGGAGGGAACGATCCATGAAGCTGTTACTCCTTCATTTCCGCAAATATAAGCTGAACGCAGTTGTGTTTTTTATGATCTCGGCGGCGTTTGCGGCCAGCTTCTATTTGTACGGTCTGCCGTTGGAGGCTGTCTTATATCCTATCCTGTTCAGCCTGTTTCTCGCCGCCATTTTTATTGCCGTAGATTTTTTGCGGTCAAAGGCAAAATATAGGCGTCTGTGCGAAATCAGCAAGCTCCCGGCGGCGCTGATTACTTCTCTGCCTGAAGTGGAGAGCTTGGAGGATGACGGGTATCAGGCAATCGTTGAGGCCCTGGCCGGTGAAGTCATGGAGTCAACCACCAGAGCCAGGGAGGACTATAAGGAGATGGTGGACTACTATACCGTATGGGCCCATCAAATCAAAATGCCCATCACCGCTATGTCGCTCACGCTTCAAAATGAAGATTCGCCTCTTGCGGACAAGCTGACCTCTGAATTGTCGCAGATCAGTCAATACGTTGAGATGGTGTTGGCCTTCCTCCGCCTCAATTCTGAGTCCAGCGATTATGTATTTGACGAATATGAGCTCGATGTTCTGATTAGGCACGCCATAGCCAAATTTTCGTCGGAGTTTATTGACCGTAAGCTCCGGCTC
>CANPZS010000094.1 GCA_947588835.1 uncultured Bacteroidales bacterium | reverse complement strand
AGATCCGCTCCGTCAATTGTGATGTTGGTGATGTTTGACAAAAACTGCTCAACATTCAGCCGTTCTGTCTCACATCTCTCGCGTTCTTCGCCGAACAGGTCAAGACGCGGCTGTCGCCGTTGCCGCTCCCGATCAATCCATTCACGACCTTGGCTGACAAGTGCCTCTATCTCATCATTTGTTTTAGCGATTCCAATGGTTGCCAGCTCGCTATATTCGCCTTTTATTTTCTCGGCAACAACTATGCTCGTCGTTCCCGATCTGTTCTTTTTTCGCTTAATAAACATGATTTTTCGGCTTGCGTACCCCAAAATCAGGGTACGCAAAATTACAAATAATTGTTTATTAACTTATTATGAAATTGCTCAATTTTGAGTGACGAAGTCAGGAGCGTTATTTGATTCTGAATGATCGCAGAATGCGCATTCTGTTTTACTCCGTATGGCGTAACCAATGTAATATGCACAGCCTTATGGGTGTTGGTCGCTTCGATGAAGTTCCCTTTGCGGCAACGAAGATGGGCCGCTTCCCGCTCCGTCATCAGATATTCCCGCTCTGAAAATTTCATCTCGCATAGATTGATGACGTTGTCATTTCGGTCGATAAGCCAGTGAATTATTAATAGCGCAAATATAGGCATAATTTCAAAAATAGCCGTATCGTCCTCCAAAAGGTGTTATATTTTATTAGTTTTGGAGCGTTATCCGTTGTAGCGCGCAGTTTGCGGTGTCCTGAACGGGAAAGCATCGAACAAAACGGAAGCAGGGAAAACTGTGCCCTGTTCCCGGAAAGCCGAAGGGTGCATCCTGCTGGATACGAAAACCGGATACAGCGGCCAGTTTCCTTGCAGTATCCGGCGTTGCGAGCCTGTGAAAGGGTTATTTCTTCACATAGGCGGTGAATCTTCCACGGCCTATTTTGTCTATATAGCCTGATGCCATCAGTTCTGCCAGCGTTCGCTCGATGGTGGTCAGACTGATATCCGGGCAGGCCTGGGCAATCTCTTTCTTGGTGATTTTACCCGCAGTACGTTCGATGATGGTCCTGATTCGTTCCGGTTTGGAAACCTTGCGATGGCGAAGGTATTCCACCCGGTCCTCAAATTCATTGTAGGCCTTGACCACCACGCCCAGCATGTATTTCAAGAAAGGAAGATAATGGTTCCCGTTGTCATGCCAGTCCTGGGAACTTTCCTGCAAAGCTTCGTAATAGGAATCCTTGCTCTTTGAAATGAGCATTTCAATACTGATATACTTTCCTACGATGAATCCTGCGCGGTACAGCAGAAGCAGCGTCAGAAGGCGGCTCATGCGGCCGTTGCCATCATTGAACGGGTGGATGCAGAGGAAGTCCAGGATAAATATCGGCATCAGGAGAAGCGGGTCATAGGTGCCGGCTTCAATGGCATCATTGTACCCGGAGCATAGGTTCAGCATGGCGTCGGCCGTCTGGAAAGCCGGGACCGGCCGGAAACGTACGGTTTCCGTGCCGTCGGCATGCTTCTCGGCGATGATATTGTCCGAATTCTTATAGGCGCCTCCCGCGGCACTGCCGCTGTAGGAGTAGAGGTCCCGATGCAGTTGCAGGATGTTATCGGGGCGTGGAACTATATATTCGTAGGACTCGTGGATTGTGGCCAGCACATCGCGGTAGCCGGAAATCTCTTCCTCATTCCGGTTTCTGGGCTGTACCTTTTCCTGAACAAGGGCTCTCAGGCGTTCGTCCGTCGTATGGATACCTTCGATACGGTTGGATGCGTCAGTACTCTGAATCTTTGCCACCTCCAGCAAGGCGGTGAGCACGTCCGGCTCCGCTTCAATAAAAAGATCCTGCCGGCCGCGGCATTCATGAAGACGGGTCAGGAGGGCTACCACCTCAGGAGTGTGGAGGTCTTTGGGGCGGTTTATGAAGTCATATTCGTGCATAGCGCGATGGCCTGATAATGCAAATATAGCGCTTTTCTGCCTCAAAAAACAATTTTCTGCACCAAATTCGTAAAAATGATGCATAAAAAGTCTTAATGAGGTAGATTATCTGAAGTATTCGTACTTGTCGGTCAGCTTCTCCACGACCTCAAAGAGTCTGCCTTGATATACTTCTTGAGCATCTTCGGCGAGGCGTGGCCTTCCCACCGCCACAAAAAGAGACTGTCTCAAATTTGATTGGGACAGTCTTTTTTTGCATTGCAATAGCCGCAGTTCCGTTTTGGTTAGACCTTTTACTTGTCTGTCCTCACGACGTTGCTCCGGTCAGCGTTCAGGTCAACGGTGAAGGCGATTTTAACGTCCTCGCTGTGTTTCTCCGCATACTGCGCAATCTTGTCGGCGGCGACGGAGAGAGAGCCGTTGCTTGACATCGAATCTCCTGCGTCCGTGCTTCCGTCGGCATAGTGGACGACCATTTTCCGGCTCTGATTGCATCCGAGTTCGTAGTGATCTTTCGTCAGCTCAACGCCTTCTTTCAGCTTCAGCCTGACTGTCAGGGAGAAATCGGCGGGGAAAGTCCTGAAGTCTATGGTCTTGCTCCATACTCCATTGATGGTTTCCGTCGTCATTCCGCCCGTCGTGGAGGTGTATTCGGCGGTGATGTCGAACAAGGCCAGCTCGTCGGCTGGATATTCCAGTTTGACCGTATAGGAGGCGTAAGCCACGACATTGCTCTCGTCAATATCCTTGACGGGGTCGTCTTTCGAGCATCCTGCCGAGAGCGTAAGGGCTGCGATTGCCATGAGGCAATATGGCAGGCGGTGTAACTTGTCTTTCAACATGTTCATACCTTTGTTTGTTTTTCTGAGGGGTTCTGTAATCCACATTCCGCAGAGACCGGGCGAACCCGACAAAACCCAATCGCCACGTTCCTTATCCGTTCGGTACTGTTGTCCGTTAGATTTTATTGCATCAAAAAATCGCGTAAAGTTAATCATAAAATGCTTATTCTGTACCGGCTTAAAAAAGTTTACACGGAAAAGTGTTTTCATAGATACACATTTTCAGGGAGTTGACACGTCTTCGCAAGGGCCTTGATTCAATATGGCGCCATTTCCGGATTTAGGTTGACTCAAATCGCCTATAATCCCGTTTCTGCTCCGTCCTCACCCATCTTTCACCCGTTCTTCATCCGTTTTTCATACATTCTTCATGCGTTCTTCACCCGTTTTTCCGGACCAATGCAAATTTTTGAGGACGGCCCTTCGTAAAGGGGCCGGCTTTGGGACGGAATGAGGGGCGCGGAAAGGCCGTGACGATGAACCCCA
>CANPZS010000093.1 GCA_947588835.1 uncultured Bacteroidales bacterium | reverse complement strand
TCTTTTTGGACAGGCCCCCACTTCCATACTTCATAAGGGACAGCAAGAAATGGCACGTGATACTTTCTCACCATGGTTGATTCCATGATATAAAGGAGCTTGAGCAATTTTGTTTTGCTCAACTTTCCAATATTATGGTGATTAACAATGTAGATTATCGCATTGCCAATCTTGGCTTTGCTATCGGGCGAGAACGTACACACAGCAATCTATTTTAAACACGACGAATATCTATATATTTCACGTGTTTAACAAATAAATAGTCAAAAAAAACGACAAATAATCAATCCGGAGTGCATCAAAAAAATGTTCCAATACACTACGACCTGGGATGTTGTACAATCATGCAAAATCCCCTATCTTTGACGTCCGTACTTCCGGCATCATGTCTCAGCTGTGGCGGGCGGAAAACATGCGCGGCATCAGGAAATAGGACGCAACGTCAGGGAACAGTGCGCGGCGTAAAGGCCGGGAGAAAGGAGAAAGAAGAAAAAACGAATGAATGACGATGAATAAATCCATGGACTCCATCCTCATCACCGGCGGCGCCGGCTTCATAGGTTCGCACGTGGTGCGGCTCTTTGTGAACAAATACCCCGGCCGCAGAATCATTAATGTGGACAAGCTCACCTATGCGGGGAATCTCGCGAACCTCGCCGACATAGAGGACAGGCCGAACTATACATTCGTCAGGGCCGACATCTGCGACTTCGACAAGATGTGCTCCATCATGAAAGAACACGCGGTCACGGGCATCATCCACCTTGCGGCCGAGAGCCACGTGGACCGCAGCATCAAGGACCCGTTCACCTTTGCCCGGACGAACGTCCTCGGTACGCTGTCGCTGCTGCAGGCGGCAAGGCTCTACTGGGAGTCCCTGCCTGAAAAGTATGAGGGCAAGCGTTTCTACCACATCTCGACCGACGAGGTCTACGGCGCACTTGAACTGACCGACCCCGCCGGCATCGAGCCGCCGTTCACGACCAAGGCTTCGTCCGGCGAACACCATCTGGCGTATGGCAGGGAGTTTTTCCGCGAGACGACGAAATACAATCCGCACAGCCCCTATTCAGCATCGAAGGCGTCGTCCGACCACTTCGTGCGGGCCTTCCACGACACCTACGGCATGCCCACCATCGTCACGAACTGCTCCAACAACTACGGCCCCTACCAATTCCCGGAGAAATTGATTCCGCTGTTCATCAACAACATCCGCAACCGCCGGCCGCTGCCGGTGTACGGCAGGGGCGAGAATGTCCGCGACTGGCTCTACGTCGAGGACCACGCACGGGCAATAGACCTGATTTTCCACGAGGGGCGCATCGCCGAGACCTACGACATAGGCGGATTCAACGAATGGAAGAACATAGACCTTATCAAGGTGCTGATCAAGACCGTAGACCGGCTGCTGGGCCGCAGGGAGGACGAGGACCTCGGGCTGATAACCTACGTCACCGACCGCGCCGGGCACGATCTGCGCTACGCGATAGATTCTACGAAACTGCAGAAAGAACTGGGCTGGGAGCCGAGCCTCCAATTCGAGGAGGGCATCGAAAAGACAGTCCGCTGGTACCTCGACAACCAGCCGTGGCTTGACAACATCACTTCCGGCGACTATGAGAAATACTACGAGGAGCAATACGTGAACCGGCAATCCTGTTAGTGTTTCAAATAGCGTGTCCGGAAAAGCGGAGTCCTCATTGGAAAATTTCGCCGCAGCTCTTCGGCGAGACGCTCCGGGCTCGTGTCCTTGAGCATCACACGGCCCGATGAATCCAGCAGATACAGTGCGGGCATGTTGCGAAGGACATACAGATCCTCCGTGTACACCGTGCCGTCGTCGTATCCTGCGATCCATGTGGAAGGCAGCCTGTCCAACGTGCGCCGCCACGTCACGCGGCTCATGACGTCCATGCCCGAATACACGGCCACGACGCACATCCCGCCGCCGGCCAACGCCTCGTTCAGCGCTTCCATGGACGACAGTTCCGACACCGTCTCCATGCAGTGCGCGCACTCCGGGTCGTAAAACAGCAGCAGCGTCCGGCAATGAGCGTCCACGGCTTCCGACAACCGCATACGTCCGCCAGCAACGGTCTCGAAGACAAAATCCGCCGCCTCCGTCCCGATGCGGTTCTTGCGTATCGCCGTGCGCCGGGCCTCGATGCGAAGCAGTTCATAATCACGCAGCGAAGTCCCCGCAAAGGCATCGGCAAAAGCATCAACAAAGGCATCGGCGAACAGGAGATAATACTCCTCGTTATAAACGGGAGAATCCTGCTCGTAGAGGTATTTCCCGGCTATTTCCGCAAGCAGCAACAGGGCCTCAGGATCGGCCTGCGCCCGTGCGACAAGACCGCTGACCGCAGGCGCCAAAGACGACGAATCCGCTATCGGAAACAGCGAAACATAGTCGGCGAAGCTCTGCTCCATGAAGCCGCGGTCGCGCGAACGCAATGTGTCCGTGAAATCAAGGGCGTCCCAGAAATGTTCCACGATGTAGTCCGCACGCTCCGCGGGGGTGCGCAACGTCGCCGGCACCTCCGGCAGCAGCAAAGTAGGCACGACGTCCTGTGCAACTGGCAGGACATTTTGCAAAGCGGGCGCCACGGGCGCATCAGAGGTCGATTCGAAAGAAGCAGAGGGCGCGACCAACGTTTCGATATCCGGCTGCACCGTTCGACCGTAAGGGTATACAAAGACTTCCTCGCATGCGCCTACCGACGGTGCGGCCATGAGCATGCCTATCGCTGCGCATGCTGCCGGCAGAGTTCTCATCAATCGAATTCTATATCTTCTCCGTTTGTCGTTACCCACAGGTCGTCGAGGACTGCCTCGTATTTGTCTTTATCCCATTGAGTAGCCGATTTCAGCCGGTGTCCGTTGCCAATGATTTTGTTCCCCTCCTTCATGAGGTAATCGAGCAAATCGGTTTCCGTGTAGTTGCTCGCGTTCGTTAAATCCAAATCGCAATAGAGATTCATATTGCCATTTTCGTCGAACAGACCGGCCGGCGGCTCGGGCTTGGTAGTGGACTCGGAGCCGCTTTCCTCCCACTTCTTAAGTTCTCGCAGATAATCTACGAACCTTTTCCAGTCATCGACGTTGTATATTCCCGGTTTGTCGTGATGCGTGGCATCTCCGGTGCCGGAACCCCACTCGTTTATGTGCGGGTACAGTCCCGAAACGTTTCCGTCTTTCAATCTCAAGGTCAGGCTGATACATTCGCCCGCATTCAATCCCTCCAAAGTGGTGATGGATGCCAGCGAGCCGTAATACCATGAGTTATTGTAAAAGAATTCGATTTCGCCGAGTTCGTTGCCGGAGGGGTTCGTCTCTT
>CANPZS010000092.1 GCA_947588835.1 uncultured Bacteroidales bacterium | reverse complement strand
TCGCTCGAAGTACCATATAGGCTGAATCAAAAGGACTGGCGCCAACCTTCGTGGGCCTACAAAAAGTTCCGGAAACGAATTGAAACCGTATTCTCCCAGCTCAACGACAATCTTATGATGATACGAAATTACGCAAAGCAATCCTGCGGACTTTTCACCAGAACGGCCGGTAAAATCGCCGCTATGACTTTCATGCAATATGTCAATTTCGTTAATCATCGTCCCATTGGACAGATAAAATATGCACTAATTTAATTCAACCAACAGGTATACAGTATTTTTTATTATCCGATACAAAGATAAAAGAACAATGCTCCACCGCTAAAGAAAGGCTCAATGTAACGTCCTGTAAAGCGAGGAATATGCCACATGATATTGGGAATTTCCTTCGATTTACCACCCCTGTATTTTATCATTGGTTTCATTTGATTCTTCTAAATCTAATTCACGTTTACAAAATTACAAAATAATCCCGGAAAGTATTTATTGTATGAGTCATCGTAAGTTTTGATTTTTACTTATTTTCCTGGATTGTTGATACAGGTCTATTCATTAATGGCTTTACAGCGAGTTTTCAAATGATAAGCAATAAGCATAAGTCGGGAACACGCCAAAATAACCCAGCAAAACGCCTTCGCCCAGAAATCGGAAACCCAAAAGCCTTGGTTTCGGTTGAGAATAGATGAAATTTTGCGCTCGTGGGCTTCCATAGCCTGAGCTTGTTTTTCAAAATGTTGCTTCATCACTATTTCGTCTGTGGCTAAAACAGCTTGTGAGTTTTTCATCAACAGTTCCATATCCTCCTGTGCAATACTTACTTTGTACTCTGTCTTTTCTTGCGCTTTGACAATGGCGTTGTTAGTTCCAGTTACGATATTAACGGAATTGTCAGTAGCGGTTTAAAGGCTTATGTGTAGTTATGCATAAGCCTTTGAATATAAAATGTTTGGCTATGGGTAACGAGAAAACCATCAAAATATTCTCTTCTATACTTGCCATTTACATAATTGGCAATCTTTCTTTAAATACCTATAAGATACGCTTTAACTTTGCCAAAAGCTGGGGCTCCGGGACGAAACGCATCATGGATGCCTGCGTATATGGACAGATATGATGATAGCGATTGCAGTTAAAAGTTATTACTGATTATCAGTGTCTTTGGTGCGAGGGGTGACTATGATTAAAGAGAAATAAGGGAACCGTCTTTGTAAGATCGATTCGACGGAGTCCGTATAAAATTCCCGTTCTGTTCCTATATTCTCGAAATAATGCCAGCGATGCCCGGGGGCGAGGCGTATGCACTCCTTGATTTGCGCTTCCGACTGGGAAAGTTTCATAATGACCGCATGCGTTCCCTGTTCCAGCGATTGCAGCAGGACGTTGCAATCCGCTATCTCCGGAAGCACTGACAACGGCTCTTCCTGTTTGACGATATGGATGCCGGCGAGCGCTCCGGCGGCGATAAATGCCGGTACGCCGGCTGTCCGCTCTACGGGAATGCCGTTTTCGATAAACCGGTCGTATATATATTGGACGGAAGAATAAAATCCCGCATCTCCTTCGGCAACGATGACGGCTTTTTTGGATTCCCGACAGGCTTGTGCGGCCTGTTCATATATCCGGTCGTAGGTCCTCAGTGCGGCATCCCGGTCTTTGCTCATGGGGAGGGGGAAAAGACAAATCCGTCGGGAATCTATTTTCAAGGCTTCCAGTATCTTGGCGGCCCGGGATGTGTTTCCTGATTTTTCTTTTTTCTCCGTCTCCGTATTCACCGTAGTTTCCGATTCTGCCGTTTCCCTCCGGCCTTTTGGGGAAATGACGGAAGAGGGACAATAAATGATATCCGCTTCCCGCAGGATCCTGAGTCCTTTCAAGGTGATAAGCTCCGGGTCTCCAGGCCCTAAGGATACGAATGAAACGGGATAAATCGGGGTATTGGAAGAGAGTACGCTCATAGGGTAATTTTATTACAAGTTGTAAAGATAATGCTCATATTCTTTACAAGAATAATTTCTTTGCAAAAATACATCTCCATATTAACAATCATCGTTTTCGTATTTCTCCCAACTCTTAAATATTTTCCGTAATTTCGCATGTTTATCGAGAACTTATGAAAAGGAATTTAAAAACTGTTTTATACGGATTCGTTTTGCTGGCTGCGGCGTCCTGCCATGGGGGAAACAATACCTCTTCGGGAAATGGCGGAAAGGCTGCCGTTCCCGTTTCGGAGGATTCCGTAAAGATAAAGCCGGTGTATGCCAAGGGATTCGAAGTTACCTATCGGGACGGGTATAAGTTAGTGGATGTTCATGATCCGTTGAATGAGGAAGTTGCAGCGGCTCATTTTGCGTTAGTGCCGCGCGGGGCCCGGGTAGGGGATCTTCCCGACGGTTACCGGGTGGTGGAGGTTCCGGTGGAGAATGTGATATGTATGACGACGCTTCAATTGTCGGGATTTATAAAATTGGACGAATTGGACAGGGTAGTGGGAGTGACCAGCACCCGGCACCTTCATAATGAAGCCATGAACCGGAGAATCGAAGAGGGCCTGACCCGGAAAATCGGGATCGAGGGAAATTTCGATAACGAGGTGATTATGAGTATGGACCCCGATGTCATATTTATTTCGCCTTTCAAACGGGGCGGATACGATGCCATCCGGGAGGTGGATATTCCGTTAGTGCCGCATTTCGGGTATAAGGAGCTGACACCGCTCGGGCAGGCGGAATGGATCAAGTTCATCGCGCTGTTCATAGGGGAAGAAGAAAAGGCCGACCGGATATTTGCCTCCATGGAGGAAAAATATATCGCGTTGAAGAATCTGGCTGCGGAAGCGAAGAAACGGCCGGTGGTATTCAGCGGCGAGATACGCGGAGGGGTATGGTATGCAGTGGGAGGGGAGAGTTTCCTGGCCCAGCTGTTCCGGGATGCCGGAGCCGATTATTTTCTAAAGGACGACAAGCGTTCCGGAGGCGTGAATCTGGACTTCGAAACGGTGTATGCACGGGCGCATGAGGCGGAGTATTGGCGTATTTTGAACAGTTTCGACGGAACGTATGGTTACAATGTGCTTCGGAACAGCGATCCCCGCTATGCGGATTTCAGGGCTTTTAAGGATAAGGGCGTGATTTATTGCAATCTGAGGGAAAAACCGTTTTATGAGGACAGCCCTATGGCGCCCGAATTGGTGCTGGCCGATTTTATCAAGGTTTTCCATCCGGAATTGTTGCCCGATTATACGCCGGTGTTTTATGAACTGCTAAAATAAAAGGAGATGAAGCGTCCCGTATTTTTATTGATGGCATGTGTGGTAATCTCCATTTTCGTATTCGCTTTCCTGAATATTCTGCTGGGGTCCGTATCCATTCCTGCGGGTGCGGCATTGAAGATATTGTTCGGATCGGCGGACCAGCCGCAGGTATGGCAGAACAT
>CANPZS010000091.1 GCA_947588835.1 uncultured Bacteroidales bacterium | reverse complement strand
ATCCTGACTCTTGTATTTTTCAAGAATCGTAAACTTGTTTGTATGTTCTTTATCCCATACGGCATAAAGAACCTCGACTCCTTCTTCCACGCGTAGCGATGCTTCTATTTCCTCTTTTAATATTTGCTTGTATTCTTCGAGTTTGGACGGTTCGACCGTTATATGTGCTATTTTTATCATTGCTATATTCTGTCATAGTTGTTAATACCAGTCATGTTTCTCGTTTCTGTTGAGTGCGGCAATTCGTACCATTTCGTCATCGGTCAGCGAGAAGTCGAAAACAGAGATGTTCTCCCTGATATGGTCGGGATTGCTCGAACCGGGGATAGCGACTACACCCCGTTGCAAGTGCCATCTAAGAATCACCTGCACTACCGATTTGTCGTGTCTGGTGGCGATTTCAGACAATACAGGGTCACTCAAAAGTTCTTTCTGATGTCCGCGACCTCCGAGCGGATACCATGCCTCTACAACGATGCCGAGGTCATGGAGATGTTCCATTACTTCCGTGTCCTGATAATAGGGATGAACCTCGTTTTGAACCAACACAGGTTTGATGTTCACTTTCGGCAGAAATTCATTGATTTCCTTGACATAGTAGCACGATACGCCTATCGAACGGATTTTGCCCGCCGCCACATATTTTTCCATTGCCTTGTACGCTTTCACATCATTTGTTCCCGGATGGTGTAACAACATAAGATCGATATATCCGATGTCAAGTTTGCGCAGACACTCCTCAATGGCGGCTTCAGGATTATCATACTGATTGGGATATAGTTTGGTCGCCACGAAGATTTCCTCACGCGGCACACCCGATTCACGGACACCCTGTCCCACTTCCTCCTCGTTGTCATACATGTGTGCCGTATCTATCTTGCGGAAACCGGCGGCAAGCGCAGCCTTTACGGAATTGACACAGACATCACCGTGCAGGCTGTAAGTTCCCAGCCCGAGAATCGGCATATCGTAGCCGCTGTTTAACTTCACTGTGGGGGCATTCCCGTTCGTCCCTTTTGAGAGGTCGAATACCCCTGCATTCGTATTATTATTGAAATTCAGATTCATACTTTCAATCCAGTTTTTAATTGTTTCTTCTGATTCGTTACCGCTGAACCGCCGCCCCGATTTCCATTCAGCACCTGTTGCCAGACGGTGCAGGTCGGTATCGCTCGACCCGATACCGCTGGAGTGCGAGGTGCAGAACGGAACGATGGTTTTGCCCGTGAGGTCATAGCCTTCAAGGAAAGTAAAAATAACTTTCGGAGCTTTGCCCCACCAGATGGGATAACCGAGGAAAACCACATCATAGTCGGCAAGGTTCTCGCATTTTCCCTTGATGGCAGGACGTGCTGACGGGTCGTTCTGCTCGCGGTTGGCACGGGATGATGAATTGTTGTAGTTCAAATCCTCGGATGTGTAAGCCACTTCGGGTTCGATGCGCCAAGTCGCCGCTCCGGTCACTTCGACAATCCGGTCGGCAACGCCTTTGGTTGTGTTAGTGCAGGAGAAATAAACCACCAAGGCACGGCTACCAGAAGGTTGCGGGTTAGGATTCGGTTCGGGTCCCGGCTCAGGTTCGGGGTTGGGAACAATTGTCGGTTCTTCAGGCTTCACCGGCTCTTCGGTCGGACTGCAAGCATGGGTCGTCATTAGCAGTCCCGGCAATAATACAGATAATAACCACATCTTCATAGTTTTAATAGTTATTTTAGATTCTTTTGAAAAAATGCTTCCATCCTGTCAAATGGGATGACTGCTAAATTGTCGTAAAGGTCTGTATGGCTGGCTCCCGGGATAATCATCAGTTCCTTGTTGTCGCCTTTCAACTTCTTGAAAGCATCTTCGCCGAAATATCGGGAGTGTGCCTTTTCGCCATGAATGATAAGCACGGCATTTTCGATTTCATCCGCACGGCTCATAAGCGGGAAGTTGATAAATGGAATGGCCTCCGTTGCGTTCCGTCCCTGATTAGAGTTGAGCGAACGTTTGTGATAACCGCGCGGGGTCTTGTAGTAGGCATGGTAGTCCTTGAAGAACTGCGGAGCATTGGCAGGCAGTTCGTCGGGCACACCGCCACCCGGCTTCGGGAAGCCGTTGCGGAAATCTTCCGTGCGTTGCGCCGCCAATGTCTTGCGGAGCGCATTGCGAGCTTCGGCATTGTCATCAGCATCAAAATAGCCGTTGGCATTAACGCGGCTCATGTCGTACATTGTCGAAGCGACAGTCGCTTTGATGCGAGGGTCGGCGGCTGCGGCATTGATGGCAAGACCGCCCCAACCGCAAATGCCGATAATACCTATCCGCTCCGAATCGACCTTATCGTTAGTAGCAAGGAAATCGACAGCAGCCGAAAAATCCTCTATATTGATGTCGGGCGATACCACGTAGCGAGGCTCTCCGCCACTCTCTCCAGTGTATGACGGGTCGAAAGCAACTGTCAGGAAACCACGTTCGGCCATTGTCTGGGCATAAAGCCCAGCAGCCTGTTCCTTGACCGCCCCGAACGGACCACAAACAGCGATGGCTGGCAGTTTTCCTGTGATATTTTTCGGTATATACATATCAGCCGCCAGCGTGATGCCGTAACGGTTGGTAAATATTACTTTGCTGTGGATTACTTTGTCGCTTTTGGGAAACGTTTTGTCCCATTCGGCGGTTAAATTCAGATTTTCCATATTCTTTTCGTTATTTAAATTATTTGTTCTTTTGCAACCTGTTCCCGTGATAATCATAATGCATACCACGAAGAGCGCAACTAACTTTCTATTCATGATTCGAGGTGTTTATATTCCTTACTATCTTAGCAGGAACACCCGCGACAACAGTATTGTCGGGCACGTCTTTCGTCACAACAGCTCCGGCGGCGACGATGGCATTCTCGCCGATGGTAACGCCCGGCAGTATCATTGCACCCGCACCGATCCACGCGTTGCGGCGGACGATTACGGGCTTGACCAGCAGCCGATGCCGCAAAGCCGGTTCTTCGGGATGATGCTCCGTCAGAATCTTCGTGCCCGGCCCGATGAATACACCGTCTTCGAGCGTGATGCCACCTTGGTCGAGGAACGTGCAACCGAAGTTGATGAACACCTCTTTGCCCACACGGGTCGTTTTTCCAAAAGCCGTATAGAACGGTGGGAACATACGCACGGAGGCATCCAACGGCTGTCCCCAAATGCGTTCGAGCAGCGCACGCACTTCATCCGGCGAATGATAACCTGTGTTCAGTTCTCCGACAAGCCGACGCGTGTTCTCAATCTCTTCGCACAAACGGGGAAAGTCGGAATCCGTTTCCGAAATCCGCTTTCCACTCCGCATTCTTTCTATAATATCGTTCATTGTTCAGCACCCCTATTTTATCGTACTCATGTCAATTACATAGCGGAACTTCACTTTCCCGTCGGCTACGTTGCGCCAAGCCTTGTCTATTTCAGAAGTATCCGCCTTGATGATTTCCACTTCGGGATAGATGTCGTGCGCCACCGAATAGTCGAGCATCTCCTGCGTCTCTTTAATACCACCGATAAGCGAGCCGTACACCTTACGCTGTGAAAGGAAAGCCATGTTGGCTATATTGAGCGTTGATTTGTCGGGA
>CANPZS010000090.1 GCA_947588835.1 uncultured Bacteroidales bacterium | reverse complement strand
CTCACATCTTTCGCGTTCTTCCCCGAACAGGTCAAGACGCGGCTGTCGCCGTTGCCGCTCCCGATCAATCCATTCACAACCTTGGCTGACAAGTGCCTCTATCTCATCATTTGTTTTAGCGATTCCAATGGTTGCCAGCTCGCTATATTCGCCTTTTATTTTCTCGGCAACAACTATGCTCGTCGTTCCCGATCTGTTCTTTTTTCGCTTAATAAACATGATTTTTCGGCTTGCGTACCCCAAAATCAGGGTACGCAAAATTACAAATAATTGTTTATTAACTTATTATGAAATTGTTCAATTTTGAGTGACGAAGTCAGGAAAAAGAGTAGACTATATGGAGTTCACAAAGGAACTTCGCGCGGCCGCAGCAAGGTGCTTGCAAGAAATCTCAAAAAGGTGTATATTCGCATCGCTAAAAATCTCAAAAAGGTGTAATTCGTGGCAGGACAAAAATCTCAAAAAGGTGCAGAAGGCATCATTATGAAGCGCAAGATATATCAGCAACTCCTTGATTGGAAGGAGACAAGAAACGGTACGGTGGCACTGCTCGTAGAGGGAGCGCGACGTATCGGAAAGAGTTATATCGTAGAGGAGTTCGCCAAGAATGAGTATGAGTCATATATCCTCATCGACTTTAATAAGGCTCCCCAGATGGTCAGAGAATGGTTCGACCTCTATCTGGAAGACCTCGATACGCTTTTCCTCTATCTGAGTCAGCACTACAAGGTGCGGCTCCATGAGCGCAAGTCGCTGATCATCCTTGACGAGATACAGTTATGTCCCAGGGCAAGAGCGGCCATCAAGTTTCTGGTGGCTGATGGACGATATGACTATATTGAGACCGGATCGTTGGTAAGCATCAAGAAAAATACACATGGCATCGTGCTTCCATCAGAAGAGCGTTCCATTCAAATGTACCCGATGGACTTTGAAGAGTTCCTTTGGGCCACGGGCAATGACATGATGATGGACTTGATACGGAAGATGTATGCAGAACGGAAACCGATGGGACCGGCTTTCCATCGTCAGGCTATGGATGCGTTTCGCCTCTATATGATCGTGGGAGGGATGCCGCAGGCCGTCAAGAAGTACGTTGAGACCCAAGACTTCGATGCCGTAGATGCAGCCAAGCGCGATATATTATCTATTTATCGTAATGACATCTTCAATTATGCTGGTGAAGTGGCTGACAAGGTGGTGTCAATCTTTGATCAGATTCCACCTCAGCTCTCTAGACATGAAAAGAAGTTCCGGTTGTCAGCCCTGAAACCAGGCGCGAAATACCGCGATTGGGATGATGCTTTCTTCTGGCTGAAGGACGCACGGGTCATCGCCATCTGCTACAATTCGGCAGAACCGAACATCGGACTGAAGATGAACGAAGACCGTACGACATTGAAATGTTATATGAACGATACGGGCTTGCTGATCAGCCATGCTTTCGATGAAAAGGGGATCGTCTCGTCTGAGATTTACCAGAAATTGCTCTTTGGGAAACTGGAGGTGAACGAGGGAATGCTTATTGAGAATATCGTGGCTCAGATGCTGACAGCCAGTGGTAACAACCTATTTTTCTACAGTAAGTCATCGGCGGAAGCTGAGGAACGAATGGAAATAGATTTCCTGCTTCAGAAGGACAAGGTGACCAGCCGCCACAATATCCGTCCGATGGAAGTCAAAAGCGGGAAAAACTACACGTTATCTTCCCTGACGAAGTGCATGAAGAAGTTTGGAGCGTATATGACCACTCCTACTGTTTTGCATGCAGCCGACTATAAGGTAGAGGACGGTGTCACCTATCTTCCGCTTTATATGACACCCTTATTGTAAGTACAGAGAGTGTAAATTTCATGTAGTTGCCATGATCAACCGGATTGAGGCCCTGTCTGCATCTGTTTCGTTGCCTGCACCATCACGCTGGAACTGGAGCGCATCCTGAAGGCACCGAACTCCTCGGCGTCATTTCGGGAAACTGCTAAAATGGATGCCCATTGCGGAAAATAGGAAAAGAGGCACGTCTGCGGAGATTATCATCAGACTTCTTGACGAAACGTTCGGCAACTTTGCCTCGAAGCGTCGGCATTGCTTTTATATATACGGCCATGTTGCAGAAACGGACAGTTTCTCGCGTTTATGTCAAACGCCAGGTTTTGTCTTTTTCTGCAATTATAAGACCTTGAGACCTCAACACTCTTAGCAATCTGTCAATCTTGTTTTTCTTTTGCGGTGCTGATAGAACTCCCGGAAGTTTTGGAATTAGGAGTTTGTCGAAATCAGCGCGACGAAGTCTGCCATGGTCTTTCAATGCTGTGAGTATAAGGTCGCGATACCATTTATCATCCAAACCTTTTAGGTCCGTATATTCAACCTCTTGATGTGTCATTCCCGCTACTTTGCGCGATATGATTACGTTGGGGACTCTACCCTCTACGAGTTTCTGGTCCCGAAGTTTCTTCAGGGCCTCTTTGGTCAACGGTTTTTCCTTTCTGCACCCTGTCAAGCAGAACCACGGTGGGCAGATCGAGAGAACCATTCTCCATAAGGGTCTCTGAGTAATCACGGTTAATGACTTGTCCCGGAATTTCAAGTATCACATGCGATTCCGAAGAATGGTCATAATCCGGCATAGGCAGAAAACGATCCCGCTGGTATTGGAACATGTCGTGTATTCCGAATCCTTGGCTGTCAACCATCTTCAGATTGACCATCGCATTGGCAAGAAATTGATTCCGGTATCGTTTCGGCGTTTTTCGGCCGTCTACATAATCATCGTATGCGCCATCATAAAAGGCACCGGCATTGGTAAAGACGAGTTTATCGGCATACTCATTTACGACAATCCGTTCATTCATCGTGTAGTCCTGATGCATGATGCAGTTATGCAGGGCCTCAAGTATGCTGCGATTGTCATACTTCCAGACTTCAGCAGGGAGCAACGTGTTGTTAGGGAATATTTTGAACTGATAGTTCCGTATCGCTTTCCTGACGTTGATCTGCCGTACCCATGCCGGATAGTTCTTAAGATCTGTCTTGCAACTGTCAACCCGCACGTATGCCTTGCCCATAAAGTAGGCGGGCTCTTCTTTTGCCGCTGGAATTATGAATGCAACGACATTCTTGCCGTTGTTGGCAGTAAAGGATTGAATTTCAAAATTGATTCTGGGAGCGAGGAATTGCCTTAAGCCCAATTCCAGATTCTGGTTGGACGATTTGTTGGATTTGTCCAATTTGAATGAAGCTTTCTGGTCAGCGGGGTTAAAGGTCGTCAATCCCGAAAAACAGGTAGCCATTATCTTCGTTATCCAATGTTGCGCCATTGGATAAGGCGGAAATGTATTCGCCTAATATGTTAGCATTGATAATTCCCCTTGAACTCAAGATGTCGGGTTTCCCGATTGTAAGTCGCAATCAGCTCATCCAAAAGATTTGCAAGTCCTGTATCCGTCATTATCTGGTTGGCGTTCGGTGATGCACGACCACCTTGTTATACATTATGCAAAGATATCAATAAAAATGATTTGCCGACTTCACGTCGACGCGGAAACCGTCAATTTGCCCTTGGATAATCATGTACCCTGAACCATTGCTGATGGATAACGTTATATAAAGAATGAACGGCTTTTGATTCCCATCAGAAGCCGTTCGCAATTCTAACCTAAAACTTAGAAGCTGTTTTGAAATGAATGAAAAAAGTTGTTATGAGAGCTAATAAATAATTGAAAATCAGTAGGTTAATT
>CANPZS010000089.1 GCA_947588835.1 uncultured Bacteroidales bacterium | reverse complement strand
CAATTCAAAAATCTGATTCTGGCGGGGGCCCTCGTTTTGGGCCTCGCGGGATTTGCAGTGTCTTGCGACAAGTACGGTGAGGACATCGACAACTTGCAGACGCAAATCGACAACCAGAACAAAAGTTTGAGCGACAAGCTGGCGGCAGTGGAAAGCTCCATTGCAAGCCTTCAGTCTGCTCAGAGCAATCTGGAGAGTGCCATAGCCGCCGCCAGGGACGCTGCGGAGAAAGCGGCGCTCGAAGCGCAGAAGCAGGCCATCGAAACGGCGAAAGCCGAATTGGCCACGGCGAAGGCCGAGTTGCAGGCTGCCATTGTGGCCAACCAGGCCGCCATCGAGGCCAATGCTGCCGGCATTGAAGCCAATGCGGGCGAAATCGCCGGCGTAAGGGCTGCCGTAGAAGGAGTAGAGGAAGAGATCAGCGGTCTTCAGGCGGCTCAGGACAGCCTCAAGAGCGAGATAGCCGCGACCAACGACGCCGCAAAGAAAGCCATACTCGAAGCAAAGAACGAGGCCATCGAAGCGGCGAAAGCCGAATTGACCACAGTGAAAGCCGCGTTGGAAGCCGCCATTCAGGATAACGTGGACGCCATCAAGGCCGTAAATGAGGCCGTAAATGCAATCAAGGCTACCGTAGAGGAAAAGACCTCCGACATTGTAGGCCGCATCGAGGCATTGGAGACCTTCCGGACCACTACGGAAGCGGCTTTGGACGAATTGGCCAAAGCGAAGGAGACTTTGACCGAAAGCGTCAGCAAGCTGAATACTGAAGTTGTTGAATTAGGGAAAAGACTGACCGCAGTAGAGGCACAGGTTACCGCATTGGAAAAGTACAAGGAAACCAATGACGAGGCCGTAGGCGCTAACAAGGCGGCCATCGACAGCCTGATTGCACAGTTGGCGACAGTGCAAGGCAAGTTGTCCCAGCTGGACGGAATAAAAACACAGATTACCGCATTGGAACAGTACAAGAACGACAATGACGCGGCCGTAAATGCGATCAAGCAAAAACAGGAAAAGCTGGAGAGCGATCTGAATGGTCTTGACAGCCGGTTAAGTGGGCTGAGCGACCAGATCTCGGAAATCAACGATGACCTGAACATCCTTTATACTGCCCTGGCCAGCGGCGTCACCAGCGTGGAACTGGTTTATTCCTATAGCAAGCAGCAGGTTGACCACCCTTACACTGATGACCCTACTGGCGACAATAATTATGACCACTACTATGACGGAACCAACCTGACATTCGGCAGCACCGCCGAGAAAGACAACGTGTTCGGAGAGGGAGTCGTAAGCAATCCTCTCACCTTCGAGGCGGGGAATCAATACTTTGTTCCCCAGGCGTTCACCGTACGCGTATCCCCCACCAATGCCGTTCTCACTCCCGAGATGATCACCCTTGTCAACAGCAAGGGCGAGAGCCTTGACTTCATCGAAGTGGTAAAGGTTGAGAAATTCAATGCCCTGCTTACCAGGGCCGCCGGCGGAAGCGGACTCTGGACCGTGACCGTGCGTCTGGCAAGCTATGACAAAGAGACATTCGACGCCGCGACAAAGGTCAAGCAAGGAAACGAAGAAAAAGCGGTCCTGTTCGCAGTGAAAGTGAACAACACTGCCAAGACTGAAGGTCTGGAGACTCGTGACGTGGTTTCCACATATGATCTCACTGTGAATTATGAGGCATATGATCCTGAAGATGAATTGGATTATTTCGTAGACGATAAACGAATCGCCGATGTCAACAACCGTTATGCTCCTACATACGGTAGTAATCGGAACAAGAGTTTGCAGCAAACTGTAACTGCGAATGATCTTGCACCGGAATACAAATGGAAGAACGAACCTGCCGTAGTTCCTGTCACAAAAGGCGCGAATATAAACGTTGATGACGATAGTAGTGACGACCGTTCGGGTAAAGATGTATATCCTGCCGTTCAGGGCACTCCTATCACTATAAGTCTGCGCAATGATAAGGGAGAACCTTATACGGGCATCCGTGCGTTCTACGTCGTACTTGACGAACAGAACGCCGTGGAGTCAAGACCTTCAGAGCTGAATGCATGGAAGAGCTATACGTACGATGGCCTCGGCGTAGTTGTCGAAGGCACGGAGACCACGATTACGATTGACAGCGAGACCGCGATCAACGACATAATCGGATTCCGCGTATATGCCGTGAACTATGACGGCACGCTCGTGGATCCTGACGGAAAGGCGTTCTATGTACAGCTCGGCACCGAAAGTGAAGACTGGAATGCGGCCGCCACGACCATCGTTCCCAAAGGCAATCCGGCGACCTCTCCTCTTTATGATGTAGACAAGACCCATTCCGACAGCGTAAGCGTAACCGCTACCAAGCTCACCGGTGCTGCTACTTATGAGTGGGTGACCGACGAGATTGCTGGAAATACTAAGATATTCCATGCTTACTTCGTTGATGAAAACGGCAACCCTATTTTCGATACGAAGTTAGGAAATGTCACAACAGACTTCAGCAAGATTGCAAAGGTCTACACTGTACCTGCATCAGGTATTACTTGGGATAAGTATGAGGATAACAAGGCCTACACCGGAACACTGACCGTGTACAGCGCGAGCAACCATGTGCTTGCCACCATCACGGTGACGTTCACGAAGAAACTGCCCACCGCCGCTCCCGCCGCATTCTCCGTAAAGGACAAACAGCTGGCCAACGGAACGACATGGAATGCATACCTCATTCCTATTGAAAATACGGGCGCTGATCCTAATGTTACTCCAATGTGGACTAATGCCAAGGCTCAATTTGGCGCGATGAAATTGGACAACCTGTTCAATTTCGGTGACAATGATGCCGGCAACTATACAATTACCTTTGCAGAGGCCCAGCCTGATGCTGATGATCCAACCAAAGACGGTGACAATAAGGTTAACGATGTGACGACGCCAAAACTTGAGGTAAAAGCCAAATACATCGACAATGAGACATCGCATGAAACCACTGTTGTATACAACTATGGTAAGATCTCATCGAAGAAGCCTATCGTGGATTATACGGTAACCGCGACTTCATTCCAGACTGTATTCCACGAGATCTACGACGAGGAGACTTATACATGGCGCTGGGCAAAGAAGGGTGATAAGAAGTTAAGTGACACTGGTAACGGACTTGCACAAACTGATGTACCAAAAACGACTGTTGAATATGGTACAGGCGACGGTGAAGTAACTTCCACTAAGTTTGAACTTGACCTCACGAAAGCCATTTTTGGTGAAAGTACTCATGACAAGCTTTACAACGAATTCATTAGTCCATCTTATAAAGGCAGTGTCAAGGTTGTATCGGCCAAATTGACGAGCGACACAGATGGCACAGAAGATTACTTCACTATAGATGCTAGCTCCGGCACCACATTGGTATTTGAGCCCATCTCTGAGGCAACGAATCCGACGGAAAACGTGCCTTCAACGCTGACCATTACCTACACCGATCAGTATGCAGTAGCAAGTGATCCAGATGCAGTCAATGTGCATACGCATACGTTCACACTGAAGATGACCGTCACGAAGCGCTAAACTCTACGGACGACTGAGAAACAGAATATCTTGGTTGGTAACATATTAAGCGGAATGCGTTCTCCATTGCGGAGGGCGCATTCTCTTTGTGTCCGGGGCAGGACACGACGTAATGACAAATAAAGTATTAACCTGTTGGTTGAATTAAATTAGTGCATATTTTATCTGTCCAATGGGACGATGATTAACGAAATTGACATATTGCA
>CANPZS010000088.1 GCA_947588835.1 uncultured Bacteroidales bacterium | reverse complement strand
TGGCGGAACTGAAAGAGAGTAACCCCGAATGGTTTGACTAAACATCTACGACTATGGAGAAAGAATATGTCATGCAGGTTGCCGAAACGATACGTCGGCAACTTGTAACGCTGACCCCGACCAGCGTCCTTTTGTCGTGGGGAATACGGAAACTGTATGCGACGGTTTTCAAGGATATGCCGTCGCTGATGCTTCATGTAAACGGCAGGCTGTTCAAAGGATATGTTGTCATCTGTCTGAACGGGAGCGATTATTACGAAGTCTATCTGCGAAACGGCAGGGACGTGCAATGCCTCTGCGACGAGGTTTGTTTCGATGAATTGGGAAATCTCATTGACAAACATATCGAGAGCGGGACGGACAAAACCGAATACAACCGGTTCTGTCAACAACAGTTGAACATACTGCTCAAAACGAGTCAAGAGCAACTGTAATTAAAACCAAAGAGGTAATCGAGTGGTTCTCGATTACCTCTTTAATTCACCTTGTCGGCTATAAAGACGGAGCTTATTTCCTTTTATATTGTTCTTGCTATAAGTTCTATTGTCAGTCCCTTCGGAAGAGGTCGCGGGTATAGACCTTGGCGGCGACATCGTCGAGCGACGCATCGCAGCGGTTGGCGACGATAACGCGGGATTGCGCCTTGAACGCCGCAAAGTCGTTCACTACGCGGCTGCCGAAGAACGTGCTGCCGTCTTCGAGCGTCGGCTCATAGATGATGATCTGCGCACCCTTCGCCTTGATGCGTTTCATCACGCCCTGTATCGATGACTGCCGGAAATTGTCCGAATTCGACTTCATCGTCAGGCGGTAAACGCCGATGGTGCAGGGTCGTTCGTTCGTCGCATCGTACTGCCCATTAGCCGTGTAGTAGCCTGCCATCGTGAGAATCTGTTCGGCGATGAAGTCCTTGCGCGTGCGGTTGCTCTCCACGATCGCCGTCATCATGTTCTGCGGCACTTCGGCATAGTTGGCGAGGAGCTGCTTCGTGTCCTTGGGCAGGCAGTAGCCTCCGTAACCAAACGACGGATTATTGTAGTGCGTCCCGATGCGCGGGTCCAACCCCACGCCCTCGATGATCGCCCGTGCGTCCAGACCCTTGACCTCGGCATAGGTGTCGAGTTCGTTGAAATAACTGACGCGCAAAGCTAAATAGGTGTTGGCGAAGAGTTTCACCGCCTCCGCCTCCTTCATGCCCATATAGAGTGTTGGAATATCTTCCTTGATAGCCCCCTGCCGGAGCAGCGCGGCAAAGGTGTGTGCCGCAGCGTCGAGTGCGTCGAGGTCGCAGACGGCGCGTATCGCTGCATTCTCTTCGGCGAAACGGGGCCGGTCGATGACTTTGGGTACGCCGGCGATGATGCGGCTCGGATAGAGGTTGTCATACAGCGCCTTGCTCTCGCGCAGGAATTCGGGGAAGAAGAGCAGGTGGAAACGCCGGACGCCTGCAGCGGCGTATTTCACATACAGACTGCGGCAGTAGCCGACGGGTATGGTCGATTTGATGACTAATACCGCATCGGGATTGACGCGCAATACAAGGTCGATGACCTCCTCGATACAGTGCGTGTCGAAGAAGTTCTTCACCGGGTCGTAGTTCGTGGGGGCGGCGATGACCACGAAGTCAGCATCGCGGTAGGCCGCAGCACCGTCGAGCGTCGCTGTAAGGTCGAGCGGCTTTTCGGCCAAGTATTTTTCAATGTATTCGTCCTGTATGGGCGACCGGCGGCGGTTGATCTTCTCCACCTTTTCGGGCAACACGTCGACGGCCGTAACACGGTTATGTTGAGCCAGCAGCACGGCGATACTCATGCCGACATACCCCATACCCGCCACCGCGATTTTATACTGTTTGTCTGTCTGTTTATTAATCATTTTATCACTTGTTTATCTCTATATTTTTCTGCTATCTGTCAATATCTATGTAATAACGTTTATACCATTCTGCAAACATCCGCAATCCGGTTCTAATATTTATGGAAGGTCTAAATCCGAAATCCCTCTCCAAAGCTTCACTGTCCGCATATGTAACCGGCACATCACCAGGTTGCATAGGGACGAGTTCACGATGACCCTCGAAGTCATAATCCTCCGGCAAAACTCCCGCACGAACTAGTTCTTCCTGCAAAGTGTTGATGTAATCAAGCAGATTTTCGGGAGTACCGCCGCCGATGTTATAAATGCGATATGGAGGGATCGG
Organism: uncultured Bacteroidales bacterium; assembly: GCA_947588835.1. Taxonomy (GTDB): domain Bacteria; phylum Bacteroidota; class Bacteroidia; order Bacteroidales; family UBA932; genus Cryptobacteroides. The sequence continues at coordinate 1,652 of CANPZS010000088.1, read as the reverse complement.
CAGTCCATCCTCGCCCGTTTTCTTTTCGGGAGGACTTTGCAATATGCGGACGATTCCCTCAACGATATCATCGATGTAGGTGAAATCGCGCTTGCAGTTGCCATAGTTAAAAATCTGGATTTTCTCGCCCGCGGCAAGCTTTTGCGTCGCGGAATAGTAAAACATATCCGGGCGCCCTGCGGGACCATAGACCGTAAAGAAGCGCAGACCTGTCGAAGGAATGTCATAGAGCTTCGAGTAGGCATGTGCCAGAAGTTCGTTAGATTTCTTGGTCGCCGCGTAAAGCGAAACAGGGTTGTCCACCTTGTCGTCGGTTGAGAACGGCACCTTTTTGTTGCCGCCGTAAACCGAAGAAGATGATGCATATACCAAATGCTCTACGGAATTGTGGCGGCAGGCTTCCAGAATATTGTAGAAGCCGATGATGTTCGACTCGATGTAGGCATCAGGATGGGAAATCGAATAGCGAACGCCGGCTTGCGCAGCAAGGTTCACAGCGATTTTAGGCTTGTACTGCGTAAAAATGTCATTGACTAGTGTCTTGTCCGCAAGATTGCCTTTGATGAAAGTGTGTTTGACGGGGCATGTTGCGGCGGTTTTCTCAATCTCGGCGAGACGATATTCTTTCAGACTCACGTCGTAGTAGTTGTTCATATTGTCAAGGCTGATGATATGCCCCGAAGAGAGGTCTCGAAGCAATCGCATTACCAAGTTCGCCCCGATGAAGCCGGGAGAGCCGGTTATTAAGATTGTGCCGGATATGTTAGACATTGTATTCTTTTTTAATTTATGTGTATCTCTATTTGATATTCACTTCCAATTTTGCATAATGCTTTATCTGAAACCGCTTGTAAATAACCGCTCCAAATAACGAAAGTATAAACACCACCGATGACAATAGAATAATTGCGACACCTTCCACAATCTGATTTCCAATCAGACTATCGCCAATAACAGTTCCCATAATATCCCACACTCCCGCGTGAATAAGATAAATCAAGAAAGTATACCCCGCAAACTTGGAAAAATCCTTTTTGATGTCCCAGACTAAGAAAGTTTCCGAAGGATTGCCTTGACCCTAACGAGTTCTGTTCTGATATCGGCGAAGCTATGCTTCAATTTGCTTTCTGCCAAGACATGTATAATTAATTTACGATTGAAATTTAAATATCTTTTTAGTAGTTGTAATCTGATTCTATATATATTTACTGAGATGATAGAGATTAAGGTGTATTGCTTTCCTTATTTTACTAATGGTAATCATCAATATTTCTTGAGAGACCTCATTTACTTTCAAATATTGTCTGTTTAGAACCAAGCATAAATAATGTTAGTGGTCAATTTAGGGCGTCCAACAGCATACACTCGTCGAGTGACGTTTGCCCATGTTGTTTTTCCCCTGTTGTTTTTCTGATTTTTTATCGTGTCAAGGCCGGCAGGTATTCCTTGTAGGTATCCGATCCCAGAACCTCGCACCGGAAGAAGTCTCCGAAGAAGTTCCAGACCGACTTGCCGCTCAGTTTCAACGTGCTGATGATGCTGTGATACACGGCCGACATCTCTACGCCTTCGTCGCTGCCGAAGTGCAGCGAACTTTTTCTTTTTGTCGTGAACGGTCTCACGGCTCTTTCCGCCAGGTTATTGTCTATCGG
>CANPZS010000087.1 GCA_947588835.1 uncultured Bacteroidales bacterium | reverse complement strand
GAAGCTCATGTGTGTATCTGCTTCGTGGCATTGAAAGTATACAAGGAACTGGAACGGCTGCTCAAGCTCTCGGAAATCCGAATGAGCGTCGACAAGGTACTCGCCTTGGCACAGACCATTGTGACAATACAGATCAAGCTACCTCAGAACAACGAAACCATCAGCAAAACCATGCTCATGAAACGTCATCAACGCATCGCACCACTATTCACTGACGATTTTTGGGTGACACGTTGACGAAGTCGGGAGAAAAGTTTGAGTATGCCACGTGATATATCAGAGTTCAAGATACCAACAAAGGAAGTAATTGAAAAGTATAACGAAACCGGAGAAATCCCGTATGGATGTCTCGAAGATTTCTATAAGAACCGCAAACGGGATAAGATATGGTGGACAAGCATCATAGGCGAACTTGGTTTTCCATATTTCTCATTCGATAAGAAGACGATATATAATCTCGGAGAGGACTATCCATACAATCTGACAACGGAACAGAAGAAGATATTCGACGAAGAAAATCCATTTTGGCGCGACTTTTTCGGCGGATAGCCAAAATGATTATTTTTGCGTCCCTGCCAAACCTCTCAACTATTTCCCATTTCTGTATTAATGTATCCGAATAATTCCAATGGCTAACAAGAACACAATCCCTCCGGAAGTGATCCGATATCAAAATGAACAAGGGTTCAATCATTCTGAATACATCGCCACCATCGGGGATGAAGATGTCTATTCGATTTCACTAATAGACGATGACGGTTTCTGTATACCAACAAGACTTCCTACTCTCATCCTCGTCAGCGAAAATGGTTTTCGTGTCGTAGAAAGCGAAGAAACTCTTGAGTTGAAGATACCTGACGACGAATAAGTTTTTAATTTCGAATTCATAACTTTGTAATACTGGATACAGCGGGAGACTTGCTCGGCCACGCATCGTTTATCGAAGACTCCCCGTTCACTCATTCCAGGACGGAATTGAGCACTTCTACTATTTCAAAGCGCAGATACGGGGTAAATTGGTAAGGCTGAACGTGGCAAAGAAAGTGAAGCGGCGCAAGAACGGGCATATATACACGTCCTACTTCCTATACTCCATAAATGATATGCCCCGATAAAAACAAAAGCATTAAAGGCGGCGTTTAGGACTCAAATGCCAGGTTGCCATTCCCTCAATGCTTGGTGCAAATATAGTGACAACTTTTCAAATAAGCACAATTATGGCCAAAATAATCGCTTTTTTCGAAGGGACTTGCGGCTTCGGATAGCAGAACACTCTGTCCGGATTTCTTTCGGGGGGGGGGGAAAAAAAAACTAAAACCCAGTTGTGAATTGCTTTCAAAATTGTACCTTTGTAATACTGGATACAACCGAAGGAAGTAATGGGCCACGAGCGCGAGTGGATCGGTCAGAGAGGATCACGGTTCCGTGTGGTGAGGAAGAGCGGCAGGCGCATCTTCCTGCGGATGCTCGAACAAGGGATCGACATCAGGACGGGAAGGTAGATTTTTTTCGTAACTTTGCGGGGACATGACACGTGAAGACCTCATATCGACCGGGTGCCGGTTCTACAAGGGCGAGAAGGACAACCCGTTCAAGGGCGACGAGGGCATGCTGTGGTTCTACGAGCGCTGCTGGGTGGAAGACACGCTCACGGCCCTAAAGCGGAAGGATCTCGGCGGCATGTCGGACCATCTGGGCGACTATCTTTCCGCGGGGCTCCGCGAGTTCTGCGACATGGATGACGTTCCCATTACGCTGAAAGCATATCTCTTCAACCGCTACGCCAAGACGTGCTACTCCCTGCGGTCGGCCGCGGAGCCATTCAAGGCGTTCTACATGCGCTATTACGGGCGCAAGTAGCAGTCACGGACGCGGCGCAGCTCCGCGATGAACTCCTCCAGCGCAGACACCACTTCAGCCGGATTGACGTTCATATCGTCCAAATATTTGTACCACGATTCCAGACACGGATTCGGGCGGCGTTTCTTCCTGCCCGCCCGTCTTTCATTTGCGCGCGCGGACGCCACTTGCGCGCCGCCTCCTGCTTCATCACGTCGATAGCCGTGTCCTCCAGCCAGCGGAATCCGGCCTCGACGGCGAGCCGTTCAGTCTCGAATCCGTCGGCCGGATCGGTGAGGTATCTGGGAGCGCGGCTCGGGGTGTGCTCCTTGGGGTAGCATAGCGTCGCGCCGTAGTCCCACGCTCCGCACGGATAGCGTACCGTCCAGATGTTCGCCCGGCATCCGACAGCCCGGACCACGACAGGCAGGTGAGGGTTCACGCAAAAGTCGTAGACGTTGAAGGAGAACTCCCCGTGCTTCGACACGACCTCTTCGAAGAGCCGCGGATGCTCCGCGACGTAGTCGCGCCACTGGTCACGTGTGAAGTCCATGCCGAGACACTCGCATCGGTAAAACGTGCTGCCGGTAATTTCAGCCATTTTCCAGCGCTTTTCGTATCATTTCCATCAGCTCGGGGCTCGGCGTCATAGGAATGTAGCCAACGACTTGATCGTCGTCGCTGGCTTTCTTGATCTCTCGGAAAGTATGGGCGACGTATCTTTTGGCTCCTTTCTCCGCTTTCGTCATTTCTCGCCCTCCGTTGTGAATTGCTTTCAAAATTGTACCTTTGTAATACTGGATACAACGAACTATGGTTGCTGGTGTGACTTTGGCTTGTTGTGAATTGCTTTCAAAATTGTACCTTTGTAATACTGGATACAACCCGGTAAAGCCTTCAGGAACGTTGTTGAACTGTTGTGAATTGCTTTCAAAATTGTACCTTTGTAATACTGGATACAGCCAATGACGCTTTTGGCCCTGGTTCGCTTGCGTTGTGAATTGCTTTCAAAATTGTACCTTTGTAATACTGGATACAGCAACTGGCCGTTGCGCTGCCACTGCCATCCGGTTGTGAATTGCTTTCAAAATTGTACCTTTGTAATACTGGATACAGCCGAGACACTCGTGTTGATGTCGACCAAAAGGTTGTGAATTGCTTTCAAAATTGTACCTTTGTAATACTGGATACAGCGTTTGAGGTCTATCTTTGCCATGTCAGTATGTTGTGAATTGCTTTCAAAATTGTACCTTTGTAATACTGGATACAGCCCGCCGCCCTCGGTGCAATCCCTTTCCCCTGTTGTGAATTGCTTTCAAAATTGTACCTTTGTAATACTGGATACAGCCGTATTCAGGCAGGCCACGAGGTGCAAAATGTTGTGAATTGCTTTCAAAATTGTACCTTTGTAATACTGGATACAGCGGGCGCAGCTGGACGATACCGTTTTCAATCGTTGTGAATTGCTTTCAAAATTGTACCTTTGTAATACTGGATACAGCCTACTGACTTCATGGGCCGTGTTCGTTATAGTTGTGAATTGCTTTCAAAATTGTACCTTTGTAATACTGGATACAGCTTATATCCGTCTGGCCCCGTTCATCCCCAAGACCTTCCGTTCGGACGATCCGATTTATTTCCTTAAACCAAGGAAACTTTTTAGAAATATTTCCTTTATTTAAGGAAACTTTCTATCTTCGTGCCGTGAAACATGGGGTGGATTATGAGAAAGGATACCATCAAATCGTTGATCGCGCTCAAGCAGCGCGAAATGCCGTTCGAGGTCATTCATCGTGACGAGGAGCTGCCGATCGGGCGCAAGAAGATCATCACCATCCCCGGCGTCCGCAGATGCGGCAAGTCCACGCTGATGATGATCGCGGTCAACGCCCTGATCGAGAGCGGTGTGCCGACCAGACACATCCTGTGGCTGGGCTTCGACGACGAGCGCTTGCACAAGATGACCTCCGATGATCTGGACGAGGTAATCGCAGCCTATATGGAACTATACCCGGACGTGCCCATCAAGGACGTGCACATGTTCTTCGACGAGATCCAGCTTGTCGAGGGATGGGAGTATTTCGTTTTACGGGTGTATAAAAGTTATTGCAAGAACATTTATCTGTGCGGCAGCAATGCCACGATGCTGTCTACGGAACTGTCCTCGGCCTTGCGCGGCTATCCGCTCGAGCACAGGACCTATCCGCTCTCCTTCAACGAATACTGCCGGTTCAAAGGGATCGACACGGACAGCCCTCTCGAACAGGATGAAGCAAAAATCCGAAATGCTTTTGCCGCGTATCATCATGCAAGCGCCTTCCCGGAAGTGGTATTGACCCGGTCGGAAACGGAAAAATTGCAGCTTCTGAACGGCTATTTCGACACCCTGTTACTGAAAGATATCGCCGAGCACTACGGGATAGCGAATGTGCCGGCTCTTCGGTATTTTATCAAGCGCATCCTGGCCAATCTGACCAAACCGACTTCGATATTGTCGATATACAACGACCTTCGGTCACAGGGCCTGCGGATTGGCAAAGACGAGCTGTACCGATGGGCCGATTATGTGTGCGACGTTTTTCTGTTTGTCCGCATCCCCAGATATGACCGCTCGCTGGTACAGGAGCAACGGTCGCAGAAGAAATACTATTGCATCGACAACGGCTTGCGCAGCGCCGTGCTGCTCCCGCAGAGCGACGACAACGGCAAACTGCTGG
>CANPZS010000086.1 GCA_947588835.1 uncultured Bacteroidales bacterium | reverse complement strand
GCCACGGTGATGTCATGGAGGGGTACGTCGGGCGGAATCAAGGCCGCGGAACAAGGACACGATGTGGTAATGACGCCTATTGCGTCATGCTATATAAACAAGCGACAGGATGCACTTTTTCCGCTCTTTCTGCTTGAAGCCCGCAAGTCGAATTATCTGCCTATTGACAAGATGTACGCATATGATCCACTCGAAGGGATGCCGTCCGTGGCCGAAAGCCATGTTCTCGGAGTGCAGGCCAATCTCTGGCAGGAATACGTGCTAGAAGCCTCGCAGACCGAATACATGCTATATCCTCGGGCGTTCGCCATAGCCGAGATCGGCTGGACTCCGGCGGAGAAGAAGGATCTGCGGTCGTTCCGCGAAAGGGCCGCCGACTTTTCGGACAGGGCCCGCGAGAGGGGATACAATATATTTGACCTCCGCAATGAATACGGCGTTATTCCAGGCATGAACAAGGGCCTGCTTATCGTTTTGATCGTCATAAAGTTGCTCACTAAATGAGACGACAGGCGATATCATTGGATCGTTTCCATATCTTTCGCGACGTCCGCTTGGGACCATCGTTCCGGAAATGAGTTGTGTCACACAAAATATTCGTTCTTCAGCCAATAGGCATAGATCGGGTCCTGGAATGAAATTTTGCCGGCGTTGTTGTCCAAGATGTCGTTCTTGATCAATGCGGCCTTCGAGCGGGCGACGGAGGTCGAGGAAGATATTTGGTAGCGATGCATCGTTTCGGTCGAACTGATGGCTTTTTCGCCGGCAAGGAGCGCTCTCAGGTAATTCAGCTGCTGGGTGGTCAGGGTTTCCGTAATCGTTACGAACAGCAGGCTCAGTTGTTCCACCAGGGCAGCATGGGCCGCGCGGACGATCGTGACCGTACATTCGTCCGTCGTCCGCAGCCAGGACTGCTGGGCCAATTGCTGGGCATAGTAGGGGTGGTTGTCGACCAACTCGGCGATCAGGTTGGCCGCGTCTTCCCGGATGGTCTTGCCCGTATCCGCAAAACGATCCTGAAAGAACTTCACGAGATAGGGCGTACTGATTTTATTGAGAAACAGCAAGTTGCCAAATTTGTAAAAGGGCTTAGAAGCATTGGTGAACACTTCCGTCATCATGTGGCGCTTGCTGCCATATAGGCAGTAGGCGACATGCTGATGCCGTTGCCACCGAGCGCGAAGCTGCTTTTGAAAATAGTCCGGATCGGTAAATTCCGCAATATTTTGAAATTCATCCACGCAGATGACGATTTTAAGACCTTTCTTCTCGGCAAGCTTCTCGGCAAGGTCGAGTACCTCGTCCGGATCATGCTTCTCGGCGTCCCAGTCAAAGTCGATCAAGACCTCGTTCGCCGGATCGGTGCCGATGGAAATCCTGGGGACGAGCCGTGAAAGGAAATTCTTGGCATTCTCCACAGCCTCTTCCCATTTTGACGAGGTGGCGGCGATTACCTTCTGCGCGAGCAACGAATAGAAATGCGCCTCGCTGCGCACGTTGAACAAGTCGATATGACAAACACGCAAGCTTGCATCTTGCTCCATGGCCGCTTTGGCCGCCCTGTTTACAAGCGAACTCTTTCCCCAACGACGCGGGGAGATGATGATCGTGTTGGTCAATGACGTGAAGTTCTGAACCAGGCAGGTGGTTTCCACTTCCCGGTCCGTGAAATTTTTCTCTGTCGCAATCTTGCCAAAAATGAAAGGCGTTTCCATAATCCGCATCGCAATGTCGTTTCATGCAAATATAGTACAAAAAATGTAATGACAAAAATTGTTGTTACAAAAAATGTATATACATATTTTGTAACATCGATGAATCAGGCTTGCAGTGCAGTGAAGGTTGGGTTTAATGAAAAAAAAAGGCTGTTGCAAGGGTTGATAGAGTGCAGGAGGGGAGGTTTAGAAAATAGGAGGTGAATGCAAGATAAAGGTTCATTTATAAGAATTTCATTGCAGAGCCCTGTGTGTGGGGGGGGACAAAAATACGGCATATTTAAGCGCGCGGGGTGTTTCCGGAAAAATTTCGTATCTTGGACGCCTGAACATAAATATAAACCGAAACCATGACAGAATAGAAGTACGCTGACGGCGGGCAAAACTTTTCGATGATGCGGAAGCAGCTCCCCCCCCCGCAGTTCTTCAATCTGTCGCATAATGCAAGGACAATGAAACGGCTAATTATTACATCGGCGCTTTTCTTGATGCTGTGTGCGGTCGCACATGCGCAGCTAAGGCTGAGTGCGGATTTCGACACGGAGAATCTGGGAAAAATCGTGCGCGTAGATTCTATGTTTTTGAAACAAAGCCCCGATGATTCGGTACACGTGTATTCCGTAGAGGTGCTCACGCGTCCGGATCCGGAGAATCCCGTCGATCCGGATATCAAGCCCAGCGAACGCTGGTTCCATTTTCGCATGGAAGGCGTGCGCGGCAAGAATGTCTTTCTCCGTATCCCGAACACCGAGGTCTGCCGCCCGTTTTTCTCCTACGACGGCATAAATTACATAAGGTTCACTCCGCGCGAAAACATCATACCGCAGACGGTGCATACGTTCTTCGAACGCGATACGGTCTATGTCGCCTATTTCGCTCCCTATACGCACCAGCATCACACCGACGACATTGAGCGGTGGGGCAGCCTGCCCTATGCCTCAAGCGAAATCATCGGCTACAGCGCGCAGGGACGCCCCATACATATGCTGACGGTGACAGACCCGTCCGTTCCGGAGAGCGGCAAGCGCAGATTCTGGATACATGCCCGCGTCCACACCAGCGAAGCCCCGGCCTCGTGGCACATCAAAGGTTTCGTGGAACACCTGCTGGATTCGACGCGGCTCTCGGCTCAGATACGCCGCAATGCCGTCTTCTACATCGTGCCGGAAACTAATCCCGACGGCGTATTCGGAGGCTACTCGCGTTCGACGCCTTCCGGAGTGAATCTGGAAATCAACTGGAACCGGCCTGTCGAACAGACGGCCCAGGAGGTTCAGGTGCTCAAAAGGACGATCGAACGCCTGACGGCCGACCGTCCGATGGACGCGGCGCTTAATACGCACTCCCAGATCGCGCCGCACATTACCTACTGGATCCATTCGGCCGAATCCACTTCGCCGTCGTTCTTCCGCCGCGAAATGTTGCTGTCGGCTCTCACGATGAACCATACGCCATTCTATCATCCCGGAGATCAGAGTGTCTCGGACGTCAATCCCAAATACCCCGAAGGCTGGTTCTGGGATACCGTCGGCGACAAAACGGTGGCCTTGACTTTCGAAACGCCGTACACCTATTACAACAACGATCCGCAGGGCGAATGGGTATCGACGGAAAACCTCGCTCAAGTGGGGCAGGCCACTCTGCTGACACTTTCGGACATGTTCGACCTGGGCGGTACCGAACGGAAAGTCATTGACGCGGAGCAGGCAAGACGGCGCGGGGCATGGTCGGAACGAAGCGACGGGCAGATATTTTTCGGAAACTCCTATTTCGTGTCCGGAAAGGCGGGAGCTTCGGCGACTTTCACTTTCGGGAAAGTACCGGCCGGGCGGTACGAAATCTTCAAGTGGGAGCCCGGTCCCTCGACATCGACCTATCCGTACGGCGTCAACCGCTGGGTACGCATCGGCCAAGTCGACCAACGCAAGAAAGGCAGCCTCACATGGACTTACAAGGCCGCGTCCGCGGGCGAGGCATTGGATGCCATCCTTTTGGTGCACATGCCGTGACCGGCTGTTTTCGTTCGGCATAGCTCATAAAATTCTAAAGGCGAGCAACGCCATTAAAGAGGGTGACCATTAGCCTTGTTGATCGGCTTTTTGGTCACCCTCTTCATATGCTGGTTAAGACGGCAAAAAAGCGGCCGCCCGCATCACTCGTTTCGGATCGAATCGACGGGATTCGCGCGCGCGACGCTCCAGCTGCGGAGCGTCACCACCAGCACCGTCAAGGCCAGCACGGCCGCCAGGGCACCGACAAAGACCCAGCCGCTGACGGGAACCCGATAGGCAAAGTTCTCCAGATAGCGCTGCACGACAAACAGGCTCACCGGCGCCGCAATGACGAAGCACACTAACACGATGCGGACAAAACGCATATTGAACAGGACCAGAATGCCGGACACGCTTGCCCCGTTCACCCGGCGGATGCCGATTTCCTTGCGCCGGTACTCCGTTTCGAGCAGCACCAGCCCGAAGACTCCCATCAGCGCGATGAAAATCGCCAGCAGCGAGGCCAGCGAAAGCAGGCGCGACAAGTGGCTTTCCTTGCTGTAGCATGCCTGCAGGGCATCGTCAAACAAGCGAACGTCCAGGTCCTCCGCAGTCAACTGCGGCGCCAGGTCGTGCAACACGGAGCGGATGTGTGCAAAAACGCCGCCGATGTCCGCCCCGGCCGCGGTCCGCACGAACAAGGTGTTGTTATACTGCCAGGGGTGCTTTCCATAGACACAAAAGCATAGCGGCCCGACCTGCGCGGACAGGGGCTGGAAATTGATATCCCGGCAGAATCCGACGGTTTTTCCCCGGACGGAGCTTTTTTCCAGCGTCAGGCCGAAACGCTGCCGGGCGGTCTCGTTGAACACGAAGACCATCTCCTCGCTCTGCCGGTCCGACTCCATGAAATCCCGGCCCTCGGTGATTTCGATGCCCATGAACCGCAGGAAGTTCCAGGAAACGGGATAGACGTCGTAACCCATCCGC
>CANPZS010000085.1 GCA_947588835.1 uncultured Bacteroidales bacterium | reverse complement strand
TCTCTGAACCGCAGTCGGTAGATACAGACAACTACCGCAATTGGGCGCAACAGCTGCGCGATGCTCTTGCATAACTGAGATATCATTTTATGATTCAAGAAACGAAGACCATTACTCAACCAAAAGAGTGGATTATAGTAAAGCGAAAGCCGGTGTATGAATTTGTCAAGCGTGCGTTCGACTTTGTGCTATCCGCACTTGCGAGCATCGTACTGCTAATACCGCTCCTCATCATCGCACTAATTATCATGTGGAAGGATCCAGGAAATCCGTTTTATGAGCATACAAGGGTCGGCAAGCGAGGCAGGGACATCAGAATTCTCAAATTTCGCACCATGCGAAAGAACGCAGACAAACTGGAGACCATGTTGACAAAGGAACAACTTGACGAGTACAAGCGCGAATATAAGTTGGACGATGACCCGCGGTTGATAGGCTACCGAAAGCCCGGAGACGGAAAGACCTGCTTCGGGGCAAAATTAAGACGGCTGTCAATTGATGAACTGCCCCAGATAGTCTGGAACATCTGCATCAAGGGGGATATGTCGATAGTCGGTCCCCGACCCGTCCTAAGGGAGGAACTCGAAAGGCATTACACGCCCGAACAACAACAGGCACTTTTATCCGTCAAACCGGGACTTACAGGCTACTGGCAGGCCTATGCCCGCAATGATGCAAAATACGAGGGAGGGGAAAGAGTCAGGATGAAACTCTACATAGCGCATATAAGTCCGCTGTTAGACATAAGGATCATATTCCGTACGGTCAAGGCCGTATTCCTGCATAGCGGTGCGAAGTAACCCGATACGATGAATTCAAAAGAGAGAACTGCTGATGATTATCACCAAGACACCTTTTCGCATGTCGTTTTTCGGCGGAGGAACGGATCTGCCGGATTTTTTTAACGTTCACGGCGGGGCAGTATTATCGACGACATTCGATAAATACTGCTATGTTACCGTGCGCCATCTGCCACGTTTCTTTGACTATTCCTCCGAACTATGTTATGCGCAGACAGAGCGTGTTACCGAAGTCGAACAAATCCAGCATCCTGCTATCCGCAATGCGATGAGAATGTTGGACATGCACGAGATACGCCTTACCTACGAGTCCGATCTTCCCGCACGTTCGGGTCTCGGGACGTCATCGTCATTTGCCGTCGGGATGCTGAATGCGTTCCATTCTCTGAAAGGAAAGTACAAAGACAAGAGAAGGCTTGCCGACGAGGCGATATATCTTGAACGGACGCTATGCGGCGAGGCGGGCGGTTGGCAGGATCAGATAGCCTCCTCGTTCGGAGGGCTCAACCGTATCGACTTCAACGCAAACGATTACGAGATACGCCCCATCATTATTTCACCGGAGCGGAAGTGCGCACTTAATGGCAATCTCGTGATGTTTTTCACGGGCTTCACCCGGCTATCGTCCACCGTGCAGACGGTCAACGCCAAGGAACGTGCCAACAGGACAGCGCAGTTGAAAGAGATGCTGTCGCTCGTTGACGAGGCGGAACACATACTGACGGACAAGCACGCCGACCTTGATGACTTCGGACGGTTATTGGACCATACATGGAGATTGAAACGCCAGGTCGGCTCAGCCACCTCGACAGATCACATCGATGCTCTGTATGCACAAGGGATAGCCGCCGGTGCCCTTGGAGGAAAACTGTTGGGAGCGGGAGGCGGAGGGTTCCTGCTCTTCTATGTGCGACCCGACCACCGAGCAAGCGTCATGGAAGCGATGAGTTCCCTGCTACACGTACCGTTCGCGTTCGAGGAAGGCGGGACAAGGGTCATCTACTATTCTCCGGAAAACTATACGCCCTGTATAGCATGAAAACAGTCATCATGTCCGGCGGACGCGGCACGCGCATATCGGACTTGTTTCCCGATATTCCGAAGCCGCTGATACCCCTCTGCGGCAAGCCGGTGCTGGAGCATGAGATTATGTGCCTGCGCGAGCAGGAATTTACCGACATAATCTTGACCGTCGGCCATATGGCGGACAAGATTATTAACCATTTTGGTGATGGCACTAAATTCGGCGTACATATTGAGTATTATGTCGAGACGGAGCCGCTTGGAAACGCGGGAGCGCTGTTCCGGTTAAAAGACAAACTCACCGAAGATTTTCTGCTGCTCAATGCCGATTCGGTTTTCAACGTCGACATCAACCGTTTCGTTGCGTTTCATAAAGCGCACGGCGGAGTGGCGACGCTGTTTACCCATCCGAACGACCACCCCTACGATAGCGGACTGATTATTGCGAACGACGATAAATCGGTACGGCAATGGCTGGCCAAAGAGGACGGACGACCGACCTATTACAAAAACCGAGTGAATGCCGGACTGCATATCCTCTCGCCGAAACTTTTGGGAAACGACATCGATTTACCGAAGATAGATTTAGACCGGCATCTGCTGAAACCCCTTGCAGGCACGGGAACGATGTTCTGCTACGACAGTCCGGAGTACGTCAAGGATATGGGTACGCCGGAACGTTATGAAGCCGTCGCGCGGAATTTTGAGAGCGGCAGGGTGTATGCGAGAAATCTGCGGAACAGACAGAAAGCGATCTTCCTCGACCGCGACGGAACAATAAACAAATACGTCGGTTTCTTGAAAAACATAGACGATTTTGATATTCTGCCAACCGTCTCTGATGCGATTAAAATGATTAATCGTTCTGGCTATCTGGCGATTGTCGTGACAAATCAGCCGGTTATTGCTCGAGGTGAAATTACATATTCGGAACTCGAAGAAATACACAATAAAATGGAGACCCTGCTCGGCCATGATGGTGCCTATCTCGACGGTATCTACTTCTGTCCGCATCACCCCGACAGCGGCTTCGAGGGCGAAGTCAAGGAACTGAAATTCGACTGTGACTGTCGCAAACCAAAGCCTGGGATGCTGCTGCAAGCGGCAAAGGACTTCAACATCGACCTTGAACAGTCTTGGATAATCGGCGACGGTGAACACGATGTAAAAGCAGGTGAAGCTGCGGACTGCCGGACAAAAAGGATTCCGACCGATGGAGATTTATACGAAGCAGTTAAGGAAATTTTAGAGAATACCCATGAATGATAAAGTGCGTTAGTGGTCAATTTAGGGCGTCCAACAGTATACACTCGTCGAGTGACGTTTGCCCATGTTGTTTCTCCCTTGTTGTTTTTCTGATTTTTATCGTGTCAAGGCCGGCAGGTATTCCTTGTAGGTATCCGACCCCAGAACCTCACACCGGAAGAAGTCTCCGAAGAAGTGCCACACCGATTTGCCGCTCAGTTTCAACGTGCTGATGATGCTGTGGTACACGGCCGACATCTCTACGCCTTCGTCACTGCCGAAGTGCAGCGAACTTTTTCTTTTTGTCGTGAACGGTCTCACGGCTCTTTCCGCCAGGTTATTGTCTATCGGATAGGCTCCGTCCTTCCTGTATAGGAACAAGCCTTCCCAGAAGCGATCCAGATAGTGCAATGCCTCCATCATGTAAGAACTTCTGAACTCATTGTCTTTGGCAAGTTCTTCGTCAAGTCTGTCCCTGATCCGTCGGACTACACTTCCGGTATATTCTCCCTGTCGCTCCGCCGTTATATCCCCGGTGCTCAATCCTCTCAGCTTATATCCGGCTTCCAGATCATACACTTCCGATATCATCTCCTCGAACTCCTTCGCATACGGATCCCCGCCATAATCAGCCGCCTTGCTGAACTTCACTCTTGCATGGGCCATACATATCAGATGGTCCGTCTTCTCCAGTTCGCCGTCAAGGAACGTATATGCGTTGTATCCATCTGACATCAGTGCCTTCAGCTCTGCTTCTCCGAGAAAGTCCGTCAGCACTTTCCTCCCTCTCGATCCTTCGTCATAGAAGAAGATCACGACCCCCTGGGACTTGTTCACAAGAACCCATACGTATTTCTTCGTGTACTTGTTGAACCTCCTCACCTTGCACCACGTCTCGTCGCAGTTCACTATCGCATCCTTCTCCAGGGCAGCCTCCTTAAGCAGCGGTATCAGACTGTCAAGATGTCTCTTGCCTTTCTTGAGCCAGTTCCTGAGCGTGTTCCTGCTTACCCTCATCCCCATGTCACGGACCCATTTATGGAGATTCCCGAACGTCACATTCTTCATATATACCTCGTATGCAAGGGCCTGCATGAACTCCGGTGTCGCCTTCGTCCCCTCGAACCTCATGACCCGATCCGGATGGCCTGACGAAGGATAATACTTCCAGACAGGTTTCTTGCCCGGCTCCACTACATGAAGAAGTTCATATTCATGCGCGACAAGAGTCATTTCAAGACTGTACACTACAACGTTCCTGGCTTCTATCACACGGGCGTTTCCCGGCACTCTGCTCCGGTCTGACTTGTGCACGACCTTCCGTCCGTCCATGCCCATGCTTTTGTATGTCTCAGGCCTGTTGGCGACATGGAACGTCTGACCGGTAGCGGAGCTGTTTCCCCTTGCTCCGCCATCCGAGGTCGCATTGTCGCACGGGCATGCAGAATCACTGCCGTCATAGGATTCTTCCGCTTCCGTCCTGTCTGCAGCGGCCATGCCGCCATCGGCATCATCGTCTTTCGACCTCCTGCGGCTCCTGCCGTATCTGTCTGCCTTGGCTGACTTCAGCTGTTCTTCGAGCCTGGAGATTTTCTTGCGGTAGCCGGATGCTTCCGTACGCGACTTTGA
>CANPZS010000084.1 GCA_947588835.1 uncultured Bacteroidales bacterium | reverse complement strand
TGACACAAAATTATAAAATACTATGCATAAGACAATTATAAATGTGGCTGATTTTAAGTGACGAAGTCAGGAAAAACGGTCCTGTTCGTGAGCTTCTCCGCCATTGCCCTATATGCATTGGGAATGACGCGAGCCGTCTCTTACGGGATGGAGGCAAAGGGTTTGTATCTGCCGCTTATCCTTTGTGGCATGGGACATGCGGGCGTGTTCATCGTCCTGACCGTGTATGCCCAGGCAACGGCCAACTTTAAGTATTATTTTCAGATTCTGTGTCTGCTCGGCTTCATCCGTACAGGTGTCGGGGCGCCCATCGGAGACGCCATCTATAGCACGGCATTGACGGGGCTCATGAACTTGCGGCCGGATTTGGAACTGTCCATCCGAGAACTCTACGGTTACAGCGTCCTCTTCGCAGCCGCCGTGCTCGTCCTCATTGCCGCCTCCCGGTTCAAAAAGCACATTTACAGTACTGTACCGCTGTTGGAAAGCATCTTCGTCGCTGCCGTACGCAAATGGGTGAAAAGTCGATAAACTGAATAAGAGGCCGACCTCTAAAAATTTATTTTGGGCCGGCCTCGATTATTTCAAATGCAGGGATTTGTCGTCTAATAGCTCGTCAGGCCCTCTTTCAGCCTTGAAAGGGCTTCGCGGACCTGGGATCTCGGGCAGGCTATGTTGAAGCGGATAAAGCCTTCGCCGTCCTCCCCGTAGATGGTGCCGCAGCAGACGATCAGCCTGGCCTTTTCGCGCAGGTGGGCGGTAAGGCGCTCCGAGAATCCTTCCGGCTGTTCGCCCTCTTTCAGCAGCGCTCGGCAGTCCATCCACATGAGGTATGTTCCTTCGATGTCCATGACCTTTATCTGCGGAAGTTCTCTGGCCATGAATTCGTAGACGGCTTGGGCGTTGTCATAGAGGTAGCTGCGCAGCTGGTCGAGCCATTCTCCGCTCCCGTTGTACGCGGCCATGAGGGCGGTCACGCCGAAAACGTTTACGTCGCAGCATTCGTTTTCGTTGATGGCCCTGTCTATTTTCTGATAGACTTCCGGATCGGTGGCTATGATGTTGGCGATCTGGATGCCCGCTATGTTGAACGCCTTGGTCGGGGATACGCAGGTGGCGGAACGTTTCACCATTTCGGGCGCGAGCGTGCCGTAGGGGGTGTAGTCATGTCCGGGATATGTCAGTTCGCCGTGTATTTCATCGGAAATGACGAATACGTCATGTTTCATGCAGATGGCCCCGATGCGCTCGAGCTCTTCCCTCGTCCATACGCGTCCGCCGGGGTTGTGGGGATTGCACAGCAGCAGAACCGTCGCCCTGGGATCGGAGGCCCTGCGCTCAAGATCTCCGAAATCTATGCTGTACCGGTTGTCTTTATAGATGAGCGTACTGCAGCTGGCCTCGCAGCCGTTGTTGCGGATGGCCGGGAAGAAACAGTTGTAGACCGGCGTCATGATGATCACCTTGTCGCCCGGCCTGGTCATGGCCTTGATGCATGCAGAATAGGCCGAAATGACGCTGGTGGTATATATTATGTCTTTGCGGCCGAATCCGTTCCAGCCGTGGCGGAGCGAGAACCAGCGCGTGATGGCGTCATAATATCCGTCCGGAACGAGTTCATAGCCGAATACGCCGTGGTCGAGACGTTTCTGCAAGGCTTCGCGTATAGCCGGAGCGGCTTTGAAATCCATGTCCGCTATCCACATCGGGATCGTGTCCGGTGCGAATTCGTCCCATTTGACGCTTTCAGTGCCGCGTCTTGATACTTCTTCGTCGAAATTGAAATTCATTGTATTGCAGTGTTTGTGGTTAAATCTCAGCATGGTTTTCATCCGGCGCCGCAAGGTTCCTGCCGAGGTTGTCGAAAGTGAACACTTCGCAGTCCGCGGGAGCCTTGATGTTGTCGTCCGTTATTATTTCTCCGTAGCTCTTTGCTATGATCCTGCCGCTGCGGGGATTTTTTATGCTCGTTATGGGGCTCAATACGGTGGCGTGCACGTCCGTATATTCGAACGCGAGGTCGCAGTCAGGATCGAACGTGCAGTTCTCGAGAATGAGCCCGTGTGCGTAGCAGAGCGGCTGCGTCCCTGAAATGTGGCAGTTTACGAGCTTTAGGTTGTGTGAATGCCATCCGAGGTATTCGCCGTTGAGGCTGGAGTCGAATACGGTCACGTGGTCCGTCATCCAGAAGGCGTCCTTCGAGTCTATGTCGGCGTCGTGGATTTCGACGTTCCTGCAATATTGGAACGAATAGTTGCCCTGATGCCTGTAGTCCCGAATGTCGATGTTTTCGCAATGCATGTATATGTAGTCGGCGTTGGCTACTTCAACGTTTTTGAGACTGATGTTCCTGCACTCCCAGAAGGTCTCCAGCGCATAGGGGATCTTTACGTTTTCGAGCACGATCCCGTCCATCTCGCGGAACATCTTGGGTGCTTCGACCAGCGTGTCGGTCATCTTCAGCCCCTTGGAGTACCAGAGGGCGGCCCTTGCTCCTTCGCGGAATATGCAGTTTCTCACCGTGAAGCCGTCTGTGTGCCAGAAAGGATATTTGCCTTTGAATTCACAGCCGACGGCTTCTATGTTCGACGTCTCTTTAAGGGCGGATTCGCCCGGATTGATGACGACATTCTCGATGCGCAGGTCATGTGCCGCGAAAAGGGGCCTTTCCCCGCCGAATTCAGTATCTTTGATTATCTGCATACAGATATTGTTTAGTGTCCGCAAATTTATCAATTATCCCTGACAAGACAAAGTTTCGCCGGCTTTTCCCGCTTTCCCTGCCGGCGGGATTTTGTACACATTATGGAAAGCTGAAAATTTTAGCTATATATGAAAAAAGACGTCTCCATGGGGAAACGCCTTTTCTGTGTCTTTGCGGGATATCCGCATTTTACATCATTCCGCCGCCTGCGGGCATGGGTGCCGCCGGTTCTTTTTCGGGGATGTCAACTATGCCGCACTCGGTGGTGAGGAACATTCCTGCAACGGACGCCGCATTCTCCAGCGCCACTCTCGCCACTTTGGTAGGGTCGATGACTCCGGCCTCGAACATGTTGACGAACTCGTCGGTGCGGGCGTTGTAGCCGAAATCGCCCTTGCCTTCGCGGATCTTCTGGATGATCACGCTTCCGTCCACGCCTGCGTTCTGCGCTATCTGACGCATAGGCTCTTCGATGGCCTTGGCCACTATGCGGATGCCGGTGTTTTCGTCATCGTTGTCGCCGGTCAGATTCTTGAGGGCTTCCACGGCGCGGATGTAGGCTACGCCGCCTCCGGGAAGATAGCCTTCCTCGACCGCGGCACGGGTCGCGTTGAGTGCGTCCTCAACCCTGTCCTTCTTTTCTTTCATCTCGACCTCGGTGGTCGCGCCCACATAGAGCACTGCGACGCCGCCTGCGAGTTTGCCGAGACGCTCCTGCAGTTTCTCCTTGTCATAGTCGGAGGTGGTGGTTTCAATCTGCTTGCGGATCAGTTCGGCCCTTTCCTTTATGTCCTGCTTGCTTCCGGCGCCGCCGACGATGGTGGTGTTCTCTTTGGTGATGGTGATCTTCTCGGCTTTTCCGAGCATGTCGAGGGTAGTGTTTTCAAGTGTGAACCCTCTTTCTTCGGATACGACTACGGCGCCGGTGAGTGTCGCTATGTCCTGAAGCATTTCCTTGCGGCGGTCGCCGAAGCCCGGAGCCTTCACGGCGGCTATCTTCAATGTGCCGCGGAGCTTGTTCATGATCAGCGTGGTGAGAGCCTCGCCGTCCACGTCTTCGGCAATGATGAGAAGCGACTTGCCTTCCCTTGCTATGGGCTCGAGGATGGGCAGGAGGTCTTTCATGGCCGATATCTTCTTGTCTGTCACGAGGATGCTGGCGCCGTCAAGCACGGCTTCCATTTTGTCGCCGTTGGTCATGAAGTAAGGGGAGATGTAGCCGCGGTCGAACTGCATGCCTTCCACTACCTTGACTTCAGTCTCGGTGCCCTTGGCTTCCTCGACAGTTATGACGCCGTCCTTCTTGACTTTCGACATTGCGTCGGCGATGAGCTTTCCGATGTATGTGTCATTGTTGGCCGATACGGTGCCCACCTGCTCGATCTTGGAATAGTCGTCGCCTACGCTCTGGCTCTGCTTCTTGAGATCCTCGACGACAGTGGCCACGGCTTTGTCGATACCTTTCTTGAGGTCCATCGGGTTGGCGCCGGCGGTTACGTTCTTGATGCCTACGTTGATGATTGCCTGGGCCAGTACGGTGGCCGTGGTCGTGCCGTCGCCAGCCTGCTCGTTGGTCTTGGAAGCGACTTCCTTTACCATTTGTGCGCCCATGTTGGCGAATCTGTCTTCAAGCTCGACTTCTTTTGCTACGGTCACGCCGTCCTTGGTCACCTGCGGTGCGCCGAATTTTTTGTCGATGACCACGTTGCGGCCTTTGGGCCCGAGTGTCACCTTCACTGCGTCAGCCAATGCGTCTGCCCCTTCTTTCATCTTGGAGCGGACTTCGATATTGAATTTTATATCTTTTGCCATAGTCTTGTTTATTTATATATGGTGTTGTATGCTTTGTCCGTCCTGCGGAATTCTCCGTCAAAGGACTGCCAAAATGTCGGATTGTTTTACGATAAGGTATTTTTTGTCATTGACGGTAACTTCGGTGCCGGCATATTTGCCGTAGAGTACCATGTCGCCGACTTTTACTTCCATGGGTTCGTCCTTTTTGCCGGGACCTGCCGCAAGTACGGTTCCCTGCTGGGGCTTTTCTTTTGCCGTATCCGGAATGTAAAGACCTCCGGCAGTCATGGCATCGGCCTCTTTAGGCTCGATCAAGACTCTGTCTGCTAATGGTTTGATCATGGTGTTATGTTTTTACGTTTGTTTTTAGTTGTTCTCCGGCCGTCCGGTCGGACGCCATTGTTGAATCAATTGCCATGCCAGCGCCAAAGGACTGACAAATTGTCATTACGGCCGGCTTTATGGCATTTATTCGCACTCCGGACAGGTCCTACGGAAAAATTTTCTCAAAAAAATTTGGAGGGAGAGATAAAAGTCGTATCTTTGCAGTCCCGCTTTTGAGGAAGTGGGAATTTTTA
>CANPZS010000083.1 GCA_947588835.1 uncultured Bacteroidales bacterium | reverse complement strand
TTTATGCAGCGAATCCTTTGCGTTTCGATTATTTTGATATACTTTTGTCCAGAGAGTTATTTTGACATGCGCAAATGTCTGAAATGCGATGCAGTCTGTATGTAACCAAATCGTAACCTGTCGCCTCTGTCAGCCTTTATTTGCTTCTGTCATTCAATGAATTACTCGATTTTTGTAGTTTCATGCAGCAAAATTAAGTTCCGTCATTTTATATCTCATGGCGTAAAATTAATATCTGACGGTCGTTATTGTTTTACACTAAAGTGTATTTTTCGCATTGTCAATCGAATTTCACACTTTAGTGTAATGTTGATGCGCCGTCCGAGAAAAAAGGGACGGTCATTCATAAACGGCATTATTCGGATCGCAAGAACCGGATTGGATTTTTGGAGATTACTATTGAGACCTGAGAATAAACCGAAATGGCGGCGATGCCGACGATAAACACGATTACCAGCAAATAGATCCAAAACGTAGCGGACAGGCGATATGTATAACTCTGCAGGATGATCCCGTTAATCACCACGCTGAGCATCAGGCCCAAAGCGCCGGCAATCAAGACGGTTTTCAGGTAAATGGCCATGTTTCGGACGATTTCCTCCCTTGTCGTGGAGCCATAGACCTTCCTGATCGCGCTGTCCTTCTGATGCAGGGAAACGTAGTATATGCTCATGGCAACGAGCCCCAAGATGCTCAATACCAAGGAGAAAAAGGTATATAGCGCCAACATGGACAGGATGGATTGCGTCGGCTGGACGGATTTCTGCCAAAAACGCTCCAAGTATCCATGATCTACCGGCGGGGAATACAGGACGTTCGTCTGCAAGATGGCTTCCTTGAAAGTCTCCAGCATCGTCTCGGCGTACTCCTTTGACTTTCCCGTCGTATTGATGACAAGCCGATTGAAATCGTACGATTCGGTGATTTCAACCCCGGCATGGACATCCGATTCAAGGTTCACGACAAAATCGGACAGGGTGCCCGATACGTGCTCGATCGGCCGTCCCTGAATAATCCCGTAATCCGTACCCGTCCCGTGAAGGGTCAATTCCCGCATGGCGCCGCTGGAAAGCCACAGGCCTTCCGTAACCGGAGCGCCATGCTCGGTTTGGAACCCGAAAGCCTTGAATGACTCTTCATCACACTTGATAATGTACAGGGGCGTACGGGTCCCGTCCGGAGACAGTACCGTCACCCGCGCATATCTCCCATCGCCGGGACAATCATTCGATTTGCCCACATGACGCACAAAGGGAAGAGACCGCAAGGCGTTCGCCGCCAGGGTTAGCGCCTCATCCGTATAATTCCCGGAAATGACATAAATGTTTTCGGCCATCCGGCCCCGCGGCCGCGTCGTCATTTTTCGGTACTGCGCAAACAAAAGCGTGGAAACGGAAAGAAGCAGGACTGTCAAGAAACATTGTATCCCGATCAGCAAATTCCCGGTACTGCCTTTGAGCGTCTTGCGATATTTCCCGCTGACGACATCAATGGGGGCGTATCGATACGAAATCAAGGCGGGTATCATGGAGGACAAGCCAGACAGGACAAGGATAAAGGCCCCATAGAAAAGCCCTTTTCTCCACGTCATCAAGGCATTCAGCTCAATGTACGTATGCGTCGCCAAAAAGAATTCATTGAAAACCGGGACAATGGCCTGCGATAGAAGAAATCCGGCCAAGAAACAGAACAGGGTCACCAGCAGGGTTTCCAAGAACAAGGATACGGATACTCCCATTCCGGAAAGTCCCAACAATTTTTTCATGGACCATTCTTTTCCGCGCTTCAAGGACAGGGCAACCGTCAAATTGATATAGTTCAGCATGGCAAAGACCAGCAAGACCAGTCCGAAGAGTTCAACGGCCCAAAGGGACAGCCCCCAGGTCTGCGTCAGGCCATTATTGTTGATGTTGGAGGAAATTTTGTCGTAGCGGACAATTTTGATGTTCTTTTGGTTGTCGGGATGTTGCGCGTAATAAGCGGAATAATACGCCATGCATGCGTTTTTGCATTTCTCGAACAGCGGTTTCTTCTTTATGCCCTCCTGAACTTTGATGAACGTATAGGTATCGTCCCAATATCCGTCCGGCAATTTCCAGTGAGCATCCAGCATCGGGGCTTCTATGTTGAACAGGATATCCGTCGGCGGCAGCAGCGAATCGTGAAAATCGTCAAAGATTCCGGACACCATGTATTCCTCGCCGCCATAGAGAAAGGACCGGCCAATCGGATTTCCGTCTATTTTTGAAGCCAAACTTTTGGATATCAGTGCGCTGCATCTATCTGCCAGGGACGATGCCCCTCCGTCGAGAAAGCTCGTTTCAAACAAGTCGAAGAATCCGGCATTGACCGCCAGCCCGGTTGCCCGTATGTCGTTTCCCGCAAAAAAAGCGTCCGTTTCAGGACAAACATGAACCTGGGCAAATTGCTCTACCTCCGGGACCGTCTGTCGCAGCACGCTGCCCAGCCCCATCGTCGTTTCAAACGTACCGACCGGACAAACCGCATAGATATTTCGATAATCCGGGCCATGATCGATAGCCCATTTATCCTCTAAGAACGACAGCAACGGGATCAGGAACGCAAAGGCGATGCTGATGCCGATGACTTCAACAACGATATAAAGTTTATTTTTGGACAGGAACCGAAAATAGCTTTTCATCCTATAATCATTATCGTTCTTATTGCTCGCGTCAAATCCAGGCAAATATCGCTCCAAAATTATTAACTCATTGACAATAAAGCATAAACGATTCTAAGAAGCCGTAAAAAGTGTAAAGCATTTTACAACGCTTTACACTTTTGGGGTTTACACTTTACAACCCTCAAGACCTCGCCTTCCTCGAATCCGCCCCGGCCACCAGGCCATCATCGACCTCCACGTCAGGGGGGGATCATTTCCAACGTGAACGGATGGGTTTCAGAAAATAACAGTATCTTTACAAAATAACTGTATGATGACTATGAAATACGCAACAACGATAGAAGAACAAATACAGAAGCTGAAAGACAGAGGGCTCATCATCGAAGACGAAACGAAAGCCAAGGAAATACTGCTGGATATCGGGTACTACCGATTTGGTTCATACCTGTTCCCGTATGAACTCACTTACCCCAGCAAAAAGGATAGGTCCCATAAGCTTAAAAATCCCACTCACTTCGAAGATGCCCTTGGTCTCTACTACTTTGACTCTGACCTACGGATGCTGCTTCTTCGATACATCACCCGGATAGAAATCAACCTTCGTACCTACATAACCTACTACGTCTCCAACCAATACAAAAGGGATCCTTGCTGGTTCGTGAACAAATCCGTTATGCAAGTCGGTTTCATTGATTCGTTCAACGCGGAGATATACACTGACAAGTTCAAGAAACATCCGATTATTGCAGACCATCATAAGAAATACCCCGAAGACACCTATGCGCCAGCTTGGAAAACCATCGAGCACATGACCTTTGGGGCGGTGTTCCAATTGTTCCTGAGCATCACGGACCACGAAGTGCAATCTGCCATCGCCAAACATTACAATACTGACAAGCTGACTATCTTCACGAGCTATTTCAATGCTATTCGCTACCTGCGGAATCAATGTGCGCACGGGGATGTCCTATTCGATATGAAGTTTGCGACTCCGTTGAAATCCGGACCGGCCGGGAAGTTCAACTCGTTCACAAACAGCAATATTGTTGGCGCAATTGAGGTAGTCAAGTTCTTCCTAAAGCAAATCTCTATACACCGTTATAATGATTTCTGCAGCCAATTGGCTGCTCTGCTCGATAGCGTGGAGAACGATAATGTTGCCGAGATCCTCAACGATGTAACAGGGTTTGACATGAATTTTGCATAAAATTTGTTTGCAATTAAAATAAACTCTATATTTGCAACGTTGTGCGCATGTTGTCTACTATCGCTGCATGTGGCACTTTAAAAAAGGAAATCGGCCTCCGGAGAGATTCGGAGGCTTTTTTTGTAGCCTGTTTCCATCATTCTCTCACTTCCATCAGTTCCATCAATCGGCTTGATCCTCACGGCGCTTTTCTCGTAATACCTCATCCATGTATGGAAAACCTTTCCTATATTTGCCCTCGTCCTTTCGGGGACAGACATATAGCGAAAGTGTTTTTCGTGGCCTCTATAGGAAATTAGCAGTTTTCAAAGGCAGAGGTTTCCGGTTTGCTTTCCGCTCGCGCATTGGTTATGCGGTTCACCTATTTTCGGGTGCTTACTCCATATCCGGCCGAGTGTGGAGTATATCGTAGTTTATTTCTGCCAAGGTTCTGCTAAACCTCCTATAGAATAAACGAAAATAGGCTCCGCACTTTTGCGTTACAAAAGGACATCACGGAGTCGTGCCAACGAAAACAAAGAGTTGTAGTATTATGAAACCGAACATACTTTTATCATTATTATTCTTATACTTTCCTCAATCATCTACCATAGCCAAGAAGTATCGATAAAAGGTAAAATCGTAGATGAAAGAAAAATTGAAATACCATTTACGAATATAGCTTTATTCTTTGCCAATGACACAACAAATATATGCAAAGGAAGTGTATCAGATTTATCGGGCGAATATGTTTTAGAAAATATAAATTCAGGAGAGTATATCATAAAAATATCATATATAGGATACAAACAGCATCAATTCCTGTCTGCATAAATAATAAAAGCATAACAAAGAATATCATGCTCGAAGTAGATTCCAAGTCAATAAATGAAGCAGTTATTGAAGGGAAAAGAAGTATTCGAAGCATAGATAAAACCTCCTATACATTTTCCAGTACCCAAATAGAAAAGGCTGAAGACGGACGTGGGCTCATCGCAACATTGCCTAATCTACATATTGATAAAACAACTAATTCTTTCCTGTTTTCCTCACTTTTTTGGACTTTTGACAAAAAGATGCCCTACAGCTGTATGAGAGGCTGATTTTGCCTTCAATTTGGGTGCCCCGTGGCAAATTGCTACCTTCGTGGCATGTTTGTCCGACGAAAGCATAACAAAAGCGGAACCACGTCAATACAAGTCGTGGCAAAGATTGACGGCAAGAACCGCGTCCAGAAGTCCTTTGGCTGCAGCAGTGATGAGGCCACGTTATCCGCGCTCGAGCG
>CANPZS010000082.1 GCA_947588835.1 uncultured Bacteroidales bacterium | reverse complement strand
TGGGGTTCATCGTCACGGCCTTTCCGCGCCCCTCATTCCGTCCCAAAGCCGGCCCCTTTACGAAGGACCGTCCTCAAAAATTTGCATTGATTGGGATTTAGGGGTGGAAAACAAAAAGCAAGCCTTTTTGCCGAGCACCAAATCTTATGGAAATCGCATAATTGCGTTATTTATGGAAGTAAGAAACAGACAAATCGTATCATTTATGGAAATACATCACAGAAAATTTGCTGTTTTATGGAAATAGAATTACTTTTGGAGTAAAATATAATGAATTATGAATACACAGGCATTACTATCAATAGTAGCAGACCAGCGTGAGGAGTTGCTGGCGAATGATTACTCGGAGCTGTGCCCCCGCCCTGAAGAAGCACAGCTTGACTTAAAGAGCAATCGGGCTCAGGTGGTAATAGGTGTCAGACGATGCGGAAAATCAACGTTATGCGAAATGTTCCTTAAGCAAAAGGGGATCGAATTTGCCTATGTGAACTTTGATGACGACCGGATGGAAGATATGAAGGCAAGCGATTGGGACCGTTTGCTTGAAGCATTATATATGACTTATGGCGAATTCAAATATCTGTTCCTTGACGAGATACAGAATATAGACGGCTGGCCATTGTTTGTCAATCGGTTGCTTCGCCAAAAGATGCACCTGTTCATTACGGGTTCTAATTCCAAATTGCTCAGCAAGGAATTGAGCACCCATCTGACGGGAAGAAACAATACGGTGGAACTTTATCCTTTCTCATTTTCAGAGTATTGTGCAATGAAGAAGATAGATATTGTTTCACTGTCAACGAAAGCGAAGGGCCTTCGCAAGAGAACTCTGCACGAATATCTTCAACAAGGCGGATTCCCTGAATTGTTCAATGAAAGCAATCGCAGAGGCTACATTAACGGATTATTGGATGCCATCATCAAGAATGATATAGCAAAGCGCTTCAATGTCCGCAATGTGGAGGCCTTGCGAAGGATAGCGGCTTATCTTGCAGATAATTATTGTCAGGAATTCGTCGCCAAGACTGTAGGTGAACTATTCGGAGTATCAAACCATACGGCAGAGAACTATTACTCCTACCTTAAAGAGGCTTTTCTGTTGGTAGGTGTCAATCGTTTCTCATATAAAAGCAAGGATCGTGTAAGAAACGAAAAGGTTTACGTAGTGGATACTGCATTCGTCACTGACCGTGAGGATAATTTCTCGTTGGAAAATCTCGGCTGGAAGTTGGAGAATATTGTATGTATTGAGCTGATGCGACGCTGCAAGCCACTCTTTTGTGATGTTTTCTACTATAAGGAAACATCTTCGCAGGTTGATTTTGTTATGGCGAAAGACGGCAATGTACAAGAGTTGATACAGGTATCATACGACATCTCTGCCGAAAAGACACGCAATAGGGAGATTAGAGGTCTGAAGAATGCCGCCAAGAAACTCAAGTGCAATAATCTCACGCTTGTAACCTTTGAAGAACACGAAACGATTGAGGAGGATGGTTGCACCATAAATGTTATTCCTGCTACAAAATGGTTGCTTGCGAAGCGGTAAACTCGTTCAAAAAATTGCGCTGAAAGGACCAAAAGTCGTTAAGAAACGTACATTTGTCGCCGGATGACATTTCATAATATGCTGAAAAAGAAGATTGAAAACACCCTGACCGCGTGGAGAGGAAACTAACTCGGTGAAACGCGAATATCCCAATTAAGTCGTTACAACAGACAAAGGGATAAATCCGCTTTTATTTTAATTTGCAGCCTGAAATAAACCTCCGGCGTCGCGGACAGGTCTACACCTTCGACCTCTTTCGGAGGGATTGAGCGACGGCACCGATAGCTGCAAGTTCTGAAGATATACGTTCAAAAGTCGGCAGATAAATGCTTTTTTGAAGGTATACGTTCCAAATAACAGGCTAATACAGGAATCCGAACATCCAAAGAGGAACCCGGTTGCGGGATCCTACCTCGGTGTCGTCAATGGCCAGATAACTGTCCGGGATATCCGCGATCTGCTCAAACGTTTTCCCTTTTCCTCCGATTTCGAACAGATGCCGGTCGTCTATGAGGAAGTCGACCTGTCTTGGGTAGCGAACATCATGGCCGACACATAGCTGGCTCAGGAAGAACGACTCCCGCCGATTGCCGGTTTCCACCGAGGGGCACAAGGCGTGCATCAAATTTGGGTTGCTCAGATAAATCTTGTTCGGCTTGACGAGCGACTTGTAGCTCTTGGACTGTGCCGTCAGCAGGGCAAGGACCTGGGCTCTGTCCAGTGCGTACAGCAACTTCAGGCCCAGTTCGTTGTCCGTCGAGAGCTGACGCCAGAGCTCGGACATGTTCGGTTCGAATGGAACATGCTCGCTGATGATCATGAGGAGCCGCTTCGCTTTCTGCAGTTCGGAACAAAGATACTACTTTTATGGTTTCAACCATAAAAATTCGGAAAATTTTACGGTTCGAACCACAAATCACCTTTCTTTAGATTGATTTTCGCTTTGAGTATCTGCCATGAGCCAATTGTGAGCCAATTGTGCATTTTAAATAAGCGGCTGATTTTCAGTCGCTTATTTGCTATTTTGCGAGAAAAGTCTCGGCTCGGTCATTTATTTTTGAGCCAATTGCGAGCCCTTTGATGGAGTAGTAGGTTCCCTTGCCACGAGTTCCTGTAATAACCAGATAATCTGACAGAGAGGAAAGAATGCGTGTGGCCGTTGGCTTACTCACATTGAGTAGCTGCTGAACATCGGAATTGGTCACTTTTTTCTCAGCCAACACATAATTAACAACAGCAATTCCACGCTCATCGATTCCTGCCTCCTTGAGTTGTGCAGCAGGGCTATTATAAAACGTGATCATCAGGCCACCAAAGGATGTGTCGAAAACGGGCGGAAGGAGTTTCTCTGCAATAGCGCCATTCACAATCTTCCCGATGCCGCGGCCCCAAGCCTCGACTTCTCCACAGCGGAAGAAGGCATTGGCGATTGCCGGATTGAAGGCTCTGGAAGGGTGTTTCGTCAGCAAGCTCTCCACAGTCTAAGATTTCAGTGTCGAATCATACGGAAATATCCGTAAAAAACGCTAACTTAGTATGTTAAAGCAAAAAATAATAGCCAGAAAGCGCAAAAATCCTATGGGTTTGAAATTCATAGACCTGTTCGCCGGTCTGGGTGGATTCCATAATCACCGAACTCCTCGGCATCATCTCGGCAAACTGCTAAAATGGGTGTCCCATTGCGGAAAACAGGAATAGGGTGACGCCGCCGATAAATACCTGAATGTTAACAAACGGGAGAAGCAGCGATGATTCTCCCGTTTGTTCTTACCTTTGCAACATCGGTTGGATGATAAAAGTATATCAAGTTTCCTAGTCTTTAGACCACAGATTAATCCGTTTTTCAATCTCTGCTTTAGGTAATCGGACATTTATGGCAACCAGTTCGCGTAGTTTGATTGCAGCCTGTGACGGGGAAAGAATATTGTTGGCTACTAATTCATCAAATATAAAAAGTATTCCCCTTACTGCGACATTGCCTGCCCCTGCATATTTCCGCAGCTGGCTGTCGCCGGTCAAAAGAGTGGCTGAATGTTTTCTTGCATAATAGCAAACGGAACAATCAGGGATAGAAATATTACCGGGCACAGATGAATGTTCCGATATTATCTCGGCCAATTCTTCAGGATTGAAACGCTCAATCCTGATTTTCCCTTCAACTGCCAGTTCAGATATTGCCTCCGATTGTTCGGGGTCTGTTATCTCCGCTACGACGAAATCTACAGTCCGGACATCATATGGCAGTTCACACAACGCGCCAAGCAGACCGATTGAGTGCAGGTCAATGAAGATATTTGTGTCGTTGACGATTATCTCCATTGGCCTATACTAATTGGAAATTGGATTTTATCTTGTCAACTGAAGTGTTGAGAAGAACGGCCGCCTTGGAGAAAGTAATTGCTTCATCAGCCAACGCACGGTAAACCATACGTACAAAACGACCGGGCTGCTCCAGTTCCACACGAGATTTCTCGACCAAAGCGCGGAAATCAGGCATAGTGCTTTTCTTTTTTTGAAATCCGGAATACCGGCTGTCGGTTATCACTTTATGCTCCCGCAGAGACAGCATTATGTCATCAACCGATATACCGAACTGCCGTTGAATGTCTGTAAGTTCCGATAAAGATATATCGTGTCTGGTATTCCCCACCTTTTCGGTCAACACGTTCGATGGAAGCAGCATTTCTGAAGCAAATATATTGCAGATGGTTTCAACAGCTTTCGCAGGCATATCATCTGGAGTGTCAAATAGCAGGTGTCCCAGCTCATGCAGCGCAGTATAACGTTTGCGCTCAGCAGGGAAGTTGCCGTTGAGCACGATAAGTGGTATCTTACCGTTGGCATAGCCGCTTAATCCGTCGAAGTCGCTGTTCTCTGACAGCACAATTACTTTGATCCCATTGTCCTCCAACACTTCTATCACATTTGATATGCCGTCATCCCCTAATCCTAAAAGGGTGCGTATCTCTCCGGCAAATGCCTTTGCTTCCTCAATAGTTCCAACCTCCTTACGGGGCAGGGTGAAATCTATTGAAGAGTCGGACAACTGTTCTATCTCCAGGTACCGTTCCAGTTCATCCCTTACGCGTTCTTTAATGGCAAGAACCATTTTTTCAGTGAATCCCGGCTTCCTCCGGAACTCTACTCTGTCAACTTCCACAGTAAAGGGACGGTAGAAATAATCAATCTTTACGCCCAGGGCGTCGGCAAGAGCAATCAGCATACGGCTGTCAGGCTTCATCAGGCCCTTTTCATACTTGTTTATCGCCTGACGGGTTACGGACGAACTTAGGGACTGAGAAAGTTTTTCCAAGGAGAAACCTCTCATCAGTCTTGCCTGCCTAAGTCGGCGGGGGAATATATCAATGGTGTTATTAGTCATATCGTTTTTATTTTTGGTTGACAAATATAGTAAAAATATCTTGATTGTCAACCGTGGCGCGCTTACAAAAGTAGACATTTGGCAACTTTTTTCAGGGATTTCATTTCCGAAAGTGGACACGTTTTCACAAGGGTATTTGATTCGATAGACCACCCGTAATCTCGCTTTTTTGTCCTGTTTTTCACCCCTAAATCCAGATCAATGCAAATTTTTAAGGACGGTCCTTCGTAAAGGGGCCGGCTTTGGGACGGAA
>CANPZS010000081.1 GCA_947588835.1 uncultured Bacteroidales bacterium | reverse complement strand
CGGCAGCCGATGCAAAGCAGGCGGCCATCGAAGCGTTGCAGAGCGAACTGGAGACGTTGAAGGCCGACCTGAAGGAATCCACTGACGCGCAGTTGGCCGAGTTCGAGAAGAAAGTGAATGCCGCGACCGAGAAGGTTGAAACCCTCATAGGCAAAGTGGCGGGATTGGTCACCAGCGTGGAACTGGTTTACTCCTACAGCAAGCAGGAGGATCCTCACGCACCTAAAGCATTGACATTCACCTATGCCGATGAGCAGGCGAACGTGTTCGGAAAAGATGTCACAAACAATCCTCTTACCTTCGAAAAAGGGAACCAATATTTTGTTCCCGCTGAAGTTTTGGCGGTTCGCGTATCTCCCACCAATGCCGTGCTTACACCCGATATGATCACTTTGGTCAACAGCAAGGGCGAGAGCCTTGATTGCATCGAGGTGCTGAAAGTGGATAAATTCAACGATCTGCTGACCACCAAGGCCGCAGGCGAGAGCGGACTCTGGAACATAACCTTGCAGCTTTCAGAATATGACGAAGAAACGTTCATGGCTGCTACGGAGGATAAGGAGGAGAATAAAGTCCTGTTCGCCGTGAAAGTGAACAACACTGTGGGAACCGAAGGTCTGGAGAACCGCGACGTCGTTTCTACATATGACATTACTGTTGCTGCCAAGGAATATGAGCCTGCAAAGGAACTGAATTATTATGTGGATAAGACTCCTATAGCTGAAATCAACAACCGTTATGACAAAACGAGCGTAAGTTTCAGACCTCAGAATAATGAGGATCAGTACTATAAAGAGTTGAAATGGAATGACAATGGTCCTGCCGTAACTCCTGTAACAGAGGGTGCGAAAGCAAACGCTGAACAAGATCAGGGCGTGCCTCCTACCGGTGACAACCGTTCCTCTTTGGAAGTCTATCGCGCAGTTCAGGGCAAATCCATCAAAGTGAGCCTGTGTGATAAAGATGGCAAGGCTTATCCGAACATCCGTGCATTCTATGTCGTACTTGACAAAGACAATGCTGTAGAGTCGGCACCTTCGGAATGGAATGCCTGGAGCAGCTATTCCTATACCGGCCTCAACAACGTGGTCGAAGTGACCAACGGCAAACTTGAAACCGAAATCTCCGTTGACAGCGAGACGGCGATCAACGATATAATCGGATTCCGCGTATATGCCGTGAACTATGACGGTACGCTCGTGGATCCTGACGGAAAGGCGTTCTATGTAGAAGTCGGCACCGAGGGTGACGAATGGACCGCCGCAACGACCATCGTTCCTGAGAGCGCAGTCGTCGTTAAAGGAACATTCTCCGATACTGTAGCCGTAAACAACGTCAAAGAATTGAGCGGTGCACATGAATATGCGTGGACCACTGATGAAATAGAAGAGACTACACCTATATTCCATGCACAATTCCTCGCTGCTGATAATGAGACTGTCATTTTGGATACTAAGTCTCTTCCGGAAGGTGAGAAAGTCGATTTGGGCAAGATCGCCACTGTCGTGACAACGCCTGAATTGGATGTTTGGACCAAGTATGAGGATAACAAGGCCTATACCGGAACATTGACCGTGAAGAGCGCTACCGGACGTGTAATCGCCACCATCAAGGTGACGTTCACAAAGAAACTGCCTACTGCCGCTCCTGCCGGATTCTCAGAGAAGACCGGACAGTTGACCGCCGAGAATATATGGAATGCATATCTCATTCCTATCGAAACCTCCGGCAAAGATCCTGATAAAAACCCGCAATGGACTAATGAACAGGCAACTTTAGGTGCGATGAATATGGACAACGTCTTCAATTTCGGTGAACACCCTGAGAACTATGTATTCACTTTCGCAGGCACCGATGACGCCGATAAGACCAAAGCGAAGGAAGTCGAAGGAGATAAAGCGCTTGAGGTGATCGTCGACTATATTGACAACACCACCAAGCATGCAACCACCGTTTCCTATAATTATGGAGATATCTCGTCAGACAACAAGAAGAACCCTTATAAGGTTACAGTTAGAACATTCCAGACTGTCTACAACGAGATCTATAACGACACCTATACTTGGGCTTGGACGACAGGCGAAACTCCGTCCGTTACGTATGGTGCAGGAAGCGGAGAAGAAAATGCTGATCCCAAATTCGAAATTGTTCTCGCGAATGACATTACCGGCACAAGCTCTTATGACAAGATTTACAATGCAACCCTTGGTAAATCTTATGGAGGAAGTGTCAAGGTCGTATCGGCCAAATTGACGAGCAACGCGAATGGGGAGGAAGAGTATTTCGAGATAGACTTTAAGTCGGATCCGACGAAGTTCATATTTAAACCCATATCGGAAGCGACCCGTCCTGAGGCGGACGTTCCTTCAACGCTGACTGTCAAGTATACCGATCAGTATGCGGAGGACGATGAGGATGAAGCGCATACTCATGAGTTCACTCTGGACGTAATCGTCAAGAAACGCATCGACTGAGAAACAAAATATCTTGGTTCGTAACATATTGAATGGAAGGCGTTCCTCATTTCGGAGGGCGCCTTCTCTCTTATATGGACACTTTAATGATTTCTGCAGCCGATTAATTTTTCAGACATCCGACGGGCACGACATAGACCCCGTCCGTCCGCCTGTAGGCGAAATCGCCGACGCCTGTCAGCACCATGCAAAAAGCAGGAGCTTTCATCCGTGAGGTATCTATGATATCTGCAAGTGCCTTCAATGTCTTTGCGCCGTCCTCAATCAACCTCTCTCCGCCCAATTTTATTTCGACAAGCCCATACGAACCGTTCCGCAGATGCACCACGGCATCGCATTCCAAACCGTTTTTGTCTCTATAATGATAAACCGAACCGTCCAGGGCATCAGCATATACCCTGAGGTCACGTATGCACATTGTTTCAAAGAACAATCCGAATGTATTCAGGTCGTTGATCAAATCGTTCGGCCCTAAACCAAGAGCCGCCACGCCGATCGAAGGGTCGACGTAATATCTTGTGTCCGACGTGCGGACGGCCGTTTTGCTCCTCAAGTTGGGATTCCACGCCGGCATGTCCTCAATTACGAATATTTTCCGCAACGCGGCAAGATATGAATTTATCGTCTCGTCGCTGACATTCTCAGGTTCATTGGCCGATATGTCGGCAATGATTGCGGCAATGCTTGCCTGGGAACCTTGATGCCGGGCATAAGACCGCATAATTCTCTTTGCCCGTTCCGCATCCCGTTTTACGTTGTCGGCCCGTGATATGTCGCTGTTCGTGACAGCCTTATAATATTCCGTCGCCTGCTGCAACGCTGCCTTTTCTGTCTTTTGCAAAGCCTTGGGCCACCCTCCGCGGCAAACGAGGAATGCAAGCGTCGGCAATGTGAGTTTATTCGAGGCTCCTATTTTGTCCGGCGCAAAAAACAAATCCGACAGGCTTATTTCGCCGGCAGAGTCTCCCGACTCCCACAAGCTCATGGGGCGCATGGTAAGCCATCCGTATCTTCCGGTACCTGTATGATGGATATCTTTGGTATCGGCAGGCACCGCGGAACCTGTAAGCATAAATTGTCCGTCTCCGTTTCTATGGTCCACCTCAAATCGGACGGCATCCCAAAATTGAGGAACTTCCTGCCATTCATCGATCAGACGCGGCGTTTCCCCCTTAAGCAAAAAGCTGATGTCCGTCTGAGCCATCTGTTTGTATTGCCGCTGTCTGACAGGATCGTCCATATAAATGACGCTTCTGGCCTGCTGCTCCGCCGTTGTCGTTTTGCCGCAAGCTTTTGGGCCTTCTATCAATACGGCTCCCATCGCCTCCAATTTATCACGCAGCAATTGATCCGCTATCCGATTCTTATATTGCATAGAATTGTACTTTGATGCAAAGGTAGTACATTTCTCTGGATTTCAACTTATTCTCGGGAATTATTTGGAAAAACGGCGCAGTTGCATTTGGAAATTCGGCGCCTATCCGTTTGGAAATTCGGCAGGACTTGGACGCCCTAATCTCTCAGACAGCCGATAGGGATTATTTTTACTCCGTCTTCGCGGGTGTATGCCATTTCTCCGCCCGTAAGGACAATCAGCAAATCCGGTTCACGAAGTCCGATTTGTTTTTCTGCATTGTTCTTTTCGGCTATCAGTCGCTTTATTTTAAGAAGGTGTCTGGCGCCTTCCTCTATCTCTCGGCTTCCAAGCTTGCACTCTATCAATGCATATCGTCCGTCATTAAGGTGCAGCACGGCATCGGCCTCAAGTCCGGAACGGTCGTGGTAATAAGATAACCTGCCGCCCAAAGCCTGCGAATATACCCTGAGATCGCGGAAGCAAAGACATTCAAAGATGAATCCGAATGTGTTGAGATCAAGTTCAAGGCTTTCCGGCGAGGCGCCCAACGATGCCACGGCGATAGAAGGGTCCACGAAACATCGTTTCTTTCCGGTGCGGATTACTGTCTTTGAACGAATCGCCGGAGACCATGCTTTAATGTCGTCAATGACAAACAGCTTCTCCAATGCGCCGACATAGTCATCAAAAGTGGGCATGGATGTTCCCTCCATTTCCTCCGACACATCAGCCAGCATAGAAGTTTTCTTTGCCAGAGTACAGATATTTCTCGCGTATGAGCGAAGTATCAACCGGGCCAAAGCCGGATTGCGCCGGGTCTTATCGACTCTTGAAATATCCTCATTGCATATAACATCAACGTAATCCTTTGCTATCAGCAATTTTGCGTCGGGGCTCATGTCGTCGAGCGAAGCGGGCCATCCGCCCCGACACGCGGCGAAAATCAACTGCTCGATTGACAGGCGCGAGACCTCTCCGTCAATATCATAATCCTTGTCATCAAAAAGCCGGCGCAACGAGATTGTGCCGTTTGATTCGAGTGATTCAAACAGGCTCATAGGATACATTGCCATCTTGGTAATGCGTCCGGTGCCGGTATGCATTATTTCATCGTCATCAATTACTGTTGAGCCTGTAAGGATAAACTGGCCTTTCGCCCTTCGTTCATCGACTGCATGGCGCACCGCATCCCATATTACCGGAGCGACCTGCCATTCATCAATCAGCCGTGGAGTATCACCTTTGAGCAGCAAGGAGGGCTTTGTCCTGGAAGTGGCAAGATAACCCTCCCGCCTGTCAGGGTCCTGCATCTTGATGACGCTTGCGGCACGACGTTCGGCCGTCGTTGTCTTACCGCACCACTTGGGGCCGGCAATCTGCACTGCACCAAAAGCCTCAAGCCTCAAATCAAGAGTCCTGTCCGCGATTCTGCTTAGATATTTCATCTCTTTCATAACTATATGCAAAATTAATGATTAAATCTTGTCCCATAAAATCATTTTGTGTTTTTGATGCAAAATACTTTGTGTTTTTGATAATGTCGGCTTTGTTAAATTGAGTTAGGGTGGAAAAGTTCATTTCCGAAAGTTGACACGTCTTCGTAAGGGCACTTGATTCGATATGGCGCCCGTAATCTCGCTTCTGCTCCGTCTTCACCCGTTTTTCATGCGTTTTTCACCCGTAAATCCCGATTAATGCGAATTCTTGAGGACGGCCCTTCGTAAAGGGGCCGGCTTTGGGACGGAATGAGGGGCGCGGAAAGGCCGTGACGATGAACCCCATGAATGCCGGAAAC
>CANPZS010000080.1 GCA_947588835.1 uncultured Bacteroidales bacterium | reverse complement strand
CTGAGGCTATGGTCCAGCTGGCCTGCGTCCAGATTATGCTTAACAGATTTTTTGTATAATTTCAAAACAGCTTCTTAATAAAAGCAGAAACATCTTCGCTGTCCTCGACACCGTTGGGCCAATAATGAAATCCATCACATATTTTCATCTCTTGTCCTCCTGGCCACATCCATCTGTCATCATAATAATATGCCCATGCTATGCAGTTATAGTTGGGTGTGCATGAACTTGTAATCTTAAAGTCCGTGTCGTATTGTAGTTTTGGAAAGATTTTTATTATCTGAGCTTCTTCACCCATAGCTTGCAAGCTTGTGTAATGGTTGTGTTAGGATTGTTTGAAATTTTGGCGTTGTAAATGAAGTTCAATGCCCAAACCAAGGGCGATGGATTTTTATCAATAGCATCGATAATAAAAGGTACGGCATCATAACCCATAGCAACTATTGATCGGAAATCTTCGTGATCTACAATTGCTTTAGCTGATGAAAAAAAAGCAGTTTTTTCCATCCAAGATTGGTATAGTATGTTAAAACGAGTCTTCGTTCTTTGGAAGGTGTCCTCTTTATTGTCTATGAGGTTTATGTATTTCGCTGTCCTATGATTTGTGAGTAGAGAAGTTATCTCGCTATACTTATCAATGTCGGCATAAGCAGACTGACCAGCTAAAACAAGCCCAGCAGCAATTGTAAGCGGCTTTAAGGATTGCCCGATTAATCCCAGTTGCATAATTCAATCAGTTTATCTGTTATATTGCCAAAAAATATTTTATTTTTTATTTGACGAAGATTAACAAGGACCTCAAGAATAGTATCGATATTAAATATCAGGTTACTCTGATCAAGTACATCAATGTCAAATATATAATTGTTCTTGTCAGAAATTCTGTTAAATTCTTGTTTTACTATAGAGTATATGTTTTCGTTAACAGGTATCATCATGTTAAATGAATACTGAGAAATGGGATACGGAATAGCGCCATCCTCAGATGTAGAAATAGTGGTCTTAAAATATTCAATAGGATTGTTGAATTCTTTTAAAACGAAACGGTTGATGAATCGTATAGACGTTCTCTGTATCGTGTGAGTATTTAAAGTTTTCGAGAAATATCCTAAGTATTTTTGGACATCTCCTATAAAGATATCCCAATTATTGTATGGGTGCTCTTCAATATATGTGAACACACCCTCGCGAATCTCTATTTTGCTTTTTTGGTCTGTGCTTGTATATAAATAACCAGCAACTTTCGTTTTAGACGTTCCTGTGACTTGCGAAATGCCCAATGTGATTTTAGTATTCTGAAAGTTAACTTCAGAGGAAACACTTTCGCGCCTTATTGGTAGAATTCTTTTGATTTCAGCATCACATGAGATTAAATCATTCAGAGTAGATTCGCCCATGTCGAACTTTAACTGAAATAATGCGACATCCACGGGAGGATGCTTCAATATTGGCCAATTCATTTCCATAACATAAAGTTCAAATAACAAAAATATAAGTTTTCGTCTATTATAACAAATATTTTGTGTGCTGTCGTTCAACGGCAACAAGATGATCACGATCTCGGGCGGTGGCGCGCTGATTTGCCCCGACGAAGACGTGCGGTATATCGTGGATTGCATAAAAGCAAATATACAATAAATGAAAGGCATAATCTTGGCCGGAGGTTCCGGCACACGGCTGTATCCCATTACCAAGGGCGTGTCGAAGCAGCTGCTGCCTATTTTCGACAAGCCAATGATTTATTATCCGCTCTCGGTGCTGATGCTTGCGGGTATCCGTGAAATCCTCATCATTTCCACGCCGCAGGATCTGCCGGGCTTCAGGAGACTTTTCGGAGACGGATCGGACTTGGGACTGAACTTGCATTATGCCGAGCAGCCTTCGCCCGACGGACTGGCGCAGGCATTCCTGATCGGCGAGGAATTCATCGGCGATGATGACGTGTGCCTCATTCTGGGCGACAACATTTTTCACGGCACGGGATTCGGACGTATGCTGCATGAAGCCGTCCGCACTGCCGCAGATGAACGCAAGGCTACGGTCTTCGGATATTGGGTCGACGATCCAGAGCGATACGGCGTCGCGGAGCTTGACGCGGCGGGGAACTGTCTCTCCATAGAGGAAAAGCCGTCACGGCCGAAGTCCAACTATGCCGTCACGGGCCTATATTTCTACCCGAACAAGGTCGTCGAAGTCGCCAAGTCCATCAGGCCGTCGGCACGCGGGGAACTGGAAATCACTTCGGTCAACCAACGGTTCCTTGCCGACCGCGAACTGAAGGTGCTCACGCTGGGCCGCGGCTTCGCATGGCTTGACACCGGCACGCACGATTCGCTGGCGGAGGCCTCGACCTACATCGAGGTCCTGGAAAAACGGCAGGGACTCAAAATAGCGTGTATCGAAGCTATCGCGTTCCGAAACGGATGGATTTCTGCCGGAAAGCTGGCGGAGACGGCCCGGCCGATGCTTAAAAACCAGTATGGACAATATCTGATGAAGGTTGCCGAAGAGGCCGGGAAAACCGGCGTCCCGGATCCGGATTGACGCCATGCGGCCGCTGCGGAAAGCGGCACAATAAATTTATCAATTTATGAACATTCTTGTTACCGGAGCCAACGGGCAGTTGGGCCGGTCATTGCGCCTTGCCGCCTCTCGCAGTGCGGACCGGTACGTCTTTACTGATGTCGGCGAGCTGGACATAACCGATGCGGAATCCGTGGAACGCATGGTCGCGGACCATGGCATAGGCTTGGCAATCAACTGTGCAGCTTATACAAACGTCGACCGCGCCGAGGACGACCGCGCCCGTGCCGAACTGCTCAACGCCACGGCGGTGGAATATCTCGCGGCGGCTATGCGGCGGCACGACGGATGGCTCGTGCACATCTCCACGGACTATGTCTTCGGCGGCGAGCCGTGCAACATTCCCTGTAGGGAGGAGCGCCGGGGCACGCCGACTGGCGTTTACGGCGAGACGAAGCTTCACGGCGAGGAGGCTGTCGTGCGCAGCGGCTGCCGTTACCTCATTTTCCGTACGTCGTGGCTTTATTCGGAGTTCGGACGAAACTTCGTCAAGACTATGCTCGAACTCACCGCCACGAGGCCATCGCTGCAGGTAGTCTTCGACCAGGCCGGAACGCCGACCTACGCAGGCGATCTTGCGGCCGCCATCTTTGACATCGTGGAGCACCGCAGGTATGCGGGGCACGAGGGCATCTACCATTATTCGGACGAAGGTGTCTGCTCGTGGTACGACTTCACGGTGGCCATCGCCGAATATGCCGGACATACAGCCTGCGACATACATCCATGCCATTCCGACGAGTTCCCCTCGAAAGTGAAGCGCCCGGCCTACTCTGTGCTTGACAAGACGAAAATCAAGAACACTTTCGGACTTCGCATTCCCCATTGGACGGAGTCGCTCCGCACCTGTCTGCAGAATCTGAAGACAGGGGAAAAGTAGATCACATTTATATGTGTTTGCCCTCTATCATAAAATAGTCAGATAATCAATAACAGAAAAAATTTTCTATGGTGAATTCTGCTATCATAATTGTTGACTTGATCTATTATACAGCAAAAAGATATAAATAAAACTCCGTTTAACAGATTATATTTAACATTATCGTAATAAAATTACGATATATGCAAATAAAAACATGTTTATATTTATTTATTCATCCTGACTTTACAAAGTTGCCGTTTGCTGTTCAATTGGTGACAGCTATTTTCGATTATAGTGGTTCTCTGTTACAATAAAATCAATATAAACATCCAAACGTCCAGAGCGGAATCCGATTGCCTCTTCCGATTTCTATGTCGTCTATGGCCAGGTAGCTGTTCGGAAGGTCCGCGATCTGTCCGAAGGTCTTGCGACTGCCGCCCACTTCGAACAAATAGGTTCCGTCGGCCAGGAAGTCCCCCTGTCTGGGGATTGTGAGCGGAGCGGCTGCGCCCACTTGATTGGCAAAGAATGTTTCGCGAAGCGTTCCTTCCGAAACGCGGGGCGACAGGGCATGCATCAGATTGGCATTGTTCAGATAGATCTTCTTCGGCCCGGTCAGATGTTTGTAATTTTTGACCGTATCCGACAACAGGCAAAGCAATGCCGCCCGGTCCAACAGGTATAACATTTTCAGCGTCTGGTCACGCGTCGATGCCAACTGCGCCGCGAGCCGGTTGATGTTCGGTTCGAGGGGCACGTTCTCTGCGATGACCATCAGCAGTTTCTTGATCTTCTGGACGGTCGTATACGTAATATCCTCCACGGCCGGAATGTCGTTGTCGATGACGAGCCCGGCAACTTCGGCTACCCGCATCCGGTAGTCATTGCCCGCTTCCTTATAGTAGGGGTAGTAGCCTCTGTTCAGATAGTCGTCGAAGCATTTCAGCACCTTTATCTTCGCCGCGACCTCCGCGGCATAGTGCGTATGGGTGTCCAGCAACGTCTCCAAGGAGATTGAAGGGAGGGAGGCGGCACCTTCGTATTCAAGATATTCCCGGAAAGACAAACCGTTGAGGGTATAGAGCGACTGACGCCGCGACAGGTCGGCCTGTGAGTTGTCGATGGCCAGCATAGCCGAGCCCGTATACACGATGTTCAAATCGGGATAACCGTCGTAAAAGTTTTTGAGCAACTGCGTCCAGTTCTTGCATTTGTGTACTTCGTCGAAATAGAGGTTCACGATGCCGTGCGTGTAAAGAAACTCCACGAGCTCTGCCACGCTGTGATTATTGAACCACAGATTGTCCAAGGAAACATATAGCACTTCGTCGCGCCGCGCGAATGTTTCCTTGATATGCTGCAGCAGCAGCGTCGTCTTGCCCACGCCGCGAGCCCCTTTGATGCCAATCAGCCGTACATTCCAATTGATCTGGTCATACAGATACCGTTTGAACCGCAAATCCGTGGCGGCGAGCTTCCGGTCAAACACATTCAGCAGCGGTTGAATATCCGAGTACTCCATGATTTCGTTAACTTACTGTTTTCTTTGCAAATATAATAAAACACTTTTACAAAAGCGATTTTAATGCAAAATTTCGCCTTTCGAAAAGTGTCTCGGCCGTCGTGCGAAAGATATCTGACCCCGGCCTGCGTTTTAAAACGAGTATTCGTTCAACTTGCGCCAAACATGAAGAAATAATCAGTTTTTGGCGCGGTATAAACAGAAAAATATTATCTTTGTTGTCGAAAACAATATCAGCGGACGCTTAATTATTATAGCATTCTCTTGAATTTATTCTTCACCAGCCGAGAATTCTTTAGACACTCTTTCAAATTGTCAAATAAATCTTGCTTTAATTTCCCCTTTGTAGTGATAGTTGTTTCGTGGTTCGATTGCTGCTGTAGAAATGGCGCTACAGGAAACAAATTCAAGGTTGCGCCGTAGATAAAAGTATTCTTGCTAAAGTGGAAACCCCTTCCGGTTACAGGGTCGATAGCTACAGTATCGCCGGCAAGAAACACATAAGCATTCACTCCCCTTTCGGGGAACTCATAACAACCGGCATGAACATCGAGGTCCGCAGGGATATGGTCCTTAGAAGTTGGTAGAGATGCCAATAAAGACAATCCATTCTCATTCTTAAGAACAACAAAAAATTTCGGTTTGGAAGTCCCGTCTTCGAATTTAAATGGATCAAAGAAGAGAAGATCTTCTTCGTCAAACATTGGCATGTGCGTTAAAATTGTTAGCAGTTCTCTGTATCGCAAGGTTTTC
>CANPZS010000079.1 GCA_947588835.1 uncultured Bacteroidales bacterium | reverse complement strand
GTTTTTCACCCCTAAATCCAGATCAATGCAAATTTTTAAGGACGGTCCTTCGTAAAGGGGCCGGCTTTGGGACGGAACGAGGGGCATGGAAAGGCCATAATTATGAACCCCATGAATGCCGGAAACGCGCCGGAGAACGGCCGGAAGACGGGAAAGCCCGGAGCCTAATAACACCGGACCGGACAGAAACGACAATCGGATGTCCCCTGAACGCAAAGACGGCTAATGGCCAAATCGGTAAAATTGGCAACTGAACGAAAACAAAACATATGTTAAACAAACCAACTATTATCATGAAGCAATTCAAAAATCTGATTCTGGCGGGAGCCCTCGTCTTGGGCCTCGCGGGATTTGCAGTGTCTTGCGACAAGTACGGCGATGACATCGACGAATTGCGCGACAAGGTCAACACCCTTGCGAGCAAGGACGAGCTGTCATCGCAGATCGCATCATTGCAGAGTGCATTGAGCGCGGCGTCCGCCGAGGCCTCACAGGCGTCCGCCGAAGCCGCAACCGCCAAGGCAGCAGCCGACAAGGCGGCGGCCGATGCAAAGAGCGCTGGAGATGCAGCCGCGGCTGCGGCAGCCGAGGCCAATGCAGCGAAAGCGGCGGCCGACAAGGCGGCAGCCGATGCAAAGCAGGCGGCCATCGAAGCGTTGCAGAGCGAACTGGAGACGTTGAAGGCCGACCTGAAGGAAGCCACCGACGCGCAGTTGGCCGATTTCGAGAAGAAAGTGAATGCCGCGACCGAGAAGGTTGAAGCCCTCATAGGCAAGGTGGCAGGAATGGTGACGAGCGTTGAACTGGTAACTTCGTTTACAGCCAATCCTTCTTGGACGACAACAAATACCGTATTGAAATTCTCTACTGCTAACGAGCAGGACAATGTGTTTGAAGAGGATATTGCCAATGCTATTACCTTCAAGAAAGGCAACCAGGTACAGACTCCCACCGCATTCATTGTCCGCGTTTCACCGACAAATGCAGCCCTGACGCCGGAAATGATTTCTTTGGT
This sequence comes from uncultured Bacteroidales bacterium, assembly GCA_947588835.1. Taxonomy (GTDB): domain Bacteria; phylum Bacteroidota; class Bacteroidia; order Bacteroidales; family UBA932; genus Cryptobacteroides. Next base: position 4,960 of record CANPZS010000079.1, on the reverse strand, counting down.
AAACAGCCAGGGAAAGAACTTGGACGATATGGTTACTATAAAGAGCGTGAAGAAGTTCAGTGGCTTGCTCACACGTGCAGCTGAAAACAGCGGACTTTGGGAAGTAGAAGTAGAACTGACCAAATATGATAAGGATGAATTTGCGGCTGCCTCAAAGACAAAAGATAAGTCAATTTTGTATGCCGTTCAAGTAAACAACACACCGACTGCTGAAGAAACTGCATCCAGATATGTCACTTCTTCTTATGATTTGACTTTGGATTGGACGGAGTATGAACCGGTAGATGAGCTGAATTATTTTGTAAATGACAAGAATATAAAGGACATCAACAACCGTTATGCTCCTAAAGATGCGAGCGGTAATCCGAACAAGAGTTTGAAGCAAGATGTAGCCTCGGGAGTTCTTGCACCGGAATACAAATGGAAGAACGAAGCTGCCGTAGTTCCTGTCACAAAAGGCGCGAATATAAACGTTGATGACGATAAGAGTGACGACCGTTCGGGTAAAGATGTATATCCTGCCTTTCAGGGCGAAGACATCGTTATTTCTTTGACTAAAAACGTTGATAAGATCGAGGCACCTGAAAACATTCGTGCTATGTATGTAACGCTGGATTATAAAAAGAATGCCGTAGAGTCTGCACCGTCCGAATGGAACGCATGGAATTCATACAAGTACACAGGACTGAACTCGGTTGTAGAAGGAACAGAAGTGACTATCACTATCAATCCGGGTGAAGGCCAGACTATCATCGACGATTACATCGGTTTCCGCGTATATGCTGTTAACTATGACGGAACATTGGTTGATCCCGACGGCAAAGCCTTCTATGTAAAAGTAGGTAATCCTGCTCAAGACTGGAATGCCGTCAACACGGTAATTATACCGGATGCAAAGAATTCAACTCTTCCGACTACTGAACAATCGGCTGATGAGGCTGTTACACTGACTAAGTTGACAGGTGCAGTGAAGGCAACATGGGTAACAGATAAGATTGGCACAAATGAACATGTATTTGACGCTGTATTTGAAGGCCAGGGCATTTCATTTGCAACAACATCTTTATCTACTACTGCATCGAGTATTTCTTCTAGTATAGATTTCAGCAAGCTAGTAAAAGTACATACTGTTCCTACTATTACTGACTGGACTCAGTATGTAGACAATAAGACCTACAACGGTACGTTGACTATCTACAACGCCGACGATTTCGTATTGGCTACTATCAATGTCAGCATGACCAAGCAATTGCCTACGGCACCCAAAGGCTTCTCCGTGAAGACCAACCAGCTGGATGCAAACGGCGTTTATAATTGCTACTTAGTACCTGACACGTGGACTGCTCCAAATGCAACGAAGGGTACAATGGATATGGATGATGTATTCAATTGGGGAGCCGGTGAGTCCGCACAGTATGTAATCAGCTTCGCCAATGCTAAGAAAGCAAGCGGTAAGGATGTTGCCAATGAGGTAGCAGGTACTGCAGATTTGGAGGTTGTTGCTGAGGACTACATCGACAACAAGACGCAACATGCCACTACCGTGTACTACGACTTCGGACAGATATCTTCTGAAACAAAAGATGCAAGCGGAAACATCATTAACTATAGGGTAGCAGTAACGACATTCCCGACCGTATTCAACTGCATCTACAATGATACTTACACGTGGCATTGGGGTACAGCTGAGGAAGTGAAAGAAAAATACCCATCTGCAGGTTGGACTGGTAAAAATGCTCCTATTACCGAGTTGGAATATGGTTCTGACTACACATTCGCAACACCGAATGGAGCAGCATACTCCTTTGATGCTGTTATCGTGGGCGCCAGCTCAAGAGACGGAAAATACAGCGCATGGCTGGATCAACCTTACCAGAGCAGTTTGCAGTTTGTAGAAGCTCATGTAATCTCTAAGGGTAACGGTGTAGAGGACGAATACTTCGAGGTAGATAAGGATAGTAGCAACAGACTTTACTTCAAAGCAACGGCAATTTCTGAAAATACGAACCCGACTGCCAATGTTCCTTCTACGCTGAAGTTGGTTTACAAAGACATGTACGACCATGACGTAGTGATTGAACTGGATATGACCGTAGTTCCTCGTTAATCGCCCTGCAAAAGAAAGTATCTATCGAATATCTTTCAGATAATCGGTAAATATCCATAAGAAGAGACAGCCAAGTCGAATGGGACTTGGCTGTCTCTTTTGTTGTATGACGGGCATGTCATACAACAAAAAAAGAGGTTCCTTCGGGAGCCTCTTTTTTATAAAAGGACATAATCAGATGATTAATCCTCAAGTTTCTGAACTACCACCTTCAAATTCTGGCTGTAGCCAAGATCGTCTTTTACTTCAATAGTAACTTCAATCGGCTGGCGATATTCAATGTTCTGACCCAGCTGGATAACAAAGCCACCTTCTACAGCCGGCAGGCCATTCGGGAAATTAGTGTCACCTACAGGATATTTCTGAGAAGACGGGAACAGATAAACATGAATCTTTCCATCAACAGGAGCAGGATCAGGTACGAGGGGTTCAATAGTGCTCGTAGTTGGATTTACAACCCATGGCATAGCAGGAGTAGTCTCAGGAACAACATCAACTTTTTTACCGGTACCACCAACCTCTTTAGCCGTAATTTTATAGTCAACCGGATCAACGAACGGACGAATGTCTTCATTAAAGCCACGCGCGTCATTCAACTTCGCACGAGGTGTGCAATTGCCCTTTGCGTCAAGCCCGTCGAACAGTACAAACTCACGCTCTTTTTCGGTCTTGGCTACGATATCATCGTTGGAGATGAATACATAGTGTGTACCGGCGTGTGCGTCGTAGATAGTTTCCTTAGTCTCCATTGTAGAGTTCGCTATCGTGCTGGTGTACTGCAACAGGAATCCAGGGTGTGCCTTACCATTAGCATCGGTATAGAATGGTAACTGTGTAGGCAAAGCAGGATATACTCCGAAGAAGTGATAATTAATATCCACAACAACTTGCGGGCCGGGGGCATCAGTGCGAGGCGTACTGGGATCAAAGTGAACAAATGTTTCATACTCCCTCCAATTTGCTTCATATTCAATATCAGCAAGTGTTCCTCTATTAACATCACTAACATTTTTACTGAACAATACGGCATTATAAGTATCCGGCCGCATATTCAGTCCAAAGTACTTAGCATTATCATTCTGGCTGCGATAAGGCATTTTTGTCCACATATCGAAGGCCTCATACATGGGCAGGCGCATTTCATCATCATCATAAGCACCATATACAGCCAATACGTCAGCCGTTTTCTGTCCGGCGGCTTTCTTACTGGTCCATGTTGTAAACTCGCCGTCTTTTTTAACAACGATACCCACCTTTTCAATTTCCGGCTGTGTCAACTGAAACTTGAACGTGAAGGCGGCAACTTCATATTCTTCCTTCTCTGCGGCAACTCGTACGCTGAATGCGTTGTCCAAAGGTATTGCAAAACCTTGATTGTAAGATGCATTTCCGCTAACAGTATAGAACGGTTTTATTACATCATCCGTATTATCCTCAAGGTTAGTGATTGTACCCACATAAGGATCGCTAGCAGAAGGATGATAAGTACCTGCGATGAAGTAGACTTTCAGAGCGGCGATATCCGCCAATCTGCTCAAAACCTTATCATTAGCAACACCATAGATACAAGATTTTCCGCCGGCATCTACATAGTCGATATACAAGAAGTTCTTAACTAACAAGTCATTATAAGTTGCGTCATTGTTGATCGGGTCACCGCCTAAGATAGAAATACCGACTTTCAAGCTATCTGCTTTATCTTTGTCAAGCAAGACCGAATTAACATTATACAGCTTATCAAACATAGCATCAACCCATTCGTCGTAATTAGCGCCCAATACTTCCTTCGGATTGAAAGCAAGTTCCTTGGCTCCCAATACATACCTGCCTGATGTAAGAACGGCATTGAATGGCTCATTGATGGTACCGATGTTGGTATCTGTGATAACCAGATCTTTGGCTGTAATGTAGACCCTATAAGTTTGTGTGTCTTTAGTGCCATTTAGCAAAATGAAGCTAATCTTCAGATCTACAAAGTTGTCGATAGACGCTTCCTTGGTCGTTCTAAAGTAGTAACCGTCTTCACTAATCTCCAAACCGTATTTGTCGATATCGACCTGAGTCATCCGAGTCCTGTCAATTTCAATCTTGTAGTCATATATCACTTGATCCAAATCCACATCGCCAATTATATCATATACACTACCGGCTTTATTATAAGGCCGCCAGTCTTTAAAATCAGGTTTGTGATACTCATTCCAAACATAAGCATGACGTATGCCATTATTAACATGGAAGTACGAAGCCTTTATCACATAGGGTTCATCCTTGCCCGGAACACCGATATTCTTCGGATCGAAAGAATAAATATATTGTGATTTGATGACCTGAGAAGCGTCGGTCTTGGAGGTGGCATTCAAGGCGAATGCATACAGACTTCCATTATTCTGCTTGAACTGTGTCACATAATCCGCACGTGCATTCAACTCATTCAGCTCAACACGAGCGACCTCGCGCGGCAACACCCAAATACCGTTTTCGGAAGAAACGGCTCTTGTTGCCAGAAGCTTCTCACCGACATAAGGTACCATGTCGTTAAAAGTCAAACCCCACAGCTCCTTGTTGTCGGAAGCTCTGAAGTCGAACCTGTAAGCCGTAGCATCGACACCCGTCGGGTTCAGCATAACCTGTACGTCCTCTTCAAGTACGGGATACATGCCGGTCTGCATTTTCTTGTCGGCGCCACCTTTAGTACCGTCCCAATCTACGGCCTGATAAACGACACCATAGAAGATATCAAGAGGCTTTTTGTCGTCTCTTACCTCCTCGATACCTACCATTGTCGAGCTGGTCGGAACAAAGATAGTCTGTTCATCACCGTTCTCATCTCTTACAGTCAGGTTGTAACCGCCG
>CANPZS010000078.1 GCA_947588835.1 uncultured Bacteroidales bacterium | reverse complement strand
TCCACCGGAACCACTCTCCTGTGTATGTCCCTGATCCATCGGTCAAGTATCTTGTATGGAACGTTGTTCCGTGAACAATATGCCTGGATTGACATCCCTCGCGGCATCCATTCGGTCTGGTAATCGAAGTAGAACTTCTCCAACTCTTCACTGCTGTACATCTTTGCTCTTTTTTGTCACAAAGATATCTTGCTTTCTCACTATGCCCTTTTTTGACCACTAACATAAAGAGCAACGATATAAGCAGCGTATTCTATGAAGGCCGTCATTGATACTTGTTCGCTTATATCCTTTGTAAGGTACTACCTCCCTTTTGATCAAGGTAACAGGCTGAAGGACTTCCTGAAAGAGCAGATCCTCGACAAAAAAATCATTGTCCTGGATAAAGTTGCAGCCGAGTGCGAGTATACAAGTAATGGGTTGGTAGTAAAATCGTTGCCATTTATCAAGGATAAGAAGTACAGAACAAGTACATCTTCTCTTGTCGCACCGCCCAAATTCCACCACCTCATTGACTGCAATTTCATCAATGCCTCTGAAAAGAGGAAACTAACCGATGCCGAATACCAAAAATTACGAGGTGATTATCTCAACTCTGCAGATTGTTCTCTGATTCTCTATACATACGATAAAAAGAACACAGAGGAGATCGTCATTATTACTGAGGAAACCGGCTATAACAACGACGGAAAGGCATTCAAGAAGATACCTGAAAACTGCAAGGCAATCGACATTAAGACGCAGATGTTACCGGAATTCCTTAAATCTAATGGAATCATCAATCTTTCGATTGACATAGCTGCAACCAGCCTTTTTTAATAAACGGCGAGAATTCCGTTCAGAGAATGTCAGCCGTGACGCAATCCACGATATACCGCACGTCCTCGTCCGTGACGTTCGGACCGGAGGGCAGGCACATGCCGACCTTGAACAGCGATTCCGCAATGCCGTTCACATAGGCGGGATTGTTTTTGTAGACCGGCTGCCGGTGCATCGGCTTCCACAGCGGACGAGCTTCGACGCCTGCCGCGTCCAATGCCATGCGCAGCGCCTCCACGTTGGCATTCGGTTCGCAGTCGGTATGCGCATCCTCCGTCGCGTGTACGACACCTGCCGCGCCGCCAACCGCCCCCTTGATGGTCGTCTTGTAGGCATTCTCCTGTCCCTTGATGCGAATCGCAGGGTCGATAGTAATCGTATTCAGCCAGAAATTCGCATCGGAGCGTTCCGACGGGTTGCCGTGTACCTCGATGCCCGAGATGTCGGCGAACAGTTCCCTATACAGCTCGAATACGTGTTTGTGGTGGGCGATATGGTCGCTCGCCACAGTCATCTGTCCGCGCCCGATGCCGGCGCAGATGTTCGACAGCCGGTAGTTGTAACCGATTGCTTCGTGTTGGTAGTAGGGATAGGCCTCGCGTGCCTGCGTGGCATACCACATAATCCGGTTCTTCGCCTCCTCGTCGGGGCAAATCAGCGCACCGCCGCCCGAAGTGGTAATCATCTTGTTGCCGTTGAACGACAGCACGCCGTACCGGCCGAAAGTACCCAATACCCGTCCGTCATAGCGCGAGCCGAAGCCTTCGGCGGCATCTTCGATGACGGGAATATCATAACGGTCGGCTATCTCCATGATGCGGTCGATGCGGTACGGCATACCGTACAGCGCCACCGGCACGATCGCTTTCGGCTTTCTGCCCGTCTTGGCTATTCTATCCTTAATGGCTTCTTCCAATAGGTCGGGATCGATATTCCACGAATCTTTTTCGGAATCGACGAACACGGGCGTGGCGCCGAGGTAGGTTACGGGGTGCGAGGAGGCGCAGAAGGTGAAATCCTGCACGATGACCTCATCGCCAGCACCCACGCCGCAGGCTATCAGAGCCAGATGCACGGCGGCAGTACCCGACGACAGGGCAACGACCTTCTTCCCTTCGCCGACAAAAGATTCGAGGTCGCTCTCGAATCCGTTCACGTTCGGCCCCAACGGCACCACCCAGTTCGTGTCGAACGCCTCTTTGATATACTTCTGCTCCGCACCCGACATGTGTGCCAGACACAGGTAAATACGTTTATCCACCATTATATTTTTATTATCTATACCAATTCTTTTTATATTTCGGCCGTGTATTGAATGTTATATATGGATTGTAATTCAAAAATTTACCTTTATCCAAAGAGTCGATTATCGACATATCTTCTTCTGTTAGAGTAAAATCAAATAGGGAGATATTTTCTTTCAAACGATCGAAATTCCATGTTTTGGGGATTATGGCTATTTGTTGTTGTATCAACCACCGGAGAACCACTTGCGCAATAGATTTGTGATATTTATCTGCAATTGGTCGAATTACCGGATTCTCCAAAATCTCCATACGGGGTTCATTCGATCTGTAATGACTGAATGTACTCATCGCCTCCACTATGATTCCTTTATTCTGACAATATTGAATCAATTGCTTTTGGGTATTGAGTGGGCTTATTTCAAACTGATTTACTGCTGGAACCACATCAGAAACTTCTGCAAGTGCCTGTAAATGTGGGGGGATACAGGAACATACACCTATTGCTCTAATCCTGCCCTCATGATATAGATCTGTCAATACCTCGTACATTCTCCGGTACATCGGCCACGGCCAATGCACGAGAAATAAATCTATATAATTTGTTTGAAGGTTTTCAAAGGATTCTAAAACAACGTTTTTAATAGATCTAAAATTGCGAAAATTGAATATCCTGTGTTTGCCATACCTGTATCCGAAATAATACAAGGCATCCGCATTAACCTTTGTTGTTATAAAAACATTTTCTCTCTTTATTCCGTGATATTTCAACGCCAATGCGATTTCCCGCTCATTATGATATCTCCAAGCAGTATCAAATTGGCGATATCCCATCTCATAAGCCTCTCCGATTACTCTTTTTAACTCTCCATTCGGTATTAAATAAGTTCCAAGCCCTACTTGCGGCATCTGAACCCCATTATTTAGTGTTAAGTATGTCATGTTTTATAAAGATTATAGATTATTTCCATTCTAATAATTGATATAATATACCTTTTCCGGTATAGATCTGCGTTATATCTTCTCCGGGTGGGATGTTGCCTTCGATGAGTTCTATTCCATCGGGCGTTATCGCCAAGTCCCAACCCACGTATCTTGCCTCGGGGACACAAAAAGCGACTTCCCGAACCATCTGCATAAGGTCTTGAAAACATGGAATCTCATAGCCGTCGAATTTAATGTGGGAGTATGGATGTTCGGTATATTCCATACATTCCTGTCCATACGCCACCGCTGTCAATTTCCCTGTTTCCAAGTCTATTGGACAAGCCATTCCTCCTGAATGGAAGTTGTCTGTCGTCGATCTGCCGTTTCCGCAACGCAATAATGCCGCGACAATATGCAGTTCTTGGTCTTTGTCTATAACCGTTACTATCCTAACCGTATTTAATGAAGCCGGAGCAAGTATTTTCAATGACTGGTTGTTCTCGACAATACTTTCAATGATAAAATTCCCCCCCCCTCAAAAATCCTGCGTCGCAGCATATCTAATTGACTTTCAGAATCATCAGCTTTGAATATACCTACCCCGCACGCCAAATCTATCGGTTTCACAATGACATTCTTCTGTCTGTGGATAAAATTCGATATTTCATTCCAACCATGACCTGCCGTAGTTATCCATGCACGATGAACGTATGGGGCAAATCGCTGGTTAAAGGAGGATTTATCACGAAACAATTGAACAGCGACAGGCGTGGAAAACATTAGGGTAAGGTGGTTATTGTTTTTACGCAAGGAGATATAAGTTTTGCGCTCTTGTGCCGACTTGTTCCAAAATCTAAAAGTGCAGTAATCATTAAAATCGAACCCGTGAAATACAAACCAGTATATCAAATCGAAATAAATGTAGAGACGGTTCTTTGTCGGACATTTCGTCTTTACGAAAGCACTATTCGACCAACTCGATTTACAATATGCGAATACGGTTACAAATCTGTAGAGTTTTAATTTTTTATACATAATTACTTCTTATTAGTTTCTGCCAAATCCGAATATTGGATTCATAGTTTATATTATTGAATGAAAATTATATTTCCACTATTTCACTGATGCAACAATCGACGAAAGGAACGATTGCCGTAGCCCATGTCATGCCGACGCCGAAAGCGCTTAACATCAATCTTTTTTCTCCCTGCATGCGGTCACGCAGACAATCCGCTATGGTCAGCGGAATCGACACCGACGAGGTGTTGCCGTATTTGTGTATTGTCGAGGGTATGCGCGAGGTATCGAGTTTCAATTTCCTGGCGATGTAGCTGTTGATAAAATTGTTTGCCTGATGAAATACATACCAGTCCATATCCTCGATTCGTTCGCCGGAGGCTGCAAACAACCGTTTTATGTCTTTGGGTATTTCACTGATTACAAAATTGAATACATCGCTGCCTTTCATATATCCCTGTTCGTCGCTGCGGATGTTTCCGTACTCATCGACCACCTTTTCCCGCAATGTTGCTTCGCTGCTCGGATGGCGATAACCGCCTCCGGGTATCATGATCAGGTCGCCCCGCGAGCCGTCGCTGTTCATCGAAAACCAACTCGTCCCGAATTTCTCGTTCCGCTCGATCAACGCCGCGATTCCTCCGTCGCCGAAGATGAATGCCGAGTGCCGGTCTTTGGGGGAATAGACTTTCGAACGTGTTTCGCCGTCGAGCAACAAGGCCTTTCGCAGTCCGCACCGCTCCATGAAGGCATACATGACACTCAATCCGTATATGAAACCGGAACACCCCAGACTAATATCGAATGCTATCGTACCCGACGGCAAACCCAACCGCGATTGCAGCAGAATGGAGGTGGCCGGCATCCGGTAATCAGGCGTCTGTGACACGAACACCAATAAATCTATCTCGTCGCGGGATATGCCGTTGTCTTCAATCAGTCGTTCTGCCGCCGCCTGGCACAAATCCGACGAACACGTGGCGGCATCGGCAAAGCGCCGTTCGTAAATGCCGATTTTATCGACCACCTTGCGTACATCCTCTTCCGGGAAATATTGCGTGTAATGATAATTGTCGATTACCTGTTTCGGGACGCAACCGGCCAATGCCGTAATTCCGACTTGCGAATATTGAAGGATTGCCATTCTTAATTATTACCTCTTTGACTATCTGTTACTTAATTGTCCCCCCCCCGTCAATAAAGAGATTTGTTCCTGTGACCCAAGAACTCGCATCAGAAAGCAAATAAATAGCCCCATACGCAATTTCTTCAGGTCGGCCAAATCTCTTCAATGGATACGTTTGCATATACTGCTGATATTGTTCTTCGGTCAATGTCCCACGATGGATCAGCGGTGTCTCGACCATGCCCGGGCAAATACAGTTTACCCGAATTTGCCGAACGGCGAACTCTCGCGCACAAAATTTCATGAAGGAATTGAGCGCCGCCTTTGATGCGCCGTATATGCCACTGCCGTAATTGAACGATGTAATACCTCCGATGGAGACGATAACAACCAATGACGATCCGGGCTTCAAGATTTTTTTCTTGTACAACAATCGGGTCGTCTCTACGGTAGAAAAGAAATTCGTGTTGAAGATCTTGTCAAATTTCTCTCGCGTGGAAAACTGAACAGGCAGGGTCAGTCCGATGCCGGCACATAAGGCTACACCATCGAGCGGCGGAAGTTGTCCGACCAGCGACTCGATACCTTCCTTTTCGGAGAGGTCGGCAATCACCTGCCGGTGACCTTCGCCTTCGAGGGCATTGAAAGTCTCTTGCAGCCGCTCGGCATTGCGACCCGTAATGACTGCCGTCGCGCCCATTTTGGAGCATTCGATTGCCGTAGCGCGTCCGATACCCGACGACGCACCCGTTACGAGGACAGTTTTGCCCTCCAATGAAAATGGATTATACATAGTATTGTTATTCTTTTATTTACATTCTACCAAATCCGAAATCACGATATGATCGGTCGCAAATGCCACCGTACCCCAC
>CANPZS010000077.1 GCA_947588835.1 uncultured Bacteroidales bacterium | reverse complement strand
AATTCCCACCTTTGTACAGCTATGTGCAACTTGTCTTGCCCAGATACGGAAGACAATAAACTAAAGAACAAATTTAAAAAGAAATCAAGTATGAAAAAATGCTCAAGAACGCTTGTCGCCGCATTTTCACTGGCGGCAGCGGCAGCCGCGGCGACGATCTCCGTCCCGGTGGCGCAAGCGGCTGACATTCCGGTTTCGGAAGCCGCCATGCAGCAGCAGATTACCGTCGAAGGCGTTGTCGTCGACGTACAGGGGCTGCCTGTTCCCGGAGCGGGAGTAATCCAGAAAGGAACGGCCAACGGCGTGATAACCGACGAACGCGGAGCCTTCAGCATCAAAGTTCCCGCCGGGAGCGTCCTGCAGGTAAGCTGCATCGGCTATGCGGACGTAGAGGTGGAGGCGGAGCGCTCCCTCAGGATAGTGCTCCAGGAAGACCACGAATACCTCAACGAATCGGTCGTGACCGCCCTCGGGCTCAAGCGTGAGAGGAAATCCCTCGGCTACGCAGTGGATGACATCACCGCGGACGACCTCATGAAAAACAAAAGCGCCAATGCCATAGCTTCCCTTTCCGGAAAAATAGCCGGCGTGAACATCACCCAGTCTTCCGGCGCGGCGGGATCAGGCGCACAGATTATCCTCCGCGGCGCGACATCGGGCGCGGAATCGCGCGACAACCAGCCCCTTTTCGTGGTCGACGGCGTGATCTATGACAACTCGGCCGGCGTCGGCGGAAACAGCGCGTTCGACGGCTCGACGACGTCTTCAACGACTTCCCAGAACCGCGTGATGGACATCAACCCGGAAGACATAGAGAACATGTCGGTCCTCAAGGGCCCCGCGGCCTCGGCCCTCTACGGCTCCCGCGCCGCCAACGGCGTAGTCCTCATCACCACGAAGAAAGGCAAGGAAGGCCGCGTAGAGGTCAACCTCAACGCACGCTACATCTCCTCGTGGGTGAAGAACGTTCCCAAGGCCCAGACCGAATTCCGCCGCGGCTACATGGAAGACCAGTACGTCGACGACACATATACCGGCACCGTGTACAACGACTTCGCCTACACGTCATGGGGCGACCGTTACGCCGCAGGCGCGCAGACCTATGACAACATAGGCGACTTCTTCCAAAGCGGAGGCATCTACGACACCAACCTCAGCGTGGCCGGCGGCAACAAGAACGGCAACTTCTACCTGTCCGCCTCATACTACGACCAGTCCGGCGTCGTTCCCGAAACGGGATACACCAAGACCACATTCCGCTACAACGGGGAACAGAAATGGAAAATGTTCACCTTCGGCGCCAACGTCGCCTATTCGCAGGCCAGGACCGACAAAACACTCACTTCAGGCGGCCTCTACAATTCGAGCGGCGACGGCGCCCTCCAGAGGCTGTTCGGCTTCGGCACGACGGACGACATGACGCACTACCTCAACGACGACGGCACCCGCTACCGCATGTTCGGCAACCGTCTCGATCCCTGGAGCGAAAGCGACAACCCCTACTGGATCATCAACAAGAACAAAATCTGGGATATCACCGACCGTTTCACCGGCAACGTGAACGTACATGCCGACATCACCGACTGGTGGTGGATAAGCTACCGTATCGGCATAGACACCTACAAGACCGACTATGCCAAGCGCATCGCATCGGGCGGCGTGGTAAAAGAGATCTGGCAGGACGGCATGATGAGCGACAACACCACCCAGTACCAATACCTCAACAACAGCGTCATGACCAATTTCGGCAAACAGTTCGGAGACTTCAACCTGAACCTCCTTGCCGGCTTCTCCTCCGACGACACGTACATCACGAGCGACTACCGCATGGCGTACGGTTTCCAAGTGCCCGACTTCTATTCCTATGACAACACCGACCAGGCCAACAAACAGTTCCAGCACAAGATAACGCGCAAACGCCTGATAGGCGTATTCGGCGAATTCCGCGCCGACTGGCGCAACACCCTGTACCTCACCGTAACGGGGCGCAACGACTGGACTTCCACCCTGCCCGTAGAGAACCGTTCGTATTTCTATCCTTCGGTCAGCGGCGCCTTGGTGTTCACGGAATTCCTTCCCAAAAACGACATACTTACCTTCGGAAAGCTCCGCGCCTCATGGGCAACCGTCGGCAAGGACACCTCCCCGTACGAGACTGCCACCGCGCTGTGGCCGGTAGGTTCGTATGCCGGCGGCATCATAGGCCTGGGCAACTCCTGGACCCGCGGCAACCCCTATCTCAAGCCCGAAATGACGGAATCCACTGAAGTCGGCCTCGAACTCCGCATGTTCAACAACCGCATGAAAGTGGACTACGCATTCTATACCAACAACTCTTACAACCAGATTCTGAGTCCCCGCGGACCTCAGTCGACCGGCTACATATTCTGCTCGTTCAATGCGGGCAACGTGCTCAACAAGGGCATGGAGCTTCTCATAAGCGGCACCCCCGTAGAGACGCGCGACTGGACATGGGACACCGGCATCAACATGGCCGGCAACCGCGGCCGTCTTGAAGGGCTCATGGCCGGCATGGACATCATGTACGTCACCGACGTACAGTACGGCACGGCCCAGGCCGCATCCTTCTCGGGCGGAGACTTCATGGCGATAGCCGGCAAAAAATGGCAGAGGGTGGCCGAAGGAGAATATGCCGGAAAGATCGTCCTCAATGAAAACGGCATGCCCCTGACCGACGGCACCACCTACGAAGTGGGCAACCGCGAATCCATATTCACCGGAGGATGGACCAACACGCTCCGCTACAAGAATCTCACATTCGACATGCTCTGGGAGTTCCGGGTAGGCGGCGACGTATTCAACGGCACCAAATACTATATGACCAACGCCGGTACGAGCCAGTTCTCGGCCGATGTCCGCAATGAGACCCTCGTCATAGACGGCGTGGAGAACGTAGGCACTTCCACCGCTCCCGTATACGAGCCTCGCCACTACGAGTTCGCACCCGACCAGGTATATACGATCAACGGACAGACCCAGCTCGGATACAATATCATAAAAAGCTATTACACGAGCTATTATGGAAACGAGACGGCCAACTACATCACCAAGGTCAACAGCCTCCGCCTCCGCTCCGTATCGCTGAGCTACAATCTGCCTTCATCCCTGCTCGAGAGGACCAAGGTGTTCAGCCGGGCCGTCGTCACGGCCTCGGCAAACAACCTGCTCCTGTTCACCAACTACGAAGGTGATCCCGAAGCCGCCGCTTCCGGCGCGGGCATCGGCGGTTCTTCCTCCGTCGGTTTCGACTATTGCGGCGTGCCTGCCACGGCAAGTTTCGCCATCGGTGTAAACCTTACCTTCTAACAGAATAAATGATTGACAACATGAAACTCATCAAATCAATTATATTCGGCGGATTTGCCGCAGCCGCCCTTTCTCTCGCTTCCTGCGGAGACTGGCTCGACGTAAACATCGATCCCAATACGGCTTCAGACCAATCGGCCGCCTATTATCAGAGACTGTCGCACATACAGTTCTACACCAACCACGCCATGAACATCGGCGCGCAGCCCGTCGCCATGCTGTGCGGCGATTTGACGGCGACGGCGAGGACCAGCAACCAGGGCAAATACGCCCAGTGGCAGATGTCGAAATGGAGAACAACCACCGTATACCAGTGGTGGTATGTAGGCGCCGCCTGCAATCTCGGACAGATGATAGACTTCGCACTGGAAGACGAGGCCTATCACTACGCCGGCGTAGGATACCTCATCAAGGCGCTCGGCTTCGCCATGATGAACGATCTCCACGGAGAACTTCCCTACTCCGACGCGCTCGGCGAGAATGTCACTCCGGTCTACGACACCGGCAAGGAGATGTTCCAGCATACGTTGGAGGACATTGACCAGGCCATAGAATATCTCTCCATGACCCAGGGCCCCAACGCCGTTCCGCTCTCCGCCAACGACATCTGGGCGCAGGGAAACGTTGACAAATGGCTCAAGTTCGCATATCTGCTCAAAGCCCGCCAGCTCAACCACCTCATCAAGAAAGGCGCAGGCAGCGCGGCCGACCTCAAATACGACGCGAACGAAATTCTGGCCTGCCTCGACAAAGCCCAGAAGAGCAATGCCGACAACATCATCTACAACCCCACGGATTCCGGAACCACGCCCAGCGACAACCTCGGATGGGACGAGCCTACGGACTGGAGCGGACTGTACAGCTGCATCGGCATGAACAGCGGATATTATTTCACCCGCACCCTTTTCGAAAACCTCACCGACTTCGGCGGATACGGCGTAGAGGATCCGAGGGCGGACAAGATTCTCCCCTGGGCCCGCTCCAAGAAAGGCACCGGCTCCGACAGGAGATATGAGCAGGATATCAAATGGAGCGACAACGGCCTTTGGCGCCGCACGATAGGCGTGGACATGAACACTACGATCCGTACCAACGGCAACATAGAAGCCCCTTCCGGATTCGAGAACGGCGGATACGTGATAAAAATCGAGAACCATGAGGGCGACACCGTATTCGTAGATCAGAGAAGTCGCTCTACCGGATACGAAGGAAAGGCGAACATGTTTCGCTATATCGTGGAAGGCAACGAGGGCGCAGCGCTCTCGGGAAGTTTCTACACCCGCGCCACGTCGCCTCACTTCATAGCGAGCTACGCCGAAGCCTGCTTCATCCGGGCCGAAGTCCTCTTCAACCAGGGCAATACTTCCGGCGCATTCGAAGCATACAAAAACGGCATCAAGGCCAACATCGACTGCATCAACGACAAATTGTCCGAGTGGGTTTCGCAGGACGCGAACTATGCCGGCTGCCCTTCCATGACGCCCATGACCGAAGCCGACATCAATAACTTCCTCAACAACGGCATCGGGACTTCCGGCGATCTGACTCTCGGCAAGATTCTCACCCAGAAGCATATCGCGATGCTGTTCACTATAGAGCAATGGAACGACATGCGCCGTTACGACTATGACGAATCGCTGTTCCTCAACTGGCACGTTCCCGCGGAATACTACATCAACGCGGACGCCCAGCTGACAATCCCTATGGGAAAACAGCCCAGAAGATGGAGGGTCTCCAGCCACGAATACAACTACAACACCGCCAATCTCAACGCGATAGGCGAAAAAGTCGTAGGTGCAACTTCGACGAACGGCAGCTTCGACAACTGGTGGAATGCCGACGACATGTGGACGATCCCCGTCTGGTGGGATTCCGACCAGCAATAATCTTCCTGAAACCAAAAAGGCCGGCCCGAAAGGATCGGTCTTTTTTTTTGATTTTCAATATATTTTTTCTGCAATGGAACGCCCATTTCAGAAGTTTGCCAATCGGAATCTCGAAGAATTTTCTAACTTTGTAAGATAAACAAACCATTATATGAAAAAGTTGTTTTTCTGTGCAGCCGCCCTGCTTATGGCAATCTCATTCACGGCATGTACCAAAGACGATGACGAAGGCTCCGGTGACGGAGGGAATACCACGACTTATTATGTCACCCGGGTCGAAACATTCAATTCCGATGATAATACGCTCATGTCAACCGCTACTCTCAAATACGATGAACAAAATCGGCTGATAGCAGTGAATGATATCTCGCTTGTTTATGAGGGTAACAAACTCATTTGGATTGAAGATGGTAATCAGGGTGATACGCTTCTATTGAACGATAAAGGGTTCCCGATCATAGACGGATCAGTACGTCATGAATACGACAATGACGGTTATCTGATGAAAATACTACATGCTTATGACAGTGGATTCGATGATTATTTCGATGATTGCTTTATATGGGAAAACGGTGATTTGATTGAAATACACAGCAACAATAGTAATAATACGGTAACCTACTCTTACTATTATTCTTATTATGATTACATCAATAACCAAAATCTTTGGATTGAGGTCATGTCTCCTGATGTTGACAATTATAGCTTTCTTATTTGTTGCGGGCGGAACACCAGGCATCTGATGAAGTCGCAAAGAATTGAAACGGATGGATATATTGTATATTTCAATTATAAATACGAGCTCGATTCAAAAGGACGGCCTGTAACGATTTACGAAGAATGGAAGGATTCTTACGGAGGCACCCACAATTACACTTATAAGCTGTCGTACAAATAGCAGCCTGACAACCTTTGACAAATTTTTATATGATTTCAAAACAGTTTCT
>CANPZS010000076.1 GCA_947588835.1 uncultured Bacteroidales bacterium | reverse complement strand
GTGATTGCGGGCGTTAAACGTTTAAGTATGGCCGCACGCCGCTCGGGCGCGCCGCCGGCGGCTAAAATGAATATGTCAGCTTAAGCATGAAATTGCGCAGGGCCTGGGGATAGATGTACACTCCCCCGGAAACGGCGTCGTCGGCGACAGAATAATATTTCCATGCGCCTCCGTCGGCGTAATATCTGCGGTTGAAGATATTGTTCACATAGGCCGATATGCCTGCCGTGCCGCCGTGCAGCTCCCATTCGTGCGATATCGTCAGATTGCTCACGAAGAACGCGGGCGCCGAGCGCTCGTCCGAAGAAGTGTTGTCGAGATATTGCTTGCCCACGAATTTGCCGTCAAGCGATACGGTGAGCCCCTTCAGTGCGGACGAAGAACCGACGAACGGGGACACGGTGCATCTGGCCATGCCGATGAAAGACGGTGACAGCAGGATATTTGTCTTGTCAAAAGAGGCATATGCCTTTGAATAGCCAAGCTCGTTCCAATCGTCGAAACTGTCTATGCAGGCCGCCGAATCTTCGTATTTTCTTATCTTGTTGGCGCTTATGGTGGCATTGCCGTCTATTTTCAGCCATTCAGCCGCCTTCCATGCGGCGCTCAGCTCGAGCCCCCTCCGGTATGCGGAGCCGACGTTGTTCTTGATCGGATACCCCGAATCGCTCAGCCGTCCCGTTTCAAGCAGCATGTCCCTGTATTCCATGAAGTATACGTTTGCGCTTCCGGAGAAACGTTCGGACGAATACTCGTAGCCGGCCTCCACGTCGAGCATTTTCTCCGGCTTGAGCTCAAGCGAAGACCCGCCGAGGTTGTTGCTCGCGATTATCTCCTTGATGTCGCTCCTTCCGGGCTCCCTGTGGCCGAGGGCTGCGGACAGATAGGCCTTCTGCCCAGAATTCCACGCATAGGTCAGTCCGGCCCGCGGATTCAGGAAATGCCACTCGGTCGAATACGCCAGATTCAGGTCATCTTCGTCGTCCGTTCCGTCCATCCTGAGCGAAACCCCTCTGTACTGCAGATCCGCATATGCGGTCAGCCTGTCCGTAAGGAGATACTCGGCACGGCCGAAAACGTTCAGTTCCTTCTTCAGGCTGTTGTTGAAATACCAGTCGTTGCCTTCACCGGCAGGATAATGCGGGGCATAGTCGTATGCGTCCCCGAGAAGGCTGTTCCACAGGAGTTCGCCGAAATGATCGCCGTCATACGCGGAAGCGTTCACGCCGCCCACGAAATGAAGGCGTCCGCCGTCATGCTTTACCTCGGAATTGAACACATAATAATCGTTGCCCATCCATTTGCGTACTATAAAATCGCTCTTCTCAGATGCGGGGAAAGTCCCGTTGGGAGTCTCCACGGTACTTCCGGACGGGAAGCCGTATTTGGTGAATTTCTTGTCGGCCTTGTAATACTCGTTGAAGCCGTCGCCGCGCGTATAGTTCAGCGTCGTGGTCCAGATCCACGATCTGCCGAGCTGGCGGGTATAGTTCAGCTGCAGATGGTGCTGCGTATAGTTGTCCGACTCGTTGTCATAATAATGAACGTTGCCGTATTCGTCGTACCATTCGCCCGCATCGTTGTAACGGCGGTCCCTGAGATACGCATCCATGTCAATGCCGTTCCATGTGATGCCGGTATGCTGGTCGCCCATCAGATAAGTAAGCCTGAGCGAATTGTTTCCACGCATCCATCCGGCCACGGCGAAAAGGGACTGCACCCTGGCCCAGGCGTTCCTTATATATCCGTCCGTATAGTCGCGGCTGTACGCTCCGCTGAAATACAGTCCGGACGGGAGAAGCCCGGTGCTCGCCGACACCGTCGTAATCATCGTATTGTACGAGCCGCGCGCTATTTCAACTCTGGCATGCGGCTTCGTGTCGACGAAGGCCGTATTCATGTTGATGCTTGCGCCGAAAGCCCCGGCACCGTTGGCTGAAGTGCCAAGGCCGCGCTGTACCTGGACACTCGTAAGGATGCTCGTCAAGGCGGGGATATTCACCCAGAAGACCTCCTGCGACTCGCTGTCGTTCAGCGTGATGCCGTTGAGAGTAACATTGATCTGGGAGCCTTTGGAGCCCCGGACCGTGAGCTTCGAATAGCCGAGCCCCGTGCCTCCTTCGTTGGTGACCACCACCGAGGGCAGCATGCCGAGGGTCATAGGAAGCGAATTTACCGGATTGGTGGCCCTGAGCTCTTCGGAACCCACCATGGAATAGGTGACAGGAGTATTTTTCCCCGCACGGGAAACCGACACCACAACGCTGTCGAGACGTTCATACTCCTCATTCTTTTCCTGCGCCGAAACGGGAAAACCGATCATGGCTGCCAACAGCAGCGATGACGGAAAAAATAAAAAACCTCGCATAAAACAATTTTTTAATGCAAGGGGGAAGCGGACTGCGCCGCATTACGAGATTAATGCTTCCCTACGCCGGTATGGGCCGGATCAGGTTCATTGGGACTCTCTCAACCGGAACTTGTCCGGTACCCCCGCATATCGTTATTTATTAATAAAGGACCGCAAAAACGGTCATTTCTCTATCAGTTCCACCCGGTAGAGCCGTTTCCAGTTCTTTCCGGTAAGATATATCCTGCCGCCGTCGGCGGCTATCCCGTTCAGGACATCGGTCTCCGGCTCCCGCAGGGAGGCGGGCAGCAGTCCGCTGCAGTCCACGGTCGCCTCCACCTTGCCGTCCGAAGGATCGATTATCACTATCATGTCCGTAGTATATACGTTGGCCCATATCCTGCCGTCGATATACTCCAGTTCGTTCAGGAAACGGACCGGCCTGCCGTCCATCGTCACCCTTATCCGCCTCTGCGTCCTAAAATCCCTGTCCATGAAATAGATATAGGCGCTTCCGTCGCTCGCTATCAGGCTTTTGCCGTCCGTGGCAAGCCCCCAGCCTTCGCGGGGATATCCTACCGAAGAACGGTATTCGAGAGTGGCGGCGTCATAACGGAAAGCCACCTTGTTGCTCCACGTCAGGATAAATAGTTCATCCCCCATAATCACCGAACCCTCGGCAAAATATTTCTTTGCGAAATCTATCTTCTTCAGGACCTTGCCGGTGGACAGTTCTACCGTCCTGAAAGACGAGGATCCGTACTGGCCGGTACTTTCGTACAGCTGCCCGTCATGGAAAAACAGCCCCTGCGTATATGCCGACGGGTCGTGCGGATATTCCTCCACCGCCTTGACGCGATACTGGCGCACTTTTGCTGAGCAGCCGCAGGACGAAAACGCCGCAAGCAAACACAAAATTATGGCAATGACCTTTTTCATTCGTCCCCGTGACAAGCCATTGCCGCCTTAACGAATTCCACGAAGATGGGCTGGGGCCTTTCCGGAGTGCTCTTGAACTCAGGATGGAACTGCACCGCTATGAAAAAAGGATGGGACGGTATTTCCACTATTTCCACCAATCCCGTGTCGGGGTTGAACCCGCTCACTTTCATGCCCGCCGCTTCCATGCGCGTGATATAGGAGTTGTTCAGCTCATATCTGTGGCGGTGACGCTCCGATATGGTTTCGGTACCGTATATCCTGTGCGCAAGAGTGTCAGGGACTATCCGGCAGACATAGGCGCCCAGACGCATCGTCCCGCCTTTTATCGTAGTGCTCTTCTGATCCTCCATGAGGTCGATGACCGGCGCTGGAGTGTTGGGCGACACCTCGGTGGTATCGGCCTCCGGAATGCCGAGCACGTCGCGGGCGAACTCCACCACCGCCATCTGCATGCCGAGGCAGATGCCGAAAAACGGTATCCCGTGCTCCCTGGCATATCTGATGGCTATTATCTTGCCTTTCAATCCCCTCTCTCCGAATCCCGGTGCCACAAGGACGCCGTCCATGCCGTTCAGTTTTTCGGCCACATTGCCGTCGTCTATCTGTTCGCTGTGGATGCAGTGCACCTTGACGTCACAGCGGTTGGCCGCGCCGGCATGTATGAACGACTCCTGAATGGATTTGTATGCGTCCTGCAGCTCCACATATTTCCCCACAAGGGCGATATTGACGCTGCGGAGAGGATTCGCGATGCGGAACAGAAAATCCTTCAGCCGGGCAAAATCAGGCTCCGGAAGGCCTTCTATCCTGAAGTGCTCCAGCACCATCACGTCCAGCCTTTCATCCTCCATGCTCAGGGGAACCTGATATATGGACGGGGCGTCGAGGGCCTGTATCACATGTCCGGGCCTGACGTTGCAGAAAAGGGCGATCTTTCTTCGCAGTTCCGGCGTCAGTGCGTGTTCCGTGCGGCATACGATAATGTCAGGATGCACCCCCGACTGCTGAAGCATCTGCACCGAATGCTGCGTAGGCTTCGTCTTCAGTTCCTTGGCGGCGCTCAGATATGGAATCAGCGTCAAATGTATGCAGAGCAAATCCTCGTCAGGCATTTCCCATTGCAGCTGCCGGATGGCCTCGAGAAAAGGATGCGACTCCATGTCGCCCACCGTGCCGCCGACTTCCGTTATCACGACGTCGAATTTGCCAGTCTTGCCCAACAGAAGCATCCTGCGCTTTATCTCGTCGGTTATATGCGGCACGATCTGCACCGTCTTGCCAAGGTAGGCGCCCTCGCGCTCCTTTGTTATCACCGTATTGTAGATCTTGCCCGTAGTGACGTTGTTCGCCTTCGAAGTATATACTCCCAAAAAACGCTCGTAATGCCCAAGATCAAGGTCGGTCTCGGCGCCGTCCTCGGTAACATAGCATTCCCCGTGCTCATAGGGGTTCAGCGTACCCGGATCAATATTTATATATGGATCAAATTTCTGTATCGTAACTTTCAATCCCCTGGCCTGCAACAATTTGGCAAGAGACGCCGCAATTATGCCCTTTCCGAGGGAAGAGGCCACGCCACCGGTAACGAAGACGTATTTAGTATTCATATCCTAAGCCAAAAATGTCATTTGACAAATCAAAGTCATCTGTACAGCTTCACGGGGCCGTCGAGCTCGACCGCGATCACTGTGATCATCGGATCGAGGACCTCATCCGGAATATCTATTTCCAGCAGTCCGGGGATGCCGTTCCAGTCGTTCTTGTTGTATACCTCATGTTTCAGCTCGGTGCCGTCCCCAACAACGCGAACCTTCTTGACGTCATTCACAAGGCCCTTTATCTCAAGCGGTCCGTCCGGCCTGTACGGAAGATATAGATACAGCACGTCGCCGGCCTTGTTGAGCGAAGTGAATGCCAGCACATGATCGGCAGGAATGCCGGCACGGGTGCCGTACACGGCCTCCGCATGTTTCGCGTTCCATCTTCCCAGCTCCTTCAGCACTTCAACTTCCTCCTCGGGAATGCTGCCGTCCTCGCGCGGCCCTATGTCCAGAAGCAGATTTCCGCCTTTGCTGATGCAGTCCACGAAAGTGCGGAGTATCATGAAAGGAGTCTTGAAATTGACGTCCTCATGCTGAAATCCCCATGAATCGTTTATAGTGTAGCACAATTCCCAATACCTGTCCTTCGGACGCTCCACTGGCACGCCGATTTCCGGAGTACCGTAATCCCCATAGCCCTGAATGCGGGAATTCACCACGACTCCCGGATTGTAGCTGCGCAGAAGCTTAATTATCTCCTTTGCATGCCATGCCTCGGCCGTCTGCTCCCAATCTCCGTCAAACCACATGAGATCAGGCTTATAGGCCGACGCGATCTCATTCAGCTGCTTGAAATTGAAATCCACGAATCTCTGCCAGCGCTCCGGCTCCTGCGCTATGTCATAGCGGTTCTTGGTCCGTGTGAAGACAGGATAATCATCGCTGGACCAGTCCAAAAGCGAAAAGTATATACCGAGGCGAAGTCCCTGCCTGCGTACTTCTTCGGCAAAAGGGGTAAACAGATCCCTCGCCGCAGGCGTCTGGGCTACTACGTCCAAATCATTGGCCTTGGTATCCCACAAAGCCATTCCGTCATGATGCTTGGAAGTAAGTACAGTATATTTGGCTCCGCTCTCCTTGATGAGCCTTACCCAGTCCGCAGGGTCGTATGCCGAAGCGGTAAACCTGTCTTTCTGAGACATATATTTATCATACGGCACCCTTTCATTGTGGAATGACCAGCTTTCTGACACTCCGTCCACGGCATAAATCCCCCAATGGATGAAAATGCCGAGCTTGGCATCGTCGAACCATTCCATGCGTTCGGCTTTCTGAGCTTCCGTCTCAGGAACCGCGGATTCCTGTGCCACGGAGATCCACTGGCATGCGAATGCCAGGACCGCGGCCGTCAATATTGTCTTTTTCATATCAAGAATTCTATATCCGGCTACAAATATACGAAAATACCGCAATAAGAAACAAAAACAAAGGTCCCGGGCATCATGTCGATGTCCGGGACCCGAAGTCCGGCGGCAACCTACTCTCCCGACTGGTCTG
>CANPZS010000075.1 GCA_947588835.1 uncultured Bacteroidales bacterium | reverse complement strand
TTCGAGGACTTCCCGAGGAACGGAAGCATAGACTATGATATCCTCCTGTCCATGGAAACATATAGCAAAAGCAGTACGGACAACTGGGTAGGCAATGACCGCTACAAAGGCTATGTAAAACTGATGCCGGGCGTAGATCCCAATACCCTGTCCGATGCGATCCGGAAGATGCAGGAAGCGCACCAGCCGTTGCAGGAATTCGAGGCCCACGGAACCAGCATTCGCTATTACCTGAGGCCTTTCAGCGCGGTGCATACCTCCTCTCCGCAGGTGAAGACACAGGTGATTCTGCTTTCGATCGTGGCCGTCCTGTTGATTGTCATCAGCCTGCTGAACTACCTGCTGATCGTCATCTCTTCCTTGGTGAAACGCTCCAAGGAAGTGGGCGTCAGAAAGTGCTACGGCGCGGAAGGGAAGCATATTTACGGCATGCTGACGGGGGAGGCGCTGCTGCACCTGGGTCTCTCGCTCGTGCTGTCCGCCATCATCATTTTCGCCGGACGGAGCATCATCGAGAACCTGCTGGGCGTGCCGTTTACGACGCTCTTGGTTCCGCAGAGCATCATCGCCATCGCGCTCGTGCTTGCATTCGTGCTTGTCATTTCCATCGTGGTCCCTGCGGAACTGTACCAGCGGATTCCGGTGTATGCCGCCCTGAAGAATTACACCGAGAATTCCCGGAACTGGAAACTCGGACTCTTAGGGGTGCAGGTACTCATCAACGTGTTCTTAGTGGTGATGATGCTCATTATCGGCCGGCAGTACCAGAAGATCTCCTACGCCGATACGGGCTATGACTATGAGAATCTGTACAGCTTCGATCTGTTCGGCGAGAACCGGCAGGCCATGTCAAGGGCTTTCCAGACCTTGCAGTCCTTCCCGGAGGTAAAGGGCGTTGCCGCCAGCAACAATCTCCCCTATCATGGTGCCAGCGGGGACAACGTCTATCTGCCGGGCGATGACCGGGAACTGTTCAACATTGCCGACCAGTACGAATGTTCGCCGGAATTCTATGATCTGATGGGCATCCGGTTCGTAGAAGGGCGCGCGCCCGCGGATTCCACAGAAGTAGCCGTGGACGAGAAATTCGTCGCCAGGATGGCGGACTTCACGGACTGGAGTGACGGCGCCGTCGGCAAGCATGTCTACATTACCGGCCATTCGCTGGACGAATCATCTTTCGGGATGGCCGGTTTTACCATCTCCGGCGTGTACAAAAACTATCTCATCGGGGATCTGATCAGCATGGACACGCGTCCCTCCGCCCTGTTTTATGGCGATATCCGGTCCCAGTCCACCTGGATGTCGCACGTGCTGTTCAAGGTGCAGTCTGCCTCGCTTCCGAAGGTACAGGCCGCTTTAGAGCAAGCCATAGAAGACCGGGAAATCAAAATTGTCTCGTATGCTGAGCAGATGCGTGCAATATACGATGACAGTAAAAAGATGCGCAATACGGTCGCGATCGGCGTGGTGTTCTCGCTGCTGATTGCGCTGCTGGGCTTGGTCGGTTTCATTCGGGATGAGAGCCTGCGCCGCAGCAAGGAAGTGGCCGTCCGCAAGATCAACGGCGCCACGGACCGGGAGATCCTGGCCGCGTTCGCCAAGGAAATCATGGCGCTTTCCCTCGGAATGGCCGTGCCGGCCTCTGTCGGCGCCTTCTTCGTCGCCCGCCGGTGGCTGGAGCAGTTCGCCGAAAAAGTATCCCTCAGTCCGCTCTATTTCATCTGCGGCGCCGCGCTGGTGCTGGTCATCGTATTGGCTGTGGTAGTCCTGAATTGTCTGAAGATCGCCCGGGCCAATCCGGTGGAATCCTTGAAAAACGAGTAAAAACGAAAAAATATGATTCTACGAAACTTAAAAAGTCTGATCTATCGGTATCCTGTGGCGGTGATCCTGAACTTCACGGGATTGGTGGCGGCCTTTGTGGCATTCGCCATGATCTTCCTGCAGGCGGATTATGAATTGTCCTTTGACAAGTGCCACCCGACGGCGGACCGGGTGTTCCGCGCCGACAAAACAGACGATGAATCGATTTTTCGGAACATCCTGCCCCGGGGCTTTGCCGATGACATCATCGCCTCGTCGGCACACATCCAGGCAGGCTGCATATTGATGCCGTTTATGGGAGAAATCTATTTCTCCGTGGCAGAGGACGGCAAAGCCCCCGTCGGTTACAAGCGGAACATGATCTTAGTCTCGGAACAATTCATCGATGTCTTCGGCATCAAGATGGTGGAGGGCGATGCCCACGCCTTGGAGGCCCCCAACTCCGTGATCATTCCCCGTTCGCTGGCGGAGAATCTGTTCCCCGGAGAGAGAGCGACCGGAAAGCTGCTGAGGACGACGCTCAAATTCTATGGGGAGACCATAGAAGCCACGATAACCGGGGTCTATGAGGATTTCCCGACCAACACGCAATTGGGCAACGACCTGTATTTAGCCGTCGGAGACCTCGAAAAAGGATCTTACGGCGGAGCCAATTACAACTGCTGGCTGTTGTTGGACGAGGCCGGGAGTGCGGAGGCAGTGGCCGACGAGTTCAACAGCCACTTTGACTTCTCGCCTCATGGGGACTGGCTCACGCCCATTGAGCTGGTTCCGCTCACGAGCATTTATTTTCGGAACGAAGGCAATGTCTACAAGAGCGGCAGCCGGGCTCAGTTGCTGCTGCTCATAGCCATCGCCATCTTGATTCTGGGCATCAGCCTGATCAACTTCACCAATTTCTACGTGGCGCTCACCCCGCTGCGCATCCGGAGCCTGAACCTGCAGAAGATTCTGGGGTCCTCGACGTGGCGGTTGCGGGCCCGGGTGGTCGCGGAGTCCGTCATCTGGTGCGCTTGCGCCTTCGCGGCAGCCGCCCTGTTGCTGGGTCCGGTTTCCGATCTGCTGGTGACCCGGGGCGTGCTGATGCAGTCCTTTTCTTTCGGCCGGCATGGGGGCCTGCTGCTCTTTGTCGGAATAGTTGCAGCGGCCACTGGAATCATTGCCGGCATCTGGCCGGGCATCTATTCCACGGCGGGCCAGCCGTCGATGATTCTGCGGGGAAATTATGGTCTTTCGCAGTCCGGAAAGACGCTTCGCACCATCCTCGTAGGCGCCCAGTTCGTGATTTCCACGGCGCTGCTCATCTTCGTGCTCTTTGTGCAGCGCCAGAGCAGCTTCATGCAAGAGTATCCCTGCGGTTACGACAAGAACAATCTGGCGGTCGTGGATATCGGCAACGAAACCAGTCAGGAAAAGACCGGATGGCTGTCGGAAAGACTTTGCTCGATTCCGGAAGTCGAGGGCGTGGCGTATGCGAGTGCGCTGATTGGCGGGTCGGATGTCTATTCCACGACAGGACTCAATTCCAGCGACGGGAGGACGGTATTGACGAGCATGATCTTCTGCAGCTGGAACCTGCCGCATGTGCTGGGCATGGAGCTGACCGAAGGCCGGGACTTTCACGAAGGGGAAGTCGGCCCGATCCTGCTCACGGAGGATTTGAAGGCATGCAGCGGCTATGAAAAATTCGGGGATGGCGCTCCGGTCGTTGGATTCGTGAAAAACGTGAATATCACCTCCTTGCGCAAGGCCGACTCGCCGGTGCTCTTTCAGGTGAATTCCAAAGGGAATCTGCCGTTCTGTTACCTCCGGATAGCCGAAGGGGCGGACCGTCCGGTGGCCGTGGAGAAAATCCAGTCGATTCTTCGGGAGATGGACCCGGCCAGGCCCTTCGAGGTGCAGTTCTACGATGCCATCGGCAAGACCCTGTACAGCGGCGAAGAGCGTCTGCGGCTCTGTGTGTGGCTGTTCTCCCTGCTGGCGGTGCTGCTGTCGCTGATCGGGATCTGGGGCCAGGTGTTGATGGACGTGCAGTACAAGCGGAGGGAAATTTCCGTGAAACGTGTGTTCGGGGCCGACATGGGCCGGATTACCGGCGAAGGGCTGCTCATTTACCTGCGGACGGTGGCGGTCTGCTACCTCATTGCCGCACCGTTGGGGTGGCTGGGGGTACGTTCCTACCTGCAGCAGTTCGCGCACCGGGTGGGCTTCCAGCCGTCGGTGTTCCTGCTGACGCTGGCAATCGTGGGGGCGCTGTGCGCCGCGGTTGTGCTGTATCATTACCGCAAGACAGCCCGGATGAATCCCGCCCGGACGCTGAAATATGAATAAGATTTAGAATTCAAAACCAAAAAAAACAAATAATTATGATCAAAGTAACCAACCTTTCCAAAATCTTCCGGACGGAAGAGATCGAGACAATTGCCCTCAACGGCGTTTCTTTCGAGATCAAGGACGGCGAGTTCGTCGCCATCATGGGCCCGTCGGGCTGCGGCAAATCAACGTTGCTGAACATCCTTGGCCTGCTGGACAATCCGACCGGCGGTTCCTACGAACTGTTGGGCACCGAAGTCAGCGGGCTCAAGGAGAAAGACCGTACCAAGTTCCGCAAGGGCAACATCGGCTTCGTGTTCCAGAGCTTCAACCTCATCGACGAACTCAATGTCTATGAGAATATCGAGCTGCCGCTCCGTTACATGAACATCGGCGCCGGCGAGCGTAAGGCCAAAGTGACGGAAATAATGAAGCGTATGGCGATCAGCCACCGTTCCCGGCATTTTCCGCAGCAGCTCTCCGGCGGCCAGCAGCAGCGTGTGGCGATCGCCCGTGCGGTCGTGGCCGGCCCGAAGCTGATTCTGGCCGATGAACCTACCGGCAACCTGGATTCCAAGAATGGCAAGGAGGTGATGGACCTCCTGAAGGAACTGAATCAGGAAGGCACAACCATCGTGATGGTAACTCACTCTCAAAAAGACGCCGCGGTTGCGCAGCGGACCATTAACCTCTTCGACGGACAAATCGTCAGCGACCTCCGCAACGAAATGTAAGAGGCGTCATGGCAAGATTATTTCATAAAGGAAAGGGGGACGCCGCCGCCTCCCTGCTCAATGTCCTGGGCATGGCGGTGGCGTTCGCCGCCTTGTACATCCTGTTGGTCCAAGTACACGGCGACCTGTCCTACAACCGCGGCATTCCCGATGCGGAACGTGTGTATCGGGCCTCCGCCGAGTTCTCGGGAACTTACTATTCGAACATCAGCCGTCCGCTGGGCGATCGGCTGATTCAGGAGGCCCCGGGCATCGAATCCGGCGGCATGCTGTTATACACCGGTGCAGTGCCCGGCTTTGTGCGCCGGGAAGGGTCGGACGAAGACCCGTTTGATTTTCGCGCCGGTGAGCTGAATTGTTATGTTGCCTCGGAAGGCATCCTGAACACGCTCGGCATTACGCTGCTCTCCGGGAACTATGCTGACCTGAAAGGCGGGCCGGAGGCGGTCGCCCTGTCCGAATCGGCGGCCCGTCGCCTTGGGGTGGAATCCGGGGAGGAGTTCGAAGTCCTCCAGAATAGCCAGCGGCGGAGGTACCGCGTGGCTGCAATCTTTGCCGACCTGCGGGGCAACGGAGATTTTTCCTCGCTCGACCTCCTTTACGACATCGGGAGCAAGAACGAGGACCGGTGGGACAACTGGAACTATACCTACTACTTCAAACTGTATCCGGGCGCCGACCCCGCGGAAATCCTGCAGATGGCCCAGAAGTTGCTGGAGGACGTCGAGCCGATTCCTTTATCGCTGACGGCGCTGCCGGATACGTTCTACGATGCTTCCATCACCATAGGCGGCAGGCGCGGCAACCGGGCGACGACGTTGACGTTCATTGCCGTGGCCCTGCTCGTGCTGCTCACCTGCTTCATCAATTCCGTCAATTTCTTTTTCTCGCTCGTGCCCGTCCGGATGCGCTACTTGAACACGCGCCGGATTTTCGGGGCCTCGCGCGGCTCGCTGGTCCTCTCCTTCGTGGGAACGGCCGTGCTGGAGGCGCTGGCAGCGGTCCTGTTGACCGCAGGGCTGGTGTGTTTGTTCGGCCGGTCCAGCCTGGCCGATCTGCTCTCGTATGGCGTGGCGTTCCAAGACCATGCGGGCCTTGCCGCGCTGACCTTGGTCGGCCTGCTGCTCCTGACGGCGGGGGTGAGCCTGTATCCGGCGCTGTATGCGACCTCCTTCGCTCCGGCCTTTGCCGTCCGGAGCGGGTTCAACGCCTCTTCGCAGGGGCGCAGATTGCGCTATGCCCTGATCGGTCTGCAGTTCGTGATCAGTCTGGGGATGGTGATCTGCTCGACGTTCATCCGCATGCAGCGCAGTTACATGATGAAACACGATATGGGATTCGACCGGGAAAACCTGGTCGTCCTGAATAAGTTCCGGGTGACCCCGGACCAGGAGGACGTGGTGGCCGACCGGCTCCGGACGGACCCCGACATCGTGGATGTCAGCTGGGCGGTCGGGGATCTCGTCGCCGATTTTCGCATGGGGTGGACCGAAGATCGGGATGACGGCGGGCGGATGGGTTACGACGTCTATCCCGTTTCCTGGAACTTCCTGCGGTTCATGGGCATCGAAATCACCGAGGGCCGGG
>CANPZS010000074.1 GCA_947588835.1 uncultured Bacteroidales bacterium | reverse complement strand
CAGTACTTTAAATTTACTACTTTTATCGCTAATCACCAAATCTTCAATCACTTATTTTTCATCGAACTCACGTTATTAAAAACGAAATATGAAAAGATTGTTGATTTTGGCGGCCGCCATTGCCATGATGGCGGGCTGCGGACAGAACAAGGCGGAAGGTCCTGCGCGGGACCATCATCCCGAATGGACCTACAATTCCGTCGTCTATGAGGTCAACGTGCGCCAGTTTTCGGAGGAGGGCACTTTCAAAGGCGTGGAGGCCAACCTGCCCCGGCTCAAGGACCTCGGCGTGGACGTGCTTTGGTTCATGCCTATATATGAGATAGGCAATGAGGAGCGCAAGGGAACCCTCGGCTCCTATTATGCCATATCCGACTATTGCAAGGTGAATCCCGAATTCGGCACCATGCAGGATTTCGATGACCTTCTCGCCGCGGCGCATGCCCAGGGTTTCAGGGTGATACTCGACTGGGTGGCCAACCAGACCGCCCCGGACCACGTCTGGATGGCCGAGAAGCCGGCGGATTTCTATGAAAGGGATTCCCTCGGAAACGCAATCTACGAATACGACTGGACCGATACGCGCAGCCTCAACTATGAGAACGAGGAGGTGTGGAAGGCCCAGGACGAATGCATGAGGTTCTGGCTCGACAAGGGCGTGGACGGATTCCGCTGCGACGCCGCCGGCGAGATGCCGGCCAAATTCTGGCATGCGGTGTTGCCGGCAATCAAAGCCGACTATCCTGACGCCTATCTGCTGGCCGAGGCCGAAAAGCCCGAACTGGCCGATCCCGACTCCGATTTCGACGCCACCTACGCATGGGAGCTGCATCACCTGATGAACGACATCGCCCAGGGCAAGGAAGGCGTCGATGCGCTGAAGGAATACATAGCGAGGGACGCCGAAAGGTTCCCCGCCACGGCGTTCCGCCTGATGTTCACTTCCAACCATGACGAAAATTCCTGGTCGGGCACCGAGTTCGAACGGATGGGCGACGCCGCCAAGCTGATGGAGGTGCTCTGCTTCACCCTTCCGCAGGGACAGCCGCTTGTATACACGGGGCAGGAAATAGGCCTTTCCCGCAGGCTTGAATTTTTTGAAAAAGATCCGATTATGGACTGGAGCGCCAACGGATACACGGACTTCATCAAGACGCTCGTAAATCTGAAGCACGACAACCATGCATTGGACGCAGGGGAGCATGGCGGGAAATTCGCCCTCATCGAAGACTGTCCGGAGAATGTGTTCGCGTTCAGCAGGACCTGCGATGACGACTGCGTGACCGTGGTCGCCAACATGAGCCCGGAAGCGCAGGAAGTGCGGATTCCCGTATCCGGCAAGGATGTGTTCGGCGGGAATGAGACGGCGGAAGGGGACGCCGCCGGACTCGGTCCCTGGGGCTATATAGTAATAGAAAGCAAATGAAAGGAATACCGATATTGTTGACTGCGCTTATGATATCAGTCGGATGTGGCGGCGGCCAGCCTTTCGACCCGGAGTCCGTGGCGGACGCCGCACCGGGTGAAGTAGTCCGCGTGGAGCCTCTCAGCTGGTGGACCGGAATGAAGACCGGGCTGCAGCTGCTCATAGGGGGCGAGGGCGTTTCGGCATACGATGTTCAGATCAAGGGCGGCGAAGGAGTGAGTGCCGCGGCCGTCCACGGCGCCGACAGTCCCGACTATCT
This sequence comes from uncultured Bacteroidales bacterium, assembly GCA_947588835.1. GTDB lineage: Bacteria > Bacteroidota > Bacteroidia > Bacteroidales > UBA932 > Cryptobacteroides. The sequence goes on along the minus strand of CANPZS010000074.1, from coordinate 5,026 downwards.
GTTCGTGGACGTGGACATAGCGCCTTACGCAAAGGCGGGGACATATTACATAGTGTTCACCGCCAAGGACGGCAGCGGAAAATCGTTTAAATATCCTTACATAATCCGTGACAGGGAAAAAGGTTCGGCGGAGCGCAAGAGCTTCACTACGGCGGACATGATATATCTTATCATGCCGGACCGTTTCGCCGACGGGGACCCCACCAATTCGGATTCGTTTTCGACACTCGGGGACGGGGTGTATGACGACGGTTCCGCCGTTCCGTGGAACATGCCCGGGATAGCCGAAAAGGCCGACAGAGGGGCCGATCTCGGCCGTCACGGCGGCGACCTGCAGGGCATCATGGACCATCTCGACTATGTGGCCGATCTCGGGGCCACGGCCATCTGGAACACGCCTCTCCTGCTCGACAACGAGCCTGAGGGATCGTATCACGGCTATGCCTGCGCCGATTATTATCATATCGATCCGCGCTTCGGCGACAATGCCCTGTACCGCGCTTTCGTGGACAAGGCCCATGAAAAAGGCCTGAAGGTGATAATGGACATCGTCACCAACCATTGCGGAACTGCGCACTGGTGGATGAAGAATCCTCCCTTCAAGGACTGGTACCACGTCTTTCCGGAATATACAGGCACCAACGTGTTGTTCTCCGTGTATATGGATCCCCACGCCTCGCAGTATGACCGCAACCTGCAGGAGAGCGGATGGTTCGTGCCGAGCATGCCGGACATGAATCTCGACAATCCGTTCGTGCTCAAATATTTCCAGCAGTGGGCGATCTGGTGGGCCGAATATGCGGGGCTCGACGGATTCAGGGTTGACACCTACCCCTACAACGAACCCGGTCCCATGAGCGAATGGTGCAAGGCCGTGCTCGATGAATATCCTGATTTCAACATCGTGGGAGAATGCTGGGACAGCGAGGTCTGCCAGCTGGCTTATTGGCAGTCGGGCAACCCCAACAGGGACGGCTTCGATTCGCATCTGCCTTCGATCATGGACTTCCCGTTGCGGGACGCTATCAATGCGGCGCTGTGCGAGGACAAGCCGGGCTGGGGCGAGGGCATGTCAAGAGTCTACGGATCCATTGCCCATGATTTTGCCTATCACGACCTGTCCAAAATGATGATATTCTTCGCCAACCACGACAATGCCCGCATGGGGGACGTGCTCGGACATGATCCGGCGCGCATGAAGCTCGCCGTCGCCTTGCTTGCCACCCTGCGCGGCATACCGCAGCTGTATTACGGCGATGAGATGATGTTCGCCGCGCATCAGGGCGGATGGAACGACGGGGCCAAGCGCGTCGATTTCCCCGGCGGATGGCCGGGGGACGTGACCGACCTGTTCACGCCGGAAGGCCGCGCCGCCGCGGCGGGAGTTTCTGGCTCGGAATACGGGACGGCGGAGGAACTCCATGCCTATGTGCACCGTCTTTTCAATTGGCGTAAAGGCTCCGAGGCCGTGCAGAACGGCAGGACGATGCACTATATGACGCGAGACAACACCTATGCCTATTTCCGCTACACCGGCGGCAGCAAAGTGTTCGTATACATAAACAACGCGGTCGAGCCGAAGCGCATCCCGTGGGAGACGTATTACGAGATGACCGAAGGCCTCGGCGCCGGCACTGACGTGCTGACCGGAGAGAGCGTCACCGTTGACGACAAAACGGTGGTCGCCCCCAAGACAGCGCTTATCGTTGAATATAAATTGAATTGAGAAATGTTGAGAATCAAGACCATTTTGGCGGCGGCCTTCCTCTCTTTGGCGGCGGCCGCGCAGCCTGCCGGCGTGCAGACGCTGAAAAGCCCCGACGGCATGCTGGAACTGCAATTTTCCCTGCGCGAAGACGGCACGCCTGTCTACAGCCTTTGCCGCGGCGGGGCGCCGGTGGTGTTGCCGAGCCGGCTCGGATACGAGCTGCGCGGCTGCCTGCTGCGGAGCGACTTCGCGAGCAAGACCGTACGCACATACGGCGAACCCGTTTCTATGCATGACGGCTTTTCGTTGGAAAACGTCTCTTTCGACGGTGCCGACGAGGTCTGGACGCCCGTCTGGGGAGAGGAATCGCAGATACGCAACTGCTACAATGAGATGTCCGTGGACCTGCGCCGGGAGAACGGAGCCCGGATGACGGTCCGGTTCCGCCTCTACGATGACGGCCTCGGATTCAGGTACGAATTCCCGCAGGACAACTCCCTCACCTATTTCGTGGTCAAGGAGGAATTGACGGAATTCGCCATGGCCGGAGACCACAAGGCGTTCTGGATTCCGGGCGACTACGATACGGAAGAATATCCCTACAACGAGACGCGGCTGTCGGGGATCCGCCCTGCCAACGAAAAGCTCGGCGCCGAAAACGCCTCCCAGACCACGTTCTCCACGGGCGGCGTGCAGACCTCGATCCAGATGAAGACGGACGACGGGCTGTACATCAACATCCACGAGGCCGGCGTGCAGGATTATCCGATTGCGAGCCTCGACTTCGATGACGCCACCCGGACGTTCCGGACCTGGCTCACTCCGGACGCGGAGGGATGGAAGGGGCACCTGCAGGCGCCGTGCCATTCTCCGTGGAGGACTGTGATGGTGGTGGACGACGCACGCAAGGTGCTGGCGTCGAGGCTGATCCTGAATCTGAACGAACCCTGCGCCCTGGAGGACGTGTCGTGGATCCATCCCAACAAATACATGGGCGTATGGTGGGAGATGATCACCGGCAAGTCCGCGTGGTCCTATACGGATGATTTCCCTTCGGTGCAGCTCGGCGTCAGCGATTATTCCGCCGCCAAGCCGCACGGCCGTCATGGGGCCAACAACGAAAACGTGCGCCGCTACATCGACTTCGCGGCCGCGAACGGCTTCGACGCCATCTTGGTCGAGGGCTGGAACGAGGGCTGGGAAGACTGGTTCGGCTGCCAGAAGGATTACGTGTTCGATTTCGTGACGCCGTATCCGGACTTCGACATCGAGGCGCTGAACGCCTATGCACATTCCAAGGGAATACGCATCATCATGCATCACGAGACATCGAGCTCCGTACGCAACTACGAGCGGCACATGGAGGCCGCCTACGACCTCATGAACCGGTACGGCTACGATGCCGTGAAGAGCGGCTACGTGGGCGACATTATTCCGTACGGACAGTTCCACTACGGCCAGGAGATGGTGAACCATTATCTCTATGCCGTCCAGGAGGCCGCCAGGCATCATATCATGGTGAACGCGCACGAGGCCGCCCGTCCTTCCGGGCTTTGCCGCACCTGGCCCAACCTGGTGGGCAACGAGTCCGCGATGGGGACGGAGTTCCGCGGGGGCATCCCTCCGGGACACACGACCATCCTGCCGTTCACCCGGCTGCAGGGCGGGCCGATGGACTATACCCCGGGCATCTTCGAGCAGGACATGTCCAAGCTGAACCGTGACAACGACGACCGCTGCCGGTTCACGATATGCAACCAGCTCGGACTCTATGTCACCTTCTATTCTCCGCTGCAGATGGCGGCGGACCTGCCGGAGCATTATGAGGAATTCCCGGACGCCTTCCAGTTCATCAAGGACGTGGCCGTCGACTGGGAGGAGAGCCGGTATCTCCTCGCGGAGCCGGGGGACTATGTCGTGACGGCGCGCAAGCCCAAGCTGTCTACCCTCAATGCCGCCGCACGGAGCGTCGCCGGGCTTCCCGACGGGAAGAAGGACTATCTGAGCGGCGCGGCGCGTTTCGTATACGCGCTTGGCGAGGACGCCACGGCCGACGACCTGGCGTCGGCCCGCGCCCGCGACACCTGGTACGTCGGGGGCGTCACCGACGAGCAGGAGCGGACCGTCAGCTTCCCCCTCGATTTCCTCCAAAAGGGCGTCAAGTACGAGGCGACGATCTATGCCGACGCTCCCGACGCCGACTATGAGACCAATCCGCAGGCCTATGTCATCACCCGGCAGACGGTGACCGACAAGACCGTGATGAAGCTGCGCATGGCGCGCGGCGGCGGATTCGCCGTCTCCATACGGGAGATCGTGAAGAAATGACATACAGACATGCCGGTGCCGGTCACCGGCATGTCCGTTTTCATATCAGACAGTGGTTATGCGCGTAGATCAGTGCCCTCGCGATATTTTTGACATTCATCTTGCGGAAGATGCAGCGCCTGTATGTCTTGACCGTATCGGCTGATTTGCACATATTGACGGCGATGTCCCGTATCATATAGCCTTGCGCAGAGAGAAACAGCATCTTCCTCTCCTCGTCCGTCAGGACGATTTCATCGCGCCGCTCCCATTCATCGCGTTGCAGCGAATATTGCCAGAAAATGTCCGCCGCAGGTTTCTTCATTATGATATTGCCGGGCACGTTCCCTGCGGCAAATGATATGCTGCACAGAGCCAGCCATATCTTGCCGTCCTCCGTCATCATCAGCGGCGACAGCTTGTGATTTATAAGACGTTCCTGGCCGTCCCTCCTTACATGGAAATTGCATGATATCATGTAGTCCTTGCGCTCCCGCGCAGGAAAAGTATAGAACAGCCCGAATCCGCTCCTGCCGTATCTATACATCATCTCCAAGTCATTCGCAGGTACGTATTCGGTATAGAACCTGAAGCCGGAGGCCTTTATCTTTTCGGCATCGACTCCGCACAGTCTGGCAATATTGTCCGAGACATACAGGAAGCCCCGTTTGAAATAGTCGATTATATAGATGCACTGATGGGTGATGCGCCCGACTGCCTTGACCGCCTCTATTATGAAACCTGTTTCGGCATAATCGGACTCTTTTATGTTTTTCACATAATTCTGCGGCGGAAAAAGGTTGCCGCTCTCAATTGTAGCGTCCATAACAATAAGTCAGATAATCAGATACAAAGATAGCAAAATCTCCCCAATTTTATCTGACGGCGCATTACACTAAAGTGTGAAATTTAATTGACAACGCAAAAAATACACTTCCTGTTTTCCTCAATGGGACACCCATTTTAGCAGTTTTCCGAGATGATGCCGAGGAGTTCGGTGATTTCGGGCAT
>CANPZS010000073.1 GCA_947588835.1 uncultured Bacteroidales bacterium | reverse complement strand
AAAGACAAAACGACACAAACAAAACATATGTTTAACAAATCAAGTATTATCATGAAGCAATTCAAAAATCTGATTCTTGCGGGAGCCATCGTCTTGGGCCTCGCGGGATTTGCAGTGTCTTGCGACAAGTACGGCGACGACATCGACGAACTCACGAGTCGTGTCGGCAAACTTGAGACGCAATTGACTGATCTTCAGACGAAGATTGATGCGGGCGTGATCGTCACCGGCGTCACCCAGACGGCCGGCGGCGTGACCATCCAGACTTCCAACGGCACCTACACCATCACCAACGGTGAGAAGGGCGAGAAAGGAGAGAAGGGAGACAAAGGCGACCAGGGCGAGAAGGGCCAGGGTTCGGTAGTTACCCTCGGCGAGAACGGCAATTGGTTCATCGACGGAGTTGACACCAAAATCCCTTACAAAGGAGAGAAAGGTGACAAGGGAGAGGACGGCAAAGCCTCTGTCGTCGAGATTGGCGAGAACGGCAACTGGTTCATCGACGGAGTTGACACCGGCGTGAAGGCCGGAGCCGACGGTGCTCTCAGCGCGGTATGGGATCCCGAAGCAGGCACCCTTACCCTCAAGAACGTAGATGGATATGAGGGCGACTATGTCCTGAACCTCACGGCCGCCGGCGTTACGAGCGTCGAACTCGTGGCAAGCATCAATGGTGCCGACATCACGAAGAAGATCAATTTCGCCACCGTTACCGAGAAGGAGAACGTATTCGGAATAGTTGATCCCGAGGACGGCAAGACACTGCTTCCCGGCGGTCTCAAGTTCACTGAGGGTGCGGAAACCCAGCGCGACGTGAACGTCATCGTACGCGTATCGCCTGTCAACTACGCACTCAAGGCCGAGGACATCAGCTTCCAGAACGGCAACGGCGAGACTCTCGACTGGGTCAAGGTCGTTTCCGTTGAGCCTTACAAGAGGCTTTATTATACCCGTGCCGCCGAGCCGGAGACCGGTCTGTGGAAGATCAAAGTAGCCCTTGCGAAGGATTATGTAAAGAAGGATTTCGAGGCTGCGACCAAGGTCGGCAAGAAGAACGTCCTGTTCGCCGTAAAGGCCCAGGATGCAGTATCCACCTATGACGTTGCGTTCGTATATGAAGAACCCAAGCCTCTGAGCCGGCTTGATGTAGTGGTTGACAACGACCATAATATCGACGGCATCAACAACCGTAACTACAGCGATGGTTGGCCGAGTGGCAAGAATTACCATATCACCAGCGAAAGTTTCGCTGACGGCAAGGACAAGGTATTCACCTACAAGGAAAAGGAATGGAAGGATATCGCATACACCGAACTTGTCGAAGGCAAATACAGAGAGTCTCAGCATGACGCCAACGGCATTGTAGTAGTTGACAACCGAAACGCTAAGCAAGCTTATGAGGCCTTTAAGGGTACTCCTATCACCATCACCATTCCTACATTTATGGCTGACGGAAAAACACTTGCTTATGACAAATCAGGTCGCCTGATTCCCAATGAGAACATCCGTGCGATGTACGTGACGCTCGACTACGAGGCATGCGCCGTCGAGTCCGCTCCGTCCGAGTGGGTTTCATGGACCAGCTATGAATATGAAGGTCTGAATGAAGTGGTGGAAGGCGCCGAAACGGAGATCATCATCGACAGCAACAAAGCCATCAACGATTTCATCGGCTTCCGCGTATATGCGGTGAACTACGACGGAACCCTCGTGGATCCTGACGGACGCGCATTCTACGTGAAGCTGGGCGAAGACACTCCTGCCGTTGACTGGAACAAGGGAACCGTTCTTGCCACCACCGTTATGCCGCTGGCGAACCCTGCGTCCTATACTGGGCAAAATCGTGCTGCCAATGTATTCATTGCACAAAATACTAAATCTAACGATGTCCCCGTATCATTGACTGATATTTCCGGTGCCGCTTCATATGAATTGGTGCTGCTTGATGAAGATAATCAGCCAGTGCCGTCTGACAAAGATCATCAAGTGCCGTTTAAAGTTACTCTTGTTAGCAAAGATGATAAGACACCACGTTCTTTCATGCCCGGTAGAAATGTCGATAGTGGCCTCGCTGACGTAGACTTCGCCAAACTCACGAAGGTATCTACTACTCCTACCGTAGATTGGGATAAACTGGAAGATGGCAAGACATACACGGCCAAGCTCACGATTTATGACAATGTTGACCATGCGCTTGCAACTCTGACCGTCAGCATGAAGAAGGATATGCCTGAAACTGATCCTGAGGGTGCATACGTATTCAGATCTGAACTTCTTGAAAATGATGGTGTATTCTATACTGTACTGGAGCCGACGTCTGATAATGAAGGTCAGCTTAAAAATGTAACGAGCTTATTCGAGGCGCATCCTTATAAAGGATCTTCACAAAAGGAATTCTATGAAGAAATTTACATTTTTGAAACAGGGCTGCAAGGTATAAATAAGTATTCCACAAAAGATAATAACGGAACACTAACGGTTAATTCTTCAGTTACGGTTGGTAGCAATACGTATTATCTCATAGACGGCAAGAGGAAAAATGCCACATATGTAGTTTACAATTACGGTCCAATCACGAGCTTTAATCCAGAAACTGATGTTCTCATAGAGCTAAGCGACTTGGAAGGCAAAGGTGGTCACTATTATGTAGATAATGGTGATGGTTATGATTATTGTGTCAAGGTCCTCAAAGCATATACTGTATATTGCACGCCTTACAATCATGCATACGAATTTAGCTGGCCTACCAGAGAGAGCTTGGCTTTGTTAGATGGCCATCCGAAAGACTACTATACAGCCAAAGATAAAAATGGTGCTTATTTACATAAAATAGAAGAGCGCTTCGGTTGGTGGAAAGAAGAAATGAAATTCACATGGGGCGATAATTTGACATTCGAAATACAGAACCTCGTTGGTATTTCATCAGTTGATCCAACATCTAATGAATTACTCAATGGAATAACAGATTTAAAGCTGAACACAAACCCTACAAATGAGAAGGATCCTGTTTATCTACTGATAAATGATGAGGTAACTGATCTTTATAATCTTGAATCTTTTGAAGATTTTAAAAATCATGTTACATTTACATTTAAAGGAGGGTATGACAATATCCGCCAGCCGATTGCAGCTATACTTGTAATACAATATAGAGATATGTATAATGCTGAAGGATTTATTAAAGTTCCCATTACGATTAATCCAAAGGAAAGGGCAAATTAGTCTCACTGCAAAAAGCGATTAGCTTCTGATAGGGGTCCCCGGGTGCATGACGCATCCGGGGACCTTTCATTTGGCCATGTGTGGAAGTCCGTGTTATTCCACGGCTCTTCCGTGAAACGTGCGGCATTGAGAGCGGACACGGACTGACACGGAGTGCGGCGGGCGATGATCTGCGGTTTGCGGACCGGTGCATAAAAAAGGACGGGACCTCTTCGAGAGTCTCGTCCTCCGTATTGGATGACAATCGATTTCATCCGGTGTCAGCCTCTTGTCCGTTTCGGTCGGCAGGTACGGGCGTTGGCCCGTGCCCCTGCCGGCTTTCCCGGAAATCTGCTATTGATGACGTTTGATCGTCACAGGAATGTCGCACATTACCCAGAATGCATCACCGATGTTGATGTTTGCGGTAACATAGACAACGTAGTTCTCCTGCAGACGTGCAGTCGCGTCACCGGTCCATGAAACGTAACCGCAGTGAACTTCCGTATGTCTATCCGTATTTACAACATTGCCTTCAGCATCCAGATGCGTTACCTCCTCATGACCGTTCAATGTAGGATCACATGCTTCAGTAGTAAGGCGCTTTACGAGTTCATTCTTACCAATATAACCCTTGAGTTTCTGATAGTCTCCAGCATCGCCATTAATCTCATATCCATAGCACGAGTACGGGTCCGGATGATCGCTGATCGTCTTGCCGCTTGTCATGTCAAACAGTTCGAACGAATTGCCGGTGCCAATCGTGTTGGACATGCGGTCATACTTCAGGCCCCAACCGTCAGAGCCGGCTCTCTGGAGTACGAACTGCTTGCCGTCATGCGCATTGCCTACGACTTCACTGCGGTCATCGTATACGAGGATATCCGCTTCAGTATCGATTACCAGATTCTCGGTGATCTTCAGGCCCTTGCCGAGATGCGCGCTCTGAGTGGAGGCATAGTCCTCAAGCTCAATGGCCACATCGGTGGATACTGCCTTGAACGGATTCCAGAATACGATGTAGAAGAAGTCGTCCTTGCAATTTTCACGATTGATCAAATGTGCATAGTAATTCAGGACTCTGGTGATATCGTTGCGCCACATCAGTTCGGCATTGCCGCTTGCATCCGTCAGTTCGAGAGCTATCTTTTGAGAAGCCATCGTCGATCCGTCTACGGCTCCATCCCTCGTGTAGCGCTTACGTTCAGGTGCCATATTATCCACCAAAAGTTTATTCCAGCCGCCGTTCGAATAGCTCAACTGTCCTTTGGCGTTGGAGCCAAGATCCTTCCACCAGAAGTAAGCCTCTTCGACATTGTATGTATCAAGAGCCTGGTTAAGGTTGCTCTTCCAGAAGAGTTTCTGGAATTCCTGTGAGATTTCCCACTTGCCGGTGGCATCATTGATCTTGCCGGTAATAGGCAGATAATGCTTGGTGGCGTCATAACTGTGGCCGGAATCGCTCTTCTTCACGAATTCGGCGATGGCGTCATCCTTGTACTGGAAGTTGGCGAAGTAGAGTGTCCTGTCATGGTCATGTGTCACATAGAAGTCATGAGTGAGTTTTACGACAGGCGACAGAACATTCTTCTGAGGAGTTACGGTGATGGTGACGGTGTAGTGTGCACCCTTGTCGCCATATTTTGCGTAGGTATGCTGCGTCAGAACCTTGTCGCTTACGGATACACGGATACGTGAGGTCTCGGTCGTTACGGATGCATTCCATTGGTCGATCATTACTTCTACACCGGTCTCGTAAGGATTAGAAGTACGGTTCAGGCCGATGTCTCCGGTCAGGCTGATGTTGGCAGGAGCTTTGACGCTGGCAAGAGTTATCACGCCGTCTTTGAAGTCAGTGCTGGCTACAGGTATAGCTGTGGCACCGGTGCCGCTATAAATCTTATTGCCGTTCTGGCGCTCGGCATCGGTTCCTTCTACGGTAAGGGTTACCTGTACGTTGTCGGCATCATAGTAATCCGTCCAGAACTCGTTTGCAGGGATGCCGAGTTTGGCGTATATCTCCCTGTTTATGTCCTCCCATGTCATCTCGGCGACGATATTCTCAGTGCCGGGTACAGGACGTCCTGAGTCAACACTGGTATGGAGATATATCTTATTAAGGAAATTATCGACTATGCCATAAGCGCTCGACGATCTGAAGTTCTCTATGTCGTTGTAAACGATGTCGTCCTGAGTGTATGAGAAGTCAACGTCGAGAGTGCCTGAAACGCCGCCTTCCTTAACGATAACGATTACGATATACGCGGAAGCGACCCATTTGCCTTCGATATATCCGTCAACGCGTACGACGGACGTACGGCCGGCAGCCGACACGCCGTAGGTGGGATTGACGGTAACGACGCCGTTGTCAAGATTGATGAAATCCTGCTGGTTGGTGACGTCGCCGGTGGGCTTGAATGTGGCCGGCTTGGAGAATACATATGAAACTTCTTCGAATCCGAGGGACTCAAGTGTATAATACGTATTGTCGTCAGTGTCCAAGCCGTAGAATCTTACGAGTTCGTTGAGATCGAGCTTGCCCTCCCCGTTGTTGTAGTACAAAGTGTAATAGTTTTCATCGGTGTACACTTTGCCCGTGGCACTTCCAAGCCCTACGCCCTGGGACGCAGCATTGTTGTTGGATGTAGCCTGAAGTACGCTTTTAATGTAATTGTCGGAATCAGCATTGGACGCATCTATGAATTCAGCCAGCGAATAGCCCAAATTGCCGCGTCCGGAAACGGCTGTTCCTGCGGTCCAGTCAGCCGCAGCTACACCATCCTTGTCCGTTGCTTCCTTGTACTTGCCAAGCGCTACAGGAGTGAGACTCGCAGACATCTGTATCTGAACGAAGTCGGAAGTCACGGGATGCGAACCGTTCCACAACTGCAGAGCGGTCAATACGAATTTATCGTATGTATCAACCTCAGTAACATTGATCTTAGTGTTGTCGGTTAAGTATTTAGGATTCGCGAGCTTGGCCGATACAACGACTTTCTTGGCGTCGGCGTCATAGTCGGCGCGTTTGACTGACAATACTTTGTCATTTACGTTGGTACCCCTGGTCTTGACTGTCTGTGTGATGAATACCGGCAATGCTGAGTTGTCAATATAAGCACCGGCAGGGTTGATGAAGTAAGGGAACTGCACGGTGTTGGTGGCTGTCACATTACTGGTGGTATTCTTGTAAGGTGCGGTTTTCACGACCTTCGAGAAAGAGTAGAACTTGTTCTTCGTAGTCGGATAATCCGATATCTTGTCGACCACCTCGGGATCGAACACGAGAGAACCGAGCTTCTCACCCAGGATGATGTCAACTCCGCCTTCGGCTCCGCTGACGCCGTAGAAGGTGAGCTTGTTGCCGTCTTTCACTGCGGTGACAGCGCCTTTGGCAAGCCATTTCTCCTCGGTGTATTCGGCGGGCTCTACAGGCTCTCCGCCCTGATATACCTGCCAGAAGCCGTAATGAACGTCGGCCTCGTCAGTCACGGGCACATAGTACAGGCCGTCCTCGCCGTCCTTGCCGTTGACGCCCACGGCCTTGTATTCAGTGGCCTTGCCGTTCTCGCACCAGTATCCATCCTCGTCGATGGTCCAGACGCTCGCGCCCTCGCCGTCCTTTCCGTCTTTGCCATCCTTGCCGTCCTTGCCGTTCGTGAGGGTGAAGGAGCTTCCGTCACTCAGCGTGACGGTCACTCCGTCGCCGGTGGACGTCACTCCGGTGATGGATTTTCCTGCATTGACCTGCGACTGTAGGCCGGCAACGGAGGCCTGGAGATTGTCGAGCTGCTGGTTCAGCTCGTCGATATCATCGCCATACTTGTCGCAAGACACTGCAAATCCCGCGAGGCCCAAGACGATGGCTCCCGCAAGAATCAGATTTTTGAATTGCTTCATGATAATATTTGATTTGTTAAACATATGTTTTTGTGTCGTTTGTCTTTTCTCCGGTTCCCTGTCGCCGGTTTGACTTGGAGGTTTTTGTTCTTTCTTGTTTTTTGATCATCGTCTCGCCCGGCCGTCATCCGGCGCGTTTCCGGCATTCATGGGGTTCATCGTCACGGCCTTTCCGCGCCCCTCATTCCGTCCCAAAGCCGGCCCCTTTACGA
>CANPZS010000072.1 GCA_947588835.1 uncultured Bacteroidales bacterium | reverse complement strand
TTTCAATTAACCTACTGATTTTCAATTATTTATTAGCTCTCATAACAACTTTTTTCATGCATTTCAAAACAGTTTCTTATTATTCAGATAAAAATTGCTAACTTCGCATCCCAAAGTTTATGTATATGCCGTAAAACGGCGATTTGTCAACGGATAATATAAAAAATAGATAAAGACAATGGCGGTTCTTCAAAAACTTCGCGGATGGGGTATAATCCTTTCGATTCTGGTTGCCCTTCCTCTCCTATTGTTCATAATAGACCCGAGCCAGATACAGTCTGTGCTTCAGGCCACCTCGTCAAAATACGATGTCGGTGAAATAAACGGCAAGTCCGTATCCTACAACGATTTCCAGGCCGAGGTGGATCGTATGTCCCGCATATATGAGATGAGCACCGGCAATTCTTCGCAGAACGAGCGTCAGCAGACCGAGATACGCAACGCCGTATGGCAGGATCTTCTGAACAGGTATCTGTTTGTCAAGAATGCCCAGGCAGCCGGCATAACCGTAGGAAATGCCGAGATGCTGGACCTTACTTCGGGCGAGAACATTTCTCCGGTGATGATGAACAATTTCATGGACAATGAGGGACAGTTCTCGAGGGAAAACCTCGTCGCGTTCCTCGACAACATGGAAAACGATCCTTCAGGCAGCTACAGGCTGTATTGGGATTATCTCAAGAACACTGTCGAGAACAATCAGTATTATGTGAAATACAATTCGCTTCTCACTGCGTCCAATTATGAAAATCCTCTCATGCTTTCCAAATCCATAGAGGAAAACAACGTCACCGCGGACGTGGATTTCGTGCTTTCCCCGTACAGTTTCGTCACCGATTCCACCATCGTCGTTTCCGACAAGGAAATAAGGGACTATTATGAAAGCCACAGGAAATTCTTCCGCCAGCAGGCGAGCCGCGACATAGAGTATGTTGTCTATCAGGTGGTTCCTTCGCAGGAAGACATTGCGAATGAGGGCGAAGCCTTTACTGCGCTGTATGACGAATTCGCCTCCACCGACAACGTAAGATCATTCATTCAGAGAAATTCCGACAGAAGCTATTCGGACTATTTCTACAAGACCGGAGAACTGTCGTCGGTGAACAAGGAGATAGAGGAATTCGTGGCGGCCAACACCGCTGGAACCTCTCCCATAATTTCCGACGGGAATGAATTCCTTGCCGCAAGGATTCTCGAGACGGCCCAGCTGCCGGATTCGGTATATGTAAGGCATATGATGTTCACGGGTTCCGATGCGGCCCATCTTGCCGACAGCCTTCTGGCGGAGCTCGGCAAGGGCGCCAATTTCGCGAACCTCGCCGCCGTATATTCGGACGACAAGAATTCCGCCTATGACGGAGAACTCGGCAACCTCGGCTGGATGACGCAGACCGCCATGCTTCCGGGATTCGAATCGGTCGTCTCCGCAAAGCAAAGGACTCCGTATGTGATTACCACTCAATATGGTACCCATATCGTAGAAGTGACCAAGGCCACCAAGCCCGTTCTCAAGAAAAAGGTCGCCATATATGCGAAGACCGCATTGGCAAGCCAGGAGACTTTCAACAGCTACTACAACCTCGCCAACAAGTTCGCTACCCTTGCGAACGGCGGCCTGAACAATTATCTCAGTGCGGTGGATTCCATGGCGAAGGTAAAGGATGCCGTATCCGGCACCTATTCCCACCCCATCAGGGTGTATGAAAGCACGGACACCTACGGCTCCATCGGCCATGCAAAGGAACTTACCCGCTGGGCTTTCGACAACAAGCCGGGCAAAGTGTCCAACATCATCACGGTGGACAACAATTATTTCTTCGTCGCGGTCGTGAAGGCTGGGCACAAGGAAGGATACGCCAAGGTGGAGGAAGTGGCCCAGACCATCAAGGACCAGCTTTATGCCGAGAAGTATTCGGCCAAGAAGACCGCCGAGACCGGCGAACTGATTGCAGGTTTGACGGACCTTGAGGAAATAGCTTCCAAGCTGAACTCTACCGTTACTTCCCAGACCGGAATATCATTCTCCTCGCTCAATACGAGGGGCCTCGATCCCAAGCTAATGGGCGCCGTGGCCGCTGCTCCGGAAGGAAAGATCTGCGGACCTGTGGAAGGCAGCGTAGGAGTGTATGTATTCAGGGTGAACGGCCGCGAGACAGGGTCGTTCTATACCGAGGACGATGCCCGCAACTACCATAATCAGACGAATTATTATGCGTCCCAGATGCTTCTTCCGGTCATGATGGACGATGCCGACGTGAAGGACAACAGGGCGAGATTTTATTGATTGGAAACAATCCGGACTGAAATTCGGGACCTGGCGCCTTTGCAGGTGTCAGGTTTTTTAAATGATAAGGATGACATGTCTTTGAAATGCGGCATAGTAGGACTTCCCAACGTAGGAAAGTCCACGCTGTTCAACTGTATTGGTTCAGGAAAGGCCCAGAGCGCCAATTTCCCGTTTTGTACCATAGAGCCCAACCTCGGATGCATCAATGTGCCGGACAGGCGGCTTGAAGTGCTTGCCGACATATGCAAGCCGCAGAGGGTGATACCGGCTACCGTGGAGATAGTGGATATAGCCGGCCTCGTCAAGGGGGCCAGCAAGGGGGAGGGCCTCGGAAACCAGTTCCTCGCCAACATCCGGGAGACGGATGCCATACTTCACGTGCTTCGCTGTTTCGATGATCCGAACATAGTGCACGTGGACGGAAGCGTGGACCCCGTCCGCGACATGGAGGTGGTGGAGACCGAACTTCAGATAAAGGATCTCGATACCGTGACGGCCCGTCTGAAGAAGGTGGAAAAACAGGCCACTACAGGCGGGGATAAGGATGCCAGAAAGCTTTACAATCTCCTTCTGCGCTACAAGTCCGCTCTCGAATCCGGAAAATCATGCCGCACCGTGGTGCCCGAAACTCCTGAGGAGGCGGCATTGGCGAAAGAGCAGTTCCTCCTTACCGACAAGCCGGTGATGTATGTATGCAACGTGGACGACGCATCGGCCGCCGCCGGAAACCGTTATGTGGATGCGGTACGGGAGGCCGTCCGAGATGAAAGCGCCGAAATTCTCGTCGTGGCCGCAAGGACGGAGGCGGAGATAGCCGAAATGGACTCGTACGAGGACAGGAAGATGTTCCTGGACGAACTCGGCCTTGAAGAATCCGGCGCCGTCCGCCTTGTCCGCGGCGCGTACCGTCTTCTTAATCTTCAGACATTCTTCACTGCCGGCGCTGACGAGTGCCGTGCATGGACCATAAACAAGGGGGACAAGGCTCCGCGTGCGGCCGGAGTCATACACACGGATTTCGAAAAGGGATTTATCCGCGCCGAGGTCATAAAGTACGAAGATTTCGTCAAATACAGGACGGAAGCCGCCGTCAGGGCCGCAGGAAAGATGGGCGTGGAAGGAAAGGACTATGTCGTCCAGGACGGAGACATAATTCACTTCTTGTTTAACGTCTAATCTTCTTTTTTAATCAGCATGCACATCCCTGCGAATGTGAACAGGGCGTTGAGTATAAGCAGTTCGTAGCTGAATTTGTATCCTCCGAACCACCGTTCAGAGTTGCTTGCCAGTATCAGGCAAAGGATCGGCGCGGCCATGGCGACGATCGGGACGAAGCGGTCGCGAACTTTCTTTTTGGTGATTATTCCGAATGCGAACATGCCGAGGATGGGTCCGTAGGTGTAGCTCGCGAGCTTGTATACGGCGTCTATCGTGCTGGTGTTGTTGAAAATGCCGAACAGATAGATGACTGCCGCCATGCATATCGCCATGCATATGTGTATCACCTTGCGCCTGCGCGTCACTTCACCTTCGCTCATTCCTTTTGTCCCTATTATGTCCACGGTGAAAGATGTGGTAAGCGCCGTCAGCGCGGAGCCTCCGGCCGAATATGCGCAGGAAACCAGCCCGATGATGAACAGTATGCCTACTATGGGCGGGAGAATGCCGCTTGTGGCCACCGCCGGAAACAGGTTGTCCCCTGTTTCGCTTATGCCGTTCGTCCGTGCGAACATATACAGGAGCACGCCGAGGCACAGGAACATGAAAATTGTCACGGTCTGCATCAGACTGCTCGTGATCAGATTTTTCTGGCTGTCCCTGAAGTTTTTGCAGCTGAGTGTCCTTTGCATCATGTCCTGATCGAGACCGGTCATTGCCACTACGGTGAAAAGGCCTCCGAGGAACTGTTTCCAGAAATATTGCGGATGGTTCACGTCATCGAAAAAGAAAATCCTGGACATGTCGCTGCCGCCGACGGCCGTGACCATCCCCTTGAAATCCAGTCCGAGATTGCCGGATATGAACACTATGCACAGTATCACCGACAAAATCATGCAGAATGTCTTCAGATTGTCGGTCCATATTACCGATTTCACTCCTCCGCGGAATGTATAGACCAATACGATGGCTACGGAGACCGCAACGTTCAGCACGAACGGCAGATGCAGCGGCCGGAAGATGAGCAGCTGCATCGTCAGGCATACGAGAAAAAGCCTTACGGACGCGCCGAGCATCTTGGAAATGAAGAAAAACCATGCCCCGGTCTTGTATGAGGACACTCCGAAACGGTTGTCGAGATATTGGTATATCGAAACGACGTTCATTTTGTAGAACATCGGGGCGAGGACGAAGGCGATCACGAGATATCCTGCGATAAAGCCGAGGCACATCTGCAGATAGCCGAATCCGCTCGTCCCCACCATGCCGGGAACGGACACGAACGTGACTCCGGACATGCTTGCCCCTATCATCGCGAAAGCCACGACATACCATTTTGATTTGCGTCCGCCGCTGAAGAAAGCCTCATTGTTGCTGTTGCGGCCGGAAATCCATGAAATCAAGAACATTACCGCGAAATAGGCCGCAACGGTAACGATTACTGCCAAAGGTGTCATTGTGTTATAGTTCCGTTAGGATTTCAAAGGTATGGTTTTTTTGCCGAAAAGTATAAAAAAGTGAAAATTTATGTTTTTTATGTCGGATTCCGGCGGAAATTTGCAAATTTCCGGCCGCTATGAAAAAGTTTTTGCATACGGTCATCCTGCTGTCGTGCCTTTTTCCCGGACCGGCCTTTTCCGCGGACGGGGATTCGCTTCTGATCATGTTCTGGAATCTTGAAAACTTTTTTGACTACAGGGACGGAGGCGGAGGCGACGCGGACAGGGAATTTTCATCCGGCGGGGAACGGCACTGGACCGGGAAAAGGTTTTATGCCAAATGCGACGCCGTTTCCAAGGCCATCTTGTGGACGGCCGCCGAATACGGCCGGCTTCCGGACGCCATAGCAGTGGCGGAGGTGGAAAACCGCTTTGTGCTGGAACGTCTGGTGCATTCCACGCTTTTGGACAAGCTGCCTTACGGCATCATACATTACGATTCTCCAGACCACAGGGGAATCGACGTGGCCCTGCTCTACAGGAAGGACGTTCTGGAACATGTGCGTTCGGCACCGTGCCGGGTGTTTCCGGCCGGCTCCGGTTACGGGAGCACGAGAGACATCCTGATAGCCGAATTCCGTTGCGGAGACGGACGTCTGGCGATTCTTGTCAACCATCATCCGTCCAAATACGGAGGCGAGCGCGTCTCCGCCCCGAAGAGACGTCTGGCGGTTGAGAGGCTGAAGGCGGCTGCAGACTCTCTCGTCGCCGCCGGCTACACCGAAATAGTGGCTACGGGAGATTTCAATGACACTCCTGACAATCCGGCATTCGGCATATTGTCGCCGCCGCTTGTGAACAAGGCTTTGCCTCTGCATTGCCGAGGAGAGGGGACAATACGTCATCAAGGGCGCTGGGAGATGATAGACATGTTTTTCGTCACGCCGCGAATGGATGAATATTGCGAAATGGAGACGGTGCGGATACCGTTTCTCATGACGCGGGACGCCATGGCGGGGGAAAAGCCGCTCCGTACATATTCGGGTCCCCGCTATTGCGGCGGAGTCAGCGATCATCTTCCCATAGTCCTGAAGGTCTGCCGGCCGCCGGAATGAACAAAAAACCGGAGGAAGGCCTTCACGGCTCCCTCCGGCGCAAAAGGTTCCGGACGGCGGCGCCTATAGCCTGCGCGCTCCGTCGCTTATGACTACATCGTATATCTTGGGTTCGTGTCCGAACTTGGCAGTGAACTTTTCTTTGGCCTGTCCGATGAAGTCATCGTACAATTCTTCCTTGACGAGATTGATGGTGCAGCCTCCGAATCCTCCGCCCATCACGCGGGAGCCGGTCACGTCGCATTTGCGGGCGAGCCTGTTGAGGAAATCGAGTTCTTCGCAGCTCACTTCATACAGACGGCTCAGTCCGAAGTGCGTCTGGTACATCATTTCGCCTACGGTCTCGTAGTCTCCTCTTTCAAGGGCGTCGCACACGTCAAGAACCCTCTGCACCTCGCCTATGACATATTTGGCTCTCAGGAAATCTTCTTCGGGGATCTCGCTGCGCACTTCTTCGAGCCATACCCTCTTGGCGTCGCTGAGGAATTCCACTTCAGGATGGTTCCTGCGTATGGCCGCGGCGGCGTTTTCACATGAGGCGCGGCGCTTGTTGTATGCCGAAGAAGCGAGTTCGTGCTTGACGCATGAGTCAACGAGAACGAGTTTGTAGCCTACCGGGTCGAAGGGGAAATATTTGTACTCCAACGTCTTGCAGTTGAGACGTATGAGCGCGCCCTTCTTCCCGAATACGGATGCGAACTGATCCATTATGCCGCAATTGACGCCGCAATAGTTGTGTTCGGTGGACTGTCCGATCTTCGCAAGTTCGAATTTGTCTATGCCGTTGTCGAAAAGGGTGTTGAGGGCAAAGGCATAGGTACTTTCAAGTGCGGCCGATGACGAAAGTCCGGCTCCGAGAGGCACGTCTCCGGCGAACATGGTGTCGAAGCCTTCCACCTTGCCTCCGCGCTTGGCGGTCTCGCGGCATACGCCGAAGATGTAGCAGGCCCAGCTTTGCGAAGGCTTGTCCTTTTCTTCAAGGCCGAACTCCACGTATTCGTCATAGTCCAGGGAGTAGGCCCTTACCTTTCCGGTTCCGTTGACCTTGATTTCGGCGATTATGCCTTTGTCGATGGCTCCGGGAAATACGTATCCGCCGTTATAGTCGGTGTGTTCGCCGATAAGGTTGATCCTTCCGGCGGAAGCGAACAATTCTCCGTCCGTCCCGAAAAGGGAGCGGAATTTTTCACAGATTCTTTCTTTCATGTCCATTGGTATTATGTGATAGTCACCAAATATAGAAAGAACTCGCGAGAAAAAGGCAGGAAATTGGAAAATAATGCTATTCGTTGGTAGATTGTTTAATACGCAACGGGCTTCCGTGGTTGTAATGCGGTCTTGAAAGACCGTA
>CANPZS010000071.1 GCA_947588835.1 uncultured Bacteroidales bacterium | reverse complement strand
AAAACTTCCTCTTTTCTCCGCCACCTCCGAAGCCTCATAAAATGTCCGTCATGCCCGTTTAAATCCGTAACGTCCGGACGGAATCCTGCCCGTCATTCCTGTGTCCTGCAAAACGCCCTTTTAGTAGTGCAGCAAAAGCATGTACAGCGTTTAGTTAAGGTAGTGTTTTTTGTTTCAATTCATTAAAGTAATGCTTATGAAAAGAAAATTCATGTTGTTTTGGCTTGTCTTTTTTGTCTGGACAGGTCTGGCGATCGCCCAGACCCAGCGGGTTTCGGGTGTCGTGACTTCCGAGGAAGACGGGCAACCCGTCGTCGGAGCCGCCGTGGTGGTAAAGGGCACGCAGATCGCTGCCGTCACGGATGTGAATGGTAATTTTACGCTGCCGGAGGTGCCGGGGTCCGCGAATACCCTGGTGGTTTCATGCCTCGGCATGCAGACGCAGGAGGTGGCCGTCGCGCCCCACGTGAGCGTGGTGCTGCGGATCAACGCGGACGCCTTGAGCGAAGTCGTGGTCGTGGCATACGGCACCGCCAAGAAAGAATCGCTGACCGGCTCCGTATCCGTGGTCGACAACTCGAAGATCGAAAATCGCATCTCGACCAGCGTGACCGGCGCGCTTGAAGGCGCCGCCCCGGGCGTGCAGGTGAACAACACGTACGGAGAACCCGGTTCCGCGCCCAGCATCCGCATCCGCGGATTCGGCACGCTTGTCTCCGGGGCCTCGAATCCGCTGTTCGTGGTGGACGGCGTTCCTTTCGACGGAAACATCGCCGAACTGAATTCGAATGACATCGAGAGCATGTCCATCCTGAAGGATGCGGCTTCGGCGGCCTTGTACGGCAACCGTGCGGCCAACGGCGTCGTCATCATCACGACCAAGAGCGGGCGGAGCACCGGCAAGCTGAGCATCACGCTGCAGGTGAACCAGGGTCTGTATAACCGGGGTATTCCCGAGTACGAACGGCTGGACGCGGACCGCTGGATGGAAGTTACCTGGATTGCCAAGAAAAACGCCATGATGACCAACCTCGGCATGTCGGAAAGCGAAGCCGCCGCCTATGCCACGACGCACCTGATCCAGGAGTCCATCGGCCGGAACATCTACGACGCCGCGGACGACCAGTTGTTCGACGGCAACGGCAAACTGATTGCCAACCGGCTGCCCGGCTACGACGACCTTGACTGGGAAAAGGCGATCGAACGTATGGGATACCGGCAGGAATACAATCTTTCCGCCGCCACGTCGGGCGAGAAATACAATGTCTATTCTTCGATCGGCTACCTGAATGAGAAAGGCTACGTGACGGCAACGGGCTACGAGCGGTTCTCCGGCCGCATCAACACGACCTTCACGCCCAACAAATGGTTCAAGAGCGGCGTGAATCTGTCCGGTTCGTGGACCCGGCGCGACTTCAACGACAGTGCGACCGGCAGCTATTACGCAAACCCGTTCTACATTGCCCGGTACATGGCGCCGGTGTATCCGCTGTTCCTGCACAACGCCGACGGTTCCTACCAGCTGGACGCCGACGGCGAAAAGATCTACGATACCGTTTCGCCATATCTGGGCAACCGCAACATCGCGTACGAAATGCTGTTCGACAAACAGGAGAGCGTGCGCAACGTGCTGGACGGTCAGGCCTTCGCCACCATCTCGCTGCCTTTCGGATTCTCGTTCACCGTGAAAGGGGACCTGAGCAACAGCACGTCGAACAATACGGACTATAACAATCCCGAGATTGGCGACGGTGCCACGAACGGCGGACGTCTGAAGAGTTCCGCCTACCAGTACCGGACCATAACCCTGCAGGAAATCCTGAACTGGAGCTACCAATTCAACCAGGTGCACAACGTGGAGGCCATGGTGGCCCACGAGAGCTACAGCTGGGAGCGCAAGTACACGACCGGCATGAACACCGGCATGGCCGTGGACGGGAACCTCACGATGGGCAACTTCCTCAACAATTCCTATTTCACAGGCAGCGACGATGCGAAGAAGATCGAGTCCTATCTGTCGCGCGTGGCCTACAATTACGACAACCGTTACTTCCTCGAAGGCTCGTTCCGCCGCGACGGTTCTTCCCGCTTCCACAAGAACAACCGCTGGGGCAACTTCTTTTCCGTGGGAGCCAGCTGGAGCATAAAGCGGGAGGCCTTCATGCAGGATGTAGACTGGGTGGACGCTCTCAAGCTGCGCGCCTCCTATGGAGAAGTGGGCAACAACATGGGCGTGAGCCTGTATGGCCACATGGCGCTCTATACCATCGACAAGAACGGCGGGGAGCCCGCCCTGGTGAAGCAGTCGCTGTCCGCGCCGGACATCAAGTGGGAGACCACGCAGACGGTGGACGTTGCCGTGGAGGGGCGTCTCTTCAACCGCCTCGACTTCCAGGTCGGCTATTTTGACAAACGGTCCAAGGACCTGCTGTTCGAGGTACGTCTGCCGCTTTCCGCCGGTTCGTATCCCTGGAACGACACCATGATGAACCTGTCGCAATACAAGAACATCGGCACCGTCTCCAATCATGGCTGGGAAATCTCCCTGAACGCCGACGCCGTCCGCAGCCGCGACTGGCGGTGGAACATCGGGACCGACGCCACGTTCCTGAAGAACAAGATCGTGAAGCTGCCCGACGGAAAGGACATCCTGCACGGCCAGCAGAACTACTCTGAAGGACATTCAATCTACGAATGGTACACATACCACTTCGAGGGTGTGGACCAGATGACCGGCACCTCGCTCTATACGTTGGATCCGGACAAGAAAGACGCGGCCGCGGCGGCCGACGCCCTGGCCACGATCAACGGCACGGACTACGCTACCGCCACCGCATACGCCAAACGGGACTGGGCCGGCACGGCGCTTCCCATGGTTTACGGATCGGTCAGTTCGTCGCTCTCCTGGAAGAACTGGGACCTGAGCATGCTGTTTACCTATTCGCTGGGCGGCAAGACCTTCGACGGCAGTTATTCCAGCCTGATGAGCATATCCGAGTCCGGGGCATCCGGCAGCGCATACCACGCGGATCTCCTGAACTCCTGGGGATCCGTTCCGGCCGGGATGACCGAGACATCTGCCAATCGCATCGACCCGAACGGCATTCCGCGCGTGGACTTCATCAGCTCGTCCGACCTGAATGCCACGAGCGACCGCTGGCTCACCAGCTCGTCTTATCTCGTGTTCAAGAACCTGAACCTCTCCTACAGCCTGCCGCAGCGTTGGCTGCGCCATGCGGGCGTGGAAGGCATTTCGCTGTCCGCCGGCGTGGAGAACCTGTTCACGTTGACCGCCCGCAAGGGTCTGAATCCGCAATATTCATTCAGCGGAGGTTCGGACGATACGTATGTGACGGCCCGGGTTTACAACTTTAGACTGACGGTAAAATTCTAAAGGCTCAACCAAAATTGTATCAGAGATGAAAAAGAATATCAATAAATTGTTCACGGGCGGCCTGCTGGCGGGCATGATGCTGGTGTCTTCCTGCTCCGAAACCTTTCTGGATACGGCGCCCACCGATTCGATCGGAGCGACCGATGCCGTCGCCACCACGGCCAACGCCATGAAGGCCTTGAACGGGATCGCCAAAATCATGACGACGCAGCATTATTATTTCGGCGAGGGCTTTGCCGGCGAAAACAACATCATGGCCCATTACGAGAATTATCCGAGCGAGAACTACGAATACAACTACTATGCATCCGGCTGGGCGCCCATCCTGAACCAGGAATACCACACGCGCACCACGTCCATCTACGATGCGTTCGCCTGGTATTACTATTACACCATCGTGGGCAACGCCAACACGATTCTCGCCAATATCGACAATGCCGAGGGGCCGGATGCGGAACGGGATTTTGCCAAAGCCGCTGCGCTGACGTTCCGCGCATACGCGTTCGAGAAGCTGGTCCACTATTACTGCTGGCGCTGGCAGGATTCGAACAATGGTGCCTCGCAGGGCATCGTGCTGCGCACGGACGAATCTACCGGCGGACAGGCGTATGCCACGCTGGCCGAGACGTATGACCAGATCTATCGGGATCTGGACGAAGCCGTGTCGCTGTTCGAGCAAAGCGGTCTGGACCGGGATGCCTCGCAGGTGTGGATGCCCAATGCCAACGTGGCCCATGCCGTGTACGCCCGTGCTGCGCTGACCAAGCTGGATTACAGCAAGGCCTTGTCCGAGGCCAAGCTGGCCCGCCGGAACTTCCCGCTGATGAGCAATTCGGAGTACCATGCAGGATTCTGCAATCCGACAAGCGAATGGATCTTCGGATGCTTTGGCAGCGCCCAGGAGAACAACTGGTATTGGAGTTACGGCACGCAGTATGCCTGCAACGGATATTATGCTTCCTCGCAGCCGACCGGTGCCGGGGCCATCGGCAGGGAATTGATTAACCGCATTCCGGATAACGATGCCCGCAAGGCTCTGTTCCTGACCGAGGACAAATTCCCCGGCTTCAACTTCGATGACGGATCGGCCATGGACCTGACCTATGGCATTCTCGGCATGGGAGAAGACGATGAGCAATCGGATGCCCTTTGGGACGCGGCGGCCGCCTATTGCCAAAAAATGGCGGTCAGCGGCCTGGCAGCGCCGTATGAGTCCGGTTACATGTATCTGGACGGGCAGTTGAAGTTTTACGTGTTCGACACGCCCGGTGTCGGCTACCTGCCGTTCATCCGTTCGTCGGAGATGGTCCTCGTCGAGGCCGAAGCCGCATACTTCCTGCATGACGAGCCTGCCGCCCGCGCCGCGCTGGTGGAGCTCAATGCCGACTCCGGACGCAATCCCGCCTACACCTGCAACAAGAGCGGAGAGGCGCTTTGGAACGAGATCATGGACTACCGCGAACTGGAACTCTGGGGCGAGGGATTCGCCTGGAGCGACTACAAGCGGTGGAACCGCGACGTGGTTCGCCACGGTTTTGCCGAAGGTGGCAACGCCCATGTTTCCGTCGCGAAGACCATTCCCGCTTCCGGGGCCAACAAATGGACTTGGGACGTGCCGCAGAATGAAACGGACTACAACGACGAGCTGAAGCTCGGCGGAGAATAGCCCCCTCCCGGCGGAATCCTTCCACAAAAGTCGTTTAAGGCCGGCCCAAAAGCAATTTTGTGGCCGGCTTTTTATTCAATGCCGTGATCTATGTTTATGCGTCCACTTTCTCCTTAAGCCATCGGTTAAGTTCTTCGTCTTCTCCGATCAATTGACGGACGAGCTTGAATACCATTGTGCAAGGATTATGGGTGGCGAACCGACTGTCCGTGTACTCTCTCGATTTTTCTTCCGCCCAGCGGATGGCATTCTTCTCGGAACCATATTTCGTCATTGTCAAATAATTGTCCTTGTCATTTTTCGCGTAGACATAAGGAGCTCCTTTGTAAAGAGGGGAGTCGTTGACGGCTTTGGAAATGGCCTCTTTGTATTCAGACCTGCTCATCGCCGTGACGCGATTGATAAAATGATAAAGATACCATAGTTCGAATGCTTCATTGCTCCAAGCGACTTCTATCCCGTTTGAAGCGGCCTTTTGGATGGCGCCATTGAATTGGGCATCGGGGAATGAGTCTTTGTCGAAAACCGCCCAGATGCGGTCATACGGGATGGACGCCTTATCCCGCAGCTCAATGGCTTTCTCCACGACCTGTTTCGTGTTTACGCCGGCTCCGTCGACGTCCATGTCTATGACAAATATGCCGTTTCTTTTCTTGCTGAAAGCCCGGAAATAGTTGGGCTCGGTTTTTGTCCCCTCGCAGACAATGAGAATCCGAAAAACGATTTGCTTCGGTTCATGGACGGCGCTTTGCGGCTGAAATTTGTTCAGTCTCGCCTGATCCATATGATTTCTGGACTTCATGGCGGCTAATCTTGAATGTATGGAACAGCTCCGTACCGGCCTGCGATATAATTTTTCTCATAATTGCTGTCGTTCCGCGGCTTTGTTCCATCCGGGAAGATGATATCCATCATATTGTACAGGTCCGTCTGCTCCTGAGAATCTTTCTCCGTAAACCATATTTGGTCGCGGCGGAGAATTTTTGCGGACAATAAATGTGTGTCGTGTGTATTAAAAATCAATTGGGCGTTCCGAGGGTTTGTTTCAGGATTGTTGAACAGAAGAATAAGCTGCTGCGAAATCAGCGGATGCATGGCGGCGTCCATTTCATCAATTACGAGGGTTCCACCCTTTTTCAAGGCATCGAACAGGGGCCCTGAGAGATTAAAGACCTTCTGCGTGCCGGTGGACTCGAATTGTGTGAAAGGACGTATCGTCGTACCTATCACTTGCCCGTCGCTGTCATATAAGCTATGTATAGAGTCAACTTCAAGCCGAGGACTGCTGTAATCCATACTTCCGCGGTGAGCAACGACTTTCTCTTCCCTTGTCGTGACTTTTTGGAAGCCCAGCTGAAGCCTGCGGTAGAAATCCCGCATGTCGACGGATTTTACATCGTTCCCATGGAGAAGACGCTTGGTATAATCTTCATATCTCCAGGCCGACATCCCGGACAGAACGTCAATGTCGTTCTCAAACCAATAGATCACTCTCTTGGAGATCTCCCCCTTCAATTGGGCACAAAGGGACAGAAACAGGCGATTCTTCTCCGTCTGGTCTTCTTTGCCGACCCCTTCGGCAAAATGCGTTTCGTCGACGCTTATCCCCTCGGCGTCCCTTATGAAAAGTACCTGCTCTTTTGTCTGCAATACTTTGAAAAGCCATTCCGATACGATTGAAGTCTCATTATACTCGAAACCGTAACGAAATGTCTTGCCGTCGGAAGAAAAAACCACTTCGAAAAAAGAAGGTTCCCCGGGCCCGTTTTCGTTTAGGATGAACGGGTCATAAAAACGCAGAGAATCGGTGGGATTCAAGCGTACGGAATCCAGCAAAGTGAACCCCATCGCCTGAAAAGCCCTTACAAAGTTGGATTTCCCGCTCGAGTTCGCGCCATAAATGGCGGCGGTCTTCAGATATTTCTTTTTGCCCGAAGGAAAAACATTGCCGGCAGGACCTTCTGACAGGCTTTGTGCGGCCATCGTGAAAGTTCTCTTGGTATAAAAAGACCGGAAATTTCCTACAGTGAATTGACACAACATAACATGGCTTTTTTAATACGCCTGACAAAAATAATTATTTTTTGTAGTATTTCAAAAATTTGAGAAAAAATCTCAAATTTGCAAAACTTCCGTCTTTTCTCCGCCACCTCCGAAGCCTCATAAAATGTCCGTCATGCCCGTTTAAATCCGTAACGTCCGGGCGGAATCCTGCCCGGCATTCCTGTGTCCTGCAAAACGCCTGTTTGTAAGTGCATAATGCGTATGCACAACGTTTAGTTTAGGTAGTGTTTTTTTGTTTCAATTCATTAA
>CANPZS010000070.1 GCA_947588835.1 uncultured Bacteroidales bacterium | reverse complement strand
ACAGATAGTAGTTATCGGTGTAGTTACCACTAATTTACTAAAAATCTGCATATTGCGCAACTTTTTCATTTATATATTCTTAAAATTCTAATTCAACCAACGAGTAAGTATTACTGAGTTGACCTAGATGCCGAGTATGGCGGAAATTCGTAGTTATGCCGCCAAAGGCTATGGTTAGTGTTACAGTGCGGGCCGCCACGAAACCAAAGCCGGGATTTTCATTCTATATATTGAACTTTTACGCCCATCACGTCATGCCGCATTTCCCGTTCGCTGCGGTATAGCTTCCCGTTCTTCAGATAATAGTATTTTTTATATCCTCCAAACTCAATATTGACAAACTCCATGCCGTCGCTTGCCCTGGCCGGCATCCATTTGCCTTCGTATGTGATTGAATCATTGAAGGTAATATGCGTAGTGGAGTCCGGTTTGAGCACAAATGTAATTCCACTGGCTGTAAACGTGCCTTCATAAGGATGGTTCTGCTTGTTTTCGCCACATGATGCCAGCAAGACAACAGTCAAGAATGTTGCAATTCCCAAAATTCTATTCATAACAATACCGATTAATTAAAGAGGGTATTCCACCTCAGTACGTGAAATACCCTCTTGCATCATTTTTTAAGGTTTCAATGTTGATCAGAGAGCGCTGGTCGGGGTGCCGGCATTGGCTTTTACATCAACGGTGAAGGTTCTCGTAAATGTCTTCCACTTATAACCAAACTTAACGGGGATAAAGAGCTTATAGTCTCTGTTTACAGGAGTTCCGCTGTAGTTGTAATAAGTCAAAGTTTCATTTGTGCCATCATATGTTATTTTCGTGTTAGAGGGCACAGGACCATCTGTCACACCTTCTGTAGGTACCAAATTGCCATTCGCATCCAATTTCAAGTTAGAAGTAATGTTATCAGTCATCCACTCTTCTTCTACTCCTTCATAGAAATTCCACAAGTTTTTTGCCAACCCAGAAGTATTGGCTACCACATAGTTCTGACCTTGCGCGTCTTTATTCCAGGAAATGTAAGTGAATGCGCCCTTCACGTCGATCTCGCTGCCGCCGATAGTTGCATCTGTGAAGTCGTCCGTGTCACCTTCTTCTACTGTCAACGGCTCAATGATGAATGCGTCATACTCTTTGATCGTTTGAGTGTGTGCAGGAGTCAACTTCGGTTCAGCCACACAGTCATCCTTATAGCAAAGATCGGCTACCAGCTTGATAGGTACGTATTTACCTACAATGGCTTTAGCTGCCTCGGTAGGCGTATCTCCTGAATACGCAGCGTGAGTCGGATTGCTTTCTTCCAATCTGATATTATATGTCATTTCAGAAGGCTTCAGCTGATTAGGAGTGTAGTTTACAATTTCAGCAGCTTTTTCATTATTGATATAGAGACTAGTACCTTCATCACGTACTGTCGCAGTCATTTCTACGACGTTGGTGCCATTGAAATATTTATATACATATTCTGTATTGGGAGCTTCCAGCTTTTCAGCATCAAAGACGAAACGTACACCTTCATTTGAATATGCGGCATAAGTATCAGTAGTTCTGTCTACACCCTTGAAACCGCTTGTAGCAGTCGGATATTCTTTAGAGTAGTAGAATTTCAATCCTTCCCTTTCTTTATCGGTAAAGTAGATAGCGCCACTGGCT
Organism: uncultured Bacteroidales bacterium; assembly: GCA_947588835.1. Lineage (GTDB taxonomy): Bacteria > Bacteroidota > Bacteroidia > Bacteroidales > UBA932 > Cryptobacteroides. The sequence goes on along the minus strand of CANPZS010000070.1, from coordinate 5,950 downwards.
CCTATAGTCGGTTTAACACCCATATCATCCAAGAACCCGTTCAAGAGGTCCGTATAGATATTACATGTCGGATTATTGGTCGTATTATTGGACCATGCAGGATTAGATTCCTGAGTATTGTAAACGATGGGGTTCACATTGAATACATTCCAGTTACCGTTGTCCTTCCAATAACGTCCGTCATAGCCCCACACATTGAATACAGGCTTGTAAATCGTACGCGTCAACGTAATCTTCAGTGTCGGATATGACCCTGTCGGATCTTTCCAGTAGCAAACTTTCGAGAAGGTCATCGTCTCCTGATTATCCCATTCAGGATACTTGGTTACAATATCGTTGTGAGTTAATGTCCATTCTAAGTTATATGAATCCACACCTGCTTCAGTGTTCTTTATGATTGCAACAGAGCCTTCGCCATCACCGCTTGTGCCATCGAATCCTGCATCGGTATATACTGCGTGGAACTCTTGTTTGGTCATACCACCGTCTTTAGCACCGGCATAGATTACTTCATTCATTTCCTGAGTACCAAATCTGCCCTTATAGCCCCTAAAGCCATTATTGTTGCTGCATACATAAATTGAATCTGCAAAATTGTGGGAAATAACTCTTTCACCAACTTCTTTCGCCCATTTGACTTTTACGTAACGCTGTGCAACCAATGCGTTGTTTACCGTATCGCGCAATTCAATACGGACGATAGGTTCACGTCCTACGGCAGTCGCAGAAGTTCCACCTTCGCCAACGGTATAAACCTTTGCGGTCATGATACCATTCGCCGGACTGTCTATTTCTGCAAACTTCTGTTGATTAGTTCTATTCGTATTACCTTCAGGACCGCCCAAAGTGATATAAGGAGCTGTCGCCAAATAGAAGCGGAATGACAGCCCGTATTCTTTATAGTTCGGCAGATCGGCATGAGCAACATGATCTGATGCACCTTTGTCGGTTACACAGACTTTAACAAGTCTTTTTAAATCCAGAGCTTCGTCATAAGCACATTTTACGTCCACAAGGTCGTTTGCTACCGAGTGATAAACGCATGCGGAGTCATGGTAGTGAACATAGAATGTACCTTCGGCATCTGTTTGGGTTTCATTGGCAAAGCTACCTGTCATAGCCTTGATAAAATCTGTTCTCGTATTTACCAAGTAAGGAACTTTAATCAATTCTTCTATGCGGACATATTCTGAGTTGACATATACGCCTGATGCATCCCCATTTTCTACGGACTTTTTTTCAGCCTCAGTCCAATTCTCTTCGGCAATAGGTGCTTTCAAAGATGCCATGTAGAATGTTTCTTTGCTGGCATCGACATCTGTTTTCCCGATAAAGCCTGTAATGGTCTTTTTGAATTTAACAGTCAAGACATTGTTGTCAATGCTATATGATACGGGTTGAATCGGGCTGTTTTCTGTAATCCCGACACCTGCTTTCGTTACGATATTTTCTGATTGGATGCAATCGAAAATCGGGGTTTCAATATCCTCAGTCCGAACGCCCACGTTGGGACTTACATGGAAGTAGGCGACATTGTTTTCTGTTGATATATATTTATCAGAAGCCCCTGTGCCGGTATGATCCAACCATGGATCGACAGAGTGGCCTGACGGATGATCATTTGCAACATACTTTTGCGGAGTATATTGTAATGTCGTCAATGTAATGGCTGCTATACCATTTACATGAGTGGTCGGGATGACAGACAGGCTGGTCAATCTATGTCCGATCAACGCCATAACTTCCGCCGACAGAGTATCTACTTCTGCTGCAAGGTCTGTTATTTGCTGTTCTGTAACAAATTCTCCCTTCAGCTTTTCTTCCAATGCCTCAAGCTTTTTCTCCACTTCCTCTAAAGAAGCCAGTTTGTCGATCTGTGCCTGAAGTTCATTTTTCAGTGCCTGAAGCTCCGATGATGTCACATCGCCACTGCCAGCGGCATTGGCTTTGTCAGCAGCATCTTGTGCCTTCGCTAAAGCTTCCTGAGCTTTGTCTAAAGCTTCCTGAGCTGCAACTTTTGCAGCATTCACATCTTGCTGCAAAGCAGTAATCTTGCTTTGCAACTCCTCCAAAGATGCTTTCTTGTCAAGTTGTTGCTTTAAGTCGGCGATGTCATCACCGTACTTGTCGCAAGACACTGCAAATCCCGCGAGGCCCAAGACGAGGGCCCCCGCCAGAATCAGATTTTTGAATTGCATCATGATAATATTTGATTGTTAAACATATGTTTTGTTTTCGTTCAGTTGCCAATTTGACCGATTCGGCCGTCAGCCGTCTTTGCGTTCAGGGGACATCCGGCTGTCGTTTGTCGTCCGGTCCCGTGCCTTCGGGCTCTCGTTTCTGGCCGTCATCCGGCGCCTTTCCAGCATTCATGGGGTTCATCGTCACGGCCTTTCCGTGCCCCTCGTTCCGTCCCAAAGCCGGCCCCTTTACGAAGGGCCGTCCTAAAAAATTCGCATTGATTGGGATTTACGAGTGAAAAACAGGGCAAAAAGCGAGATTATGGGCGCCATAACAAAGCCGACATTATCAAAAACACAAAGTATTTTGCATCAAAAACACAAGATGAAATACGACAATTCATCAAAAGCGACAATGGGCGTGAGCAAATTGAGGTTTGGTTTGCTCGCGAACTTCAAGAACTATTGGGGTATGCCAGATGGGAAAACTTTGTTGTCGCTATAAGTCGTGCTGTAGAATCATGCAAAACGCAGGGCTTCAATGTCGATGACCATTTTCGTGAGGTCACGAAAACGGTTACCTTGGGAAGTGGAGCTCAGCGTGAGATACAGGATTATATGTTAACCCGGACACTTCAACAGTCCATAGTGCAAATCCTGACGCCCATATTTGAGGCGGAGTTTCAGGAGAACAGCTACGGCTTCCGCCCCGGCAGGAGTCGTGGGCAGGCCATCTTCAAACTCATAGAATATCTCAATGCGGGATATGCATGGATAGTGGACATAGACATGGAGAAGTTCTTCGACAATGTACCGCAGGACAAGCTGATGAGCTGGCAGAGTAATCCATAACCCGGACACCGAAAGTCTGATACGCATGTATCTCAAATCGGGAGTAATGGAAAATGGCATATACGCAGCCACGGAACACGGGACCCCGCAAGGAGGCAATCTATCGCCGCTGCTGAGCAATGTCATGCTCAATGAACCTGACAAGGAACTCGTAAAACGAGGGCTACGCTATGTCCGCTATGCCGATGAATGTGTCATCGCAGTCGGAAGCAGCGCGAGCGCCAACCGGATGATGCACACCATAACCCAATGGATAGAACAGAAACTCGTGCTGAAGGTCAACGCAACCAAGACGCATGTCTGCCGACCGAACAGACTCAAATACCTAGGCTTTGGCTTTTACAAGTCAGCGCGGACAAAGCAATGGGCGGCACGACCGCACGAGATTTCGCAAACTCGGTATAGAAAATGAGTTGGCCGAACTAACCTCCTATTATGGCGACCGTTACGAATGGGTTGCAAGGAAAACCTGTGTAGTCCGTGCCATCTCGAAAGATGTACTGACACGCAAGGGCTTAGTCAGTTGTCTGGACTACTACACGATTAGACACGCTTTGAAAACAGATTAAACCGCCGTATGCCGAACGGCACGTACGGTGGTGTGAGAGGAAAGGAAACGAAAGTAGGTCAGAAAACTTTCGTTTCCCGACCTACTAGATTTAAGTCAATCAACTCTTGACGTCCGTTATCTGGTCGTCGATAAGTTCGCATTTAACTGATTCACATCGATCATCGGAAGGGGATACTTTGACAAATTGGTACCAGCGGTTTTAACTACCAGGATACCACGCATTGTTCCGACCGCTACGCTCAAAAAATGCGGCATAATATGGTTGACGGTAATGCTCTGGTTATCATTAAAAATGATGAACTGTTTGAGCTCTTTCACTTCAAACTCAAATCTGTAAAGGCTTTCAAGGACAACTTCATTTTCCAATTCATATCGGGTACCAAAGATCAGGACAAACAAGTCGTGCTCAACGTCAGGTAGTATTTGTGTTGAGAAACCAATTTTCATGGAATCAGGACTGATATTGTCTTCCACCTTACCTGGGGACATCATAAAACTAACCTCGCTAACCGATGCAAGCCTTAATTGGATATTTACATTATTTTCTGCCATAGCGCACTAATTAAGATATGCCATAAAGCATCCACTATTCTCCTTGTCAACATAAGTTCCTCCGAAACGTTCAGAGAGAGTAATATAGTTTTGAACAGGTACAAACACGTATTGGACTTGCGGGTCTTTCTTGACCATCACAATAGGCTCGCCAAGAACTGCGGCTATCTTGGCAAGTGTCGTGGTTGTAAATCCATGGGAGCCCGTGAGCCATCTGGAAATCTCGGACTCGCGCTTCCCCATAAGTGCGGCGAATTCCCGCTGTGTCATCTTCTTCTCTTTAAGAAGATCATAGATGCGGTTCGCGATGTCAACGTTAAGGCTCACCTCCTCCATCACCTCAGGAGCGACATTGGCAACGCATTGATCAAATAGAGAATTCTTTTTCATGACAAATATTATATGGTGATAGTTTCAATTATTATTTTAATAGTCTGATAATCTTCATAATCTGAATGGGCTTTCCGCGTCTCGACAAAAATCTGACGCTCTATGTCCCGAAGCTGATTCACAATTCCTAACAAGACAGGATCATCTTCAAATCGTGTTACTTTCTTTATTCCTCCATTTCCTAGAATAAGAAGTCTATCGGATATCCGAATGCAATACAATCGGACAGTACCGACACCTCGTCCTCTTCTATGCTCTATTATAAGTGGGAGAGCTTTGATATTTCGTCCTTCAAGCCGAAACAAATTCTCTCTGGCACCACAGTCCATGAGCATTTTCTGAATACGGGCAATAATCTCGTCAAAATCTTTCTTTAATTGAGGATGAGACAGCGCGCCGTTGTTGGACATAAATTTCTCGAACTCGGTCAGTGTTTCACCATCATACTTTGGTGAATATATACTGACATTATCGCTTTCGATTACAAGCTCGAGCTTTCCCATACAAAATACATCGTTTGAGGGCACAAAGATATGTCATTATTCTGAGAAACCAAAGAATAATTCACTTTTTTGTTAAGTTTTCAGCGAAAAATGGCAAGCAGGATCATGGTCCTTGATTCGATATGGCGCCCATAATCTCGCTTTTTGCCCCGTTTTCCACCCCTAAATCCCGACCAATGCGAATTTTTAAGGACGGTCCTTCGTAAAGGGGCCGGCTTTGGGACGGAATGAGGGGCGCGTAAAGGCCGTGACGATGAACCCCATGAATGCCGGAAACGCGCCGGAAGACGGCCTGGACATTGGGCGAAACAAAGGCCGGAAGAGATAATCAAGCGGCAGACCTGCGACGGCCGAGCCGGAGGACGGGACAGAGCGACAGACCTGCGGATAACGGAAAGACAGGAGCCCGAAAACGGCGACCAGACAAAAACGGCGACAAGAAACCGAGGAAAAGACAAAACGACACATAAACATATGTTAAACAAACCAACTATTATCATGAAGCAATTCAAAAATCTGATTCTGGCGGGAGCCCTCGTTTTGGGCCTCGCAGGATTTGCAGTGTCTTGCGACAAGTACGGCGATGACATCGACAGCCTGCAGACGCAGGTGAATGCCATCAAGGCGGACTTGCAGGCATTGCAAGCAAAAGTGGATGCCGGTAAGTATGTTACCAACGTCTCGAAATCAGGGGATGGCATCGTCATCACCTGGAACGACAACAGCACCAGCACCATTGAAACCATCAAGGGCGACAAAGGCGAAAAGGGCGACAAAGGCGATACAGGTGCGGCAGGCACAGTCGTAACCATCGTCGACGGCTATTGGGCTTTCGACGGCGTGAAGTCTGAATACCCCGCAGTAGGTCCCAAGGGCGAGCAGGGCGAACCCGGCAAGGACGG
>CANPZS010000069.1 GCA_947588835.1 uncultured Bacteroidales bacterium | reverse complement strand
CTATCGCATAGTACTTTCGTTCCTTGTCTACATCCGCTCCGCTATCGTATCGGGACAGTATGGATAATGCTTCATCATATTTTTTTACTTTCAAGTATGCATTTGAGATTGTGAGCCGGTCGACCTTCGGCTCAGGAACGGCTTCCGTATATTCTGCAATGCCGTTGATTATTTCCTGGACACTGCCATAGTTTATCAGATATGTGAGATATGAAGAATAGAAATCGACCAATATGTTCTGGCTGATCGATCCAAGCAGGCGTTCACACTCTTCTATATAGTGCAATGCATTCTCCGGATCCTTTTTTAATGTGTAACCATTGATTATTCTGATCAGGCAATTTGCATAACTGTTGAGGACGCCTGCCTCTTTAAAATAATGAGCCGCGCTCTTATTGCATTCAATGAAATTGTCCCAGTCATATAACGAATAATATATTCTGCCCTGAGCAAAATAGGTTCTGGCGATTGTCAATATATCATCTGATCCGTTGCCTGCAGAGATCGCATTTACGAAACACTCCATCGCCAAAGCGTCATTGCCTTGATTCTGATAGATGCGCCCCTGATAATAGCATGTACGCAGCTTGTCCGTGGCGGAACCTTTGTCCCGGTAATAATCTATCGCCGGCTGCAGAATCTCAAAGTCGGTTTTGTCTATGTAGTTCTTGTCCAGCGCCATAGAATGGAGCAATGCATGCTTCGCCTTCTCCTTTTTACCGGACAATGACGAGGGGGCTGTCCGCTCCAAAACGACCAGCGCGCTGTCAGGCTTCTCCTCGATATATGATTCGGCCTCCAGAAGGGTTTCCCAATGCTCCGAACGGGTACTGCATGAGAGCAGGCAGGCCGCAAGGAGAATTATCGACATACAGTACTTCATAACCAATGCTTTTCAATCTGTAAAGTTACTAAAAAAAACATAACTTTGTAATCAGCATTTAAGGACAAATTTTATGGCAAATCCAACGCTTTCGCCGGATCCGCCGCCAATCTGTTCAATTATTCTTACACAATATACGGCGGCCTGAGCCGCAATGATGCACGATATGTCATCGGGGAAAGGAATATCATGGCCGGATTAAATTGGTATTTTTAAGCAAATTCTTTCTATATTTGTAAACGGTGGTTTCGGACGAGGCGGATTGCCCCTCCGCACCGGGACGATATACGATGATAATAACGTTATCTTAGAAATATGAAACTGAACATATCAAGCACAGAACTGCTCAGGGGGCTTATGGAGGTTTCCAAGGCCATTCCTGCGAAGACTGCCCTGCCGATTCTGGAAAATTTCCTTTTCGTGCTCAAAGGCGACAGCCTGCAGATTACCGCCTCAGATTCGGAACTTACCCTGAGGACCGAAATAAAGGTGGACAGCGCCGATGAAGAAGGCAGCATCGCCGTTCCCGCAAGGCATATGACGGACCTGCTGAAAGAGCTTCCCGACCAGCCAGTGCGGATACAGACCATCAGCGACAGTTCATTCGAATGCGGCTGGGCGAGCGGAAATTCAGTGCTCCCCTATTTCCCCGCCGACGACTATCCCGAAATCAAGACCACCGGAGAAGACGCAATCCATATCGTATTTCCCGCACAGACACTCGTGGACGGCATCGCGGGCACGATCTATGCCACGGCGGATGATGAGATCCGTCCGGCCATGAACGGCATATTCTTCGACATGGACACCGGATCCACCACCCTCGTGGCTTCGGATTCGCACAAGCTGATTTGCTACACCGCCACGGACGTGCAGGCCGCGGAAAAATCCTCCTTCATCCTGCACAAGAAGCCGGCGGCCGTGCTGAGGTCGATCATAGGCAAGAACGAGGATAACGTCGACATCACATTCGACGCCAGCAACGTAGTGTTCAGTTTCGGCAGCACCACCATGGTATGCCGCCTCGTCGTCGGGAAATATCCCAAATACCGGGACGTCATCCCGCAGAACAATTCGAACGTGCTCAGGATAGACCGTTCCCTGCTGCTGAATACTGTCCGCCGCGTGGCCGTCTGCGCCAACAAGGCGTCCAACCATATCAAATTCGATCTCAGGGACGGACAGCTCGAAGTTTCCGCGCAGGATCTCGGATTCGCGCTGTCGGCATACGAAAAGGTGCTCTGCGACTACAGCGGCGAAGACCTGGCGATAGGCTTCAAATCCACGTTCCTTACGGAAATCCTCAGCAACATGAGCTGCAACTCGCTGATCGTCAAATTCGCCGATTCGAAGAGGGCCGCGCTCATACTGCCGTCGGAGGATGAGGCCGAAACGGAGAAAATCTGCGGCATCATAATGCCGATTATGATTTCATAGGACTCTCTATATGGAACTTCATCTCGAAAGGCCGCTGCTTTTTTTCGACATTGAAAGCACCGGTCTAAATATCGCGACCGACTGCATCGCCGAACTTTCCTTCGTGAAAGTGTTTCCCGACGGAGAACAGAGGATCAAAACGTGGAGAGTATGCCCGTGGGACTATCAGAAGCGCTGCCAGCATCCCATGACACCCTCCGCCGCGGCGGTGAACGGCCTGAAGGACGATGAGCTCAGGGACTGCCCCAAGTTCATTGACATAGTGGACGAAGTCGTCTCGTGGCTCAGGGACAGCGACCTCGCGGGGTTCAATTCCTCCAAGTTCGACCTGCCCATGCTGGCCGAGGAAATCGAAAGGGTGCGCGCCTATTCGTCCAAACGGATAGAAATCGACCTGCACGACAGGTACATGGTGGACGTCCAGAACATATATCATGCCCTCGAGCCGCGCAATCTCAAGGCCGCATACCGGTTCTACTGCGGCGGCAAGGACTTCGAGAACGCCCATACTGCCGAGGCCGACACCGTCGCCACATACGAAGTGCTGAAAGGCCAGCTGGACATGTATCCGGACAAGCTGGAGAACAACGTGGAATTCCTTTCCAATTTCCCGGGACGGGCCAGATGCGTGGACTATGCGGGCCGGCTGATCAAAAACGACAAGAATGAAATCGTAATCAGTTTCGGCAAGCATAAGGGCAAGAATGTAAAGGAGGTATATGACACGGAGCGTTCTTATTTCAACTGGATAGAAAACGGAGAATTCACCCTCGACACCAAGAGGCAGTTCGCCATGCTGCGCGAGCGCTTCGATGCGGAACGCGAGGAGGCGGCGAAACGTCCGCCAAGCAAAGACGAGCTGCTCAGTCTCCAAAAAAAGTTCAACTCGGAAGAGTCCGGGAGCCTGTTTTGACATGAACATCATTGTCAGGAATTTCGGCGCAGACCTTTGCAACTTCCGTCCGGACACTACCCGGGACAGAGTGGACGAAGACCTTTATCCACAGGAGGGCATCGATGAGCTTGCATACGCCCCGGTGCTGTTTGCGCACATCTGCAAGGCCGGACGCTCCGTAAAGGCGAAATTCGCAGGCCGCTATTTCGACGCCGTAAATTTCGGACTGCTGCTGTATGACGGGGGCAGGCTGCGGTCAAGCAGCCTCACGGGTTATTCCGAGGCTTCATGCATCGACCACACGTCTTTCCTCCCCTTCCGCATGTACGACAAATCCGTGCTCGAACGGCCTGACATGCGCTTCGAAGTGTTCCGCAACGACGAAAAAATCTTCTCCGGAGGAAGCGTCGGCGCCGCTCTGATTGAAGAAGGCATCGAAAAAGCCACTGCCAGGATACACGTGAGAACCGGGGACATTCTGTGCTCCGAACTCGCGCCGATAGCCGGCCTCGCGTCAAGAAAAGACGGAGAAATCCGCATGAGGGCCGTATGCTTCGGCGACACCCTGCTCGACTTCAATATAATAATGTAATTCTTCATTATATATCGGAATCATGAAAATACCGGAAAACTTGAAATTCATGGACAGCGGCACTGTCGTTTTTAACGGACCCGACAGCATGGAAGCCGCCGTCGACCAGGTGCTCACGGTCCTCAGCGCATACGGCAGGGCCGAAGCCGTCCCGCCGTGCGATGTGGCGCTGGACTGTTCCGGAAGGCTTAGAGACGCCTTCATAACCGCCCATATCGAGAAATCAGGACAGGGATGGGCGGTAATGTTTCAGGAGGCGGACGCAGTCAAAAAAAGCGTAAAGATGTTTTGTATGCTGATTTTCGCATTGGCGATTGTGCCGCTCGTCTGTGCAGTCCGTTCCGGTTTTGCGGCGCCTGCGGCCGTCCTCTACGTCGTGTGTGCGATGGTTTATCTATACCTTGTCTTCTTCCCTTCCGGAGCTTGCATCAGGAGGATGCAGAAAATTGAGAATAATTTCTTACTTTTGTAAATGGCGCCGAAGTCATGGAGACCGGGCCGCACGACAAAAGTCAGAAACAAAACTATATAAAATGAAAAGACTGCTTTCAAGATTAACGGCTTTCGCGGCCGCCGTCATAATGGCCGCGTCCTGCCTCAATCTGAACAATGACGGACCCCAGACGATCTATCCGATTTATTTCTGTTTTTCGGTAAGCGACGCGGCCGGGATGAACCTCATGGACACCACCCGCTGCGACTATGTGAAGACGCATGACATCACGGCCACGTTCAGGGGCAAGACCTACAGGCTCGACGAAGATCCTGTCGAATCCAAAGCGTCTTCCGTATATCCCGCCGTCATGTACGGACTGAGGATACAGGAAATGGTATGGTACCAGCAATATTACGGGTACGTTCTCTATTTCGGCCAGCTCGCCGGAGACGTCGACTATCTGAACGAAGATCTCGTGATAGACTGGGGCGACGGCACGTCCGACACAATCACCGTCTACAACAAGATCGGTCTGGACGAAAATGGCAATACGGCCGTACAGGAGGCGTACATGCTGCTCAACGGTGAAAGGATGACGACATTCCCGACCCCGCTGCAAAAGCCGTTCACGTACGTCAGCCCGGCTCAGCCGGAATAGCTCCGAGGCTTCATCGCATCGAATCAGGCCCCGCCGTACGACGTTACGCGGGGCTTATGCTTTTTATGGTCAATATATTGTCCCTGACGGTAAATTTGACTTCGAAGCCGCCGAAGGTGAAGCCGTATAACCTGTCCGGATCATCGTGGTACGGCGGCCGCGGATCAAGCGACAGGAGACGGCGCAGCATGCCGAATTCCCTTGCGTCCATCACGCCAGCCACGGCATCGTCGGCGACCACTTCGAGACAAGCCTCAGGGGCGTCCGGAGCAAAGCCGGAACGGGCCTCGGGATGCGAGTCGGCATAAGGAATATATGGCTTTATGTCGTATATGGGAGTGCCGTCCATCAGATCGGCCCCGAGAGTGTGGATCACGGGGCCGTCGGGAGTATGGACCTCGACCGACGATATGCGCACGGCCGACAGGCCTATGGGGTTGGGCCGGAACGGAGAGCGCGTGGCGAAGACGCCTGCGGCCTTGTTTCCGCCGAGCCGCGGAGGCCGCACCGTAGGATGCCATCCTGATCTCCCGTTTTCGGAGAAGCCCCATAACAGCCATATGTAATCGAAGCCCTCGAGCCCGCGCAGCGCTTCCGGGGAACGGTATTCCGGGCAGAAGACCACGTCTCCAGTCAGCCCGACCGCAAGGCCGCTCTGGCGCGGGACCCCGAATCTGGAAGTCAGCGGGGATCTGAAATATGCCACCGGTTCGATATGCACGGCGCAAATATAAGATAATTGAGGAAGAATTAGTAATTTTGCCGATGCTACAACAAAAAAGCCATGAAGAAAAACATTATTGCCGTTATGTTTATTGCATCCATATTGTCATCCTGCGGAAACAATGATCTCAGACTCGTCGTAGGCACATACACCGACGGCGGAAGCGAAGGGCTGTATTCATTTTCCTTCAATCAGCAAACCGGCGAAAGCGCCGCGCTCGACAGCTGCAAGGCCGCCAACCCGTCATATCTCACCATATCCAGGGACGGCAGACACATCTACGCGGTAAGCGAACTCGGCAGCGGCAACGCAGCCGTGCATGCCATCAGCTTCGACAGGCAGGGCGGCTCCATGACGGAGATCAATACGGTGCTCGCCGGAGGCCCGGATCCGTGCTACATAAGCACGAACGGCAAGATCGTGGTCACCGCCAACTACGGCGGCTCCCTCAGCGTGATTCGGCTCGCCAAGGACGGCTCCCTCAAGGGGCTGAAATCATTGTTCAACGGCAGCACCGGAGGCCCCGACACCCTCCGCCAGTCCGTTCCGCACATACACTGCGCGGTATTCTCCCCCGACGGAAAGCATCTGTACGCGAGCGACTTCAGCGCCGACAGGCTCCTGTGCTTCGACGTCGTCAAGAGAGGCAAGGAACTCAAGCCTTCCACCGCGCCGGACGGCCAGCAGCTCATCGCAAAGGTGAGCCCCGACTACGGGCCGCGCCACATAGTGTTCGACCGCAAAGGCAGGCACGCCTATCTAATAGGCGAACTTTCCGGCACCGTGACCGTATTCGACATAGACAACGGAGTGCTGACGCCGAAGCAGACCGTCGACGCGGATCCGTACGACGGCCGCGGCAGCGCCGACATACATCTCGGCCCGGACGGGAAGTTCCTTTACGTCAGCAACCGGCTCAAAGGGGACGGAATATCCGTTTTCAAGGTGGACAAGGCCAGCGGCAGGCTGAGCGGGGCGGGATATTGCGAAACGGGCAGACATCCCCGCCATTTCAATATCACCCCCAACGGCAGATTCCTGCTGTGCGCATGCAGGGATGAGAATGAGATACAGATTTATTCCATAGACAAGAAAAGCGGAATGCCCGCCTATACCGGCAAAAGCATTCCGCTCAGCAAACCCGTCTGCGTCCAGTTCGTGCAGTAGGGCTTCATAACGCTATTTTTTCGCGGCTCCCTGATTGGCCACCGCGTTCATCTTGGCCGCGATAGCCGCCTGATCGCCGAGGAAATAGTCCTTGACGAGCGCGCCTTCGTCATCGAACTCGAATACATAAGGCACGGCCGTGGGAAGGTTGAGGGAAATGATGTCCTCGTCGGAAATGTTTTTGAGATACTTTATTATGCCCCTGAGACTGTTGCCGTGGGCCACCACTATGAGGCTGTCCGCCGTCTTCAGATTCGGGAAAATGACCTCTTTCCAATAAGGCACCGCACGTGCGATGGCGTCTTTCAGAGATTCTGTGCGCGGCAGGTCCTTGTCGTCCACGCCTGCATAGCGGGGATCGAATCTGGGATTGCGGGAATCATCCTCCGCGAGCGGTTCGGGAGCTATGTCGTAGCTGCGCCTCCATATCTTCACCTGGGCCTCGCCAAATTTCTCCGCAGTCTCGGCCTTGTTGAGGCCCTGCAGGTTTCCGTAATGCTTCTCGTTGAGCCTCCAGCTCTTTTCGACCGGGATCCAGTCCTCGTCCATATTGTCGAGGATGTTGTTGAGCGTCTTAACGGCCCTTTTCAGATAGGAAGTATATGCCTTCGCAAAGGTGAAGCCCTCTTTTTTCAGCAGCTTTCCGGCTTCAACGGCTTCCTGAACGCCTTTTTCGCTAAGATCCACATCGGTCCATCCGGTGAACCGGTTTTCCTGGTTCCAGACACTCTCTCCGTGCCTTACAAGTACTATTCTTTTCATGTTCCGTAAATATTATTTGAACTCGTTGGTTGAATTAGAATTTTAAGGATATATAAATGAAAAAGTTGCGCAATATGCAGATTTTTAGTAAATTAG
>CANPZS010000068.1 GCA_947588835.1 uncultured Bacteroidales bacterium | reverse complement strand
TCTATGCGGCATATCACAACCTTTGGAACGTGGAGCGGGCTTTCCGCATATCAAAATCGAAGATAGAGATACGGCCGATGTTCCACTTCACGCGACGAAGAATCGAAGCTCATGTGTGTATCTGCTTCGTGGCTTTGAAAGTATACAAGGAACTGGAACGGCTGCTCAAGCTCTCGGAAATCCGAATGAGCGTCGACAAGGTACTCGCCTTGGCACAGACCATTGTGACAATACAGATCAAGCTACCTCAGAACAACGAAACCATCAGCAAAACCATGCTCATGAAACGTCATCAACGCATCGCACCTCTATTCACTGATGAATTTTGGGGTACGCATTGACGAAGTCAGGAAACAGAATGCGCATTCTGCGATCATTCAGAATCAAATAACGCTGAACGAATTATTTGTCGACTAAGCCGACCTGGTAGCCAACTTGCTAAATGTAGCCAAGATGTAGCCAACTTTTGAAAAGCAAATGCCCCTACAGGTATCTGCAAGGGCATTTAGTACCATGAAAACTTTGTGGCGGTGCGGAAGGGGCTCGAACCCTCGACCTCGGGCGTGACAGGCCCGCATTCTAACCAGCTGAACTACCGCACCAGTCTGGTGCTTCATGCAAAAGCGGCTACAAAGGTAAACATTATTTCGTTTTCTGCAAACTTTTTTCTTCAATTCAAATTTTGCCGCAGCCATTTGAATGTTCTTAAGATATAAAACCGAAGCCGCGCTCCGAGCAGCATTTACGGCCGTCGGCAAATCGGAGCCGCAAACGCATTCGATTTACAGATAACAAAATAATAATTGCTATATTTGCAAAAATTCCGACAACGGATGAAAAACGAAACGAAAGTCGTGTTGCTTACCGGCGGGAGCAGCGGGATAGGAGCTGCGGCCGCAGAATTGATGGCGGCTGCGGGAATGACCGTATATGCGGCTTCCAGACGGGGAACGGCGGCGACTGAATCCGCCGGCATCATTCCCATACGGCTCGACGTAAATGACGAAGCGGCCACTGTGGCGGCTATTGACGGCATCATAGCGAAAAGCGGCCGGCTCGACGCGGTCGTGGTTAACGCAGGCAACGGCATAGCCGGAGCCATAGAAGACACCGACGACGCCGAGGCAAGATTTCAGTTCGAAACCTGTTTCTTCGGAGCCCTCAAGACGATCCGCGCCTGCCTGCCTGTATTCCGCAGACAGGGCCACGGACGCATACTCACCGTGACTTCCGTCGCTGCGGTGATTCCCATTCCTTATCAAGGACTTTACTCCAGTGCCAAGTCCGCGCTTCTCATGTTTACCGAATCGCTTGCAATCGAATTGAAAGGTAGCGGAATACAATGCGGCAGCGTACTTCCCGGCGACACCTCCACAGGTTTTACCGGAGCCCGCAGACTCACTGCCGCCGCCGAAAGGGAAGATTCGCCGTATCACGACAAATTCCAGGCTTATCTGCGCAAGATAGAGCATGACGAGCTCGAAGGCATGCCTGCGGCCAAAATCGCCAAGGCTATCCTGAGGCAGCTGCAGCGCCGCCGCATGGCCATGCGCCTTACTCCGCGCATAGACTACAAGGCCATCTGCCTGCTCGCGCGCATTTTGCCCACGAAGCTGAAACTGTGGATAATAGGATTATTGTATAATTAAAAAAGTATTATGAAACGAATTTCAATCATCGTCGCAGCCGCGATGGCACTGCTTTGCGCAGGCGGCTGCTCAAAGTACGAGACGGTATCCGGAGATCCCCTGAATACCAAAATCTACACCCTCGATAATGGCCTCAAGGTCTATATGTCGGTCAATCCTGACGAACCGCGCATACAGACCTACATCGCCGTCAGGTCCGGCGGCAAAAACGATCCGGCGGACAACACAGGGCTCGCCCATTATCTCGAACACATGATGTTCAAGGGCACGGAAACATTCGGAACGAGCGACTATGCGGCCGAAAAGCCCATGCTCGCCGCCATAGACAGCCTGTTCGAAGTGTACCGCACAAAGACCGACACCACCGAGCGCCTGGCCATTTACCACCAGATCGACTCCATCAGCTACGAGGCGTCCAAACTCGCCATTCCCAACGAATACGACAAGCTCATGTCCATCATAGGATCCGAAGGCACCAACGCCTTCACCAGCGACGACGTGACATGCTATGTGGAGAACATACCGTCGAACCAGATCGAGAACTGGGCCAAAATCGAGGCCGACCGCTTCAAAAACTGCGTGTTCCGCGGATTCCACACCGAACTCGAAGCCGTGTACGAAGAGAAAAACATGGGGCTCACGAGCGACACCGAAAAAGCTCTTGATGCGCTCGATTCCATGCTTTTCGTAAACCACCCCTACGGCACGCAGACCGTCATCGGCACTCAGGACCATCTAAAGAACCCTTCGCTCCTTGCGATCCGCAGGCAAAAAGATACCTACTACGTACCGAACAATGTGGCCATTTGCCTCTCCGGCGACTTCGATCCGGACGAGATGATCCGCGTCATAAAAAAATATTTCGGCGACTGGAAAGCCAACCCGAATCTCCCCGTACTGGAATATGCTGACGAAGAGCCCATTACTGCGCCCAAGACCAAAGACGTATACGGCAACGACTCCGAATTCGTCCTCATCGGATGGAGGACTCCCGGAGAAAAATCTCAGGAAAGCGAAATAGGCCATATAGCCTCGTATGTGCTTTACAACGGCATGGCCGGACTGATCGACCTCGACGTCAACAATGCGCAGAAACTTCTTTTCGGCGCCGCATTCGACAACGGCCTCGCCGACTACGGGCAGCTCCTGCTTCAGGGTGCGCCCAAATTCGGCCAGTCTCTTGACGAAGTGCGCGACATACTGCTTGCGGAAGTGGACAAACTGCGTTCCGGCGACTTTGACGAAAACCTCATCAAAGCTACCGTCAACAACATGAAGCTCGCTGAGATGCAGCAGCTGGAGGACAACGGTTCCAGGGCCATGAGATATGTAAATTCATTCGTCAACGGTACCTCATGGGCTTCTGAAGTAGGCAGCCTGGAAAGGCTCGAGCAAGTAACCAAGGACGACGTGGTGGCATGGGCCGCCAAATACCTCGGCCCCGACAGCTATGCCATTGTGAACAAGCGCATCGGCGAAGACGGCAGCATAAAGAAAATTGCCGCGCCCAAAATCACCCCCATCGTCACCAACAGGGACATGCAGAGCGAATACCTGACTGAAATACAGGCCAGCGAAGTAAAGCCCATAGAACCCGTGTTCGTGGACTTCTCCAAAGATCTTTCCCGCTTTGAGACGCAGGGACTCGACGTTCTTTACAAGCACAACGACAAAAACGACATAGCGAACCTTACGTTCCGCTTCAACACCGGAAGCGCCATAGACCCGGCCCTCGCTTTCTCAAGCTCATACCTCGAATATCTCGGCACCCCGTCCTGCGACCGCGAGACTATTTCCACTGAGCTCTACGGACTCGCATGCTCCTACAGCATCAACGTTGGCGCCTACAATACCGTGATCAACGTATCTGGCCTGAGCGAAAACATAGCCGACGCACTGGATATCGTGGAGGATCTGCTTCTCAACGCCGAAGGCAATGAAGCCGTACTTGAGGCCCTCAAGAACGATGAATTCAAGGCCCGCTCGGACTCCAAGATGAACCAGAGGGCGTGCAACTCCGCACTGCAGCGTTACGTATACTACGGACCGGACTATGTACACAAGACCGTCCTGCCCAACTCCCGCATCGCTTCGCTGACCTCTGACGAACTGCTTTCCAAACTGAAAGACCTTCTCGGCTACCGGCATCAGGTGCTCTATTACGGCCCCGCAAGCGAATCCGAACTGAAAGACGTCCTTGCCGGACACCACAAGACGGCCGAAGAACTCAAGCCATTGGAGAAACAGCATGCGCATGTCGTACTCACTCCCGAATCAAAGGTGGTACTGGCCCCTTATCCGTCGAGACAGTTCAACTACGTGCAATATTCCAACAGGGGCGAGACCTTCTCGCTTGACGACGTTCCCGCCATCAGGCTTTTCAACGAATACTTCGGAGGCGGCATGAATACCATAGTGTTCCAGGAAATGAGAGAATCACGCGCCCTTGCGTACAGCGCCGGAGCATATCTTTCCTCTCCTTCATACAAGGATGACAATTATTATTTCCGTGCATCCATCGGTTCGCAGAACGACAAGCTGCAGGCCGCCGTGGAGGCATTCGACGATATCATCAACAACATGCCCAGATCCGAAAAGAACCTTGAGATAGCCAAGGCATCCATCGAAAGCGGCCTCCGTACCAACAGAGTCACCGGGCTTTCGGTCATTTACAGTTTCCTCAACGCCGAGGATCTCGGACTGACCGAGCCGACCGACAAACTCGTGTTCGAAAAGATAGGCAGCCTGACTATGGACGACCTCGTGGCCGCGCAGGAGAAATGGATCAAAGGCCGCACCTATGTATATGCCATCCTCGGAGATCCGACGGACATGGATACGGACTATCTGAAGACACTCGGTCCTCTGCAGACGGTATCCCTCGAAGAGATATTCGGATATTGACGATATAAAAAATATAGCATGAAAAAACAGAAAAACTTATTCAGGTTTTTCTGTTTTTTTTGTTTCATGGCCGCCGCGACGGATATATTTGCCGCAGTTGAAAACCGGCCTCGGGCCGGATATGTAAAACCCTTAAATTTAAACAGTCATGAAACATTTCACACCTGTCGCCGCGGCCCTCGCCGCTTTTGCCGCCATCACGTCGTGCAATGAATTTTCCTCCGGGAAGGCTCCCGGAGAACTGCGCTGGCGCTTTGCCGATGAAGTCCTTCTGCAGCGTACAAAGACTGCGGAGAACATGCCTGACACGGACACGTTCCTGATCGAAATCACTGACGCATCGGGGAGGGTGCTCTACAAAGGTGCATACCGGGATTCGCCCGAATCGCTGTCGGTGGATCCCGGGAGCTATACCGTATCCGCCAAATCGGACGATTTCAACGCTCCCGAATTCGACAAGCCGATATATGGCGACGAAAAGACCGTAGTCGTAAAATCCGGAGAATCAGTTTCCGCCGTACTGGACTGCTCAATGACGAACGCCGGAGTATGCCTGAAAATCGATCCCGAATTCCTTGACGCATATCCGGAAGGTGTCCTGTTTCTCAAATCCACGGACGGAAGGCTGATGTACAGCTACAGCGAGAGACGGACCGCCTATTTCAATCCGGGCACAGTATCGCTTGTAATGACCGTGAATTCGGGACCGGAACAGACGCTGCTCACCAGAACGCTTGCCGCCAGAGACCTGCTTACATTGCATATAAGTGTCCCTGCCGCGGGTGCGGGCGGAAACGGAAAGATTTCCATAGAAGTGGACACGGTCAAAAACCACATCTACGAGAATTTCGTCATAGGAGAAAGCTCGGAGGCCGGCAAAGACAAAAATTCCGCGATCGGAGTGGCCCAGGCCAAGACTTTGGGAGAATCGGCCGATGTATGGATACACGGCTATATCGTAGGAGGAGACCTCACCAGCGCGGGGAAAAGCGTCGGCACCGGCCCCACTTTCTCGAAGGACACCCATCTTGCCATCGCGGCCAGGACATCCGTCACGGAAAAGGCGTCCTGCATAGCCGTCGAACTCAAGAGCGGACGTATCCGCGACGGGCTTAACCTCGTGGCCAATCCTTCATTCGTGGGCCGCCATCTCTATATAAAAGGCGATTTGGTGAGTGCCTATTTCGGCACCACCGGGCTTAAAAACGTAGAAGAATTCGAGCTGAACTGATTATCTTTTACCCTCTTTGACTCCGACTGACCTGACGGTATCCCTAAGCAAATCCGGCTTGTCCGTAGTGATGAAATCCACGCCGAGCCCTATCATGGCGTTCATTGCATCTTCATTGTTCACGGTCCAGCAATTTACGGACATGCCGAGCTTTCTCGCCATGGGATACCAGTCAGGATGTTTGGTGAACACGGAATAATGGAAATCTATGCCGTTTATGCCGCTCGAATGCAAATCGTCGGGATCCAGAAGCGAACCGAGGTACTGGTTCGTAAACTGCGGCATCTCTGCGGCAACCCTGTCGCACAGATACCTGCTGAAGGAGATGAACATTACCCGCTCCGGTTTGTAGAGATGCTGCTTTTTCAATTCCGCCACTACGGCGTCAAGAAGCCTGTCCTCGATCTCCCGTGACGGCTGGTCCTTCAGTTCACACACGAGCATGGTCTTGCGGCTCTTCTTGCCTTGAATGAGGTATTGCTCCAAAGTGGGGATTTTCTCCCCGTTCTCCAAAACGATATCCTTGAACTCCGAATACGGATGTTCGGCTATTACCTTGCCGTCTATCGTGCCGTCATGCACCACAATCGGCACGCCGTCGGACGTTATGTTGACATCGAATTCGCTGCCGAAAAAGCCTGCCTTCTGGGCACAGGCAAGGGCGGCTATTGAATTGCGCGCATATCCGGCCTCTTCGCAGTTCCAATATCCGCGGTGGGCTACGATGCCGACTTTCTTGACGGCAGACGCATCAAACGACATGGACGCCAACGCCATGCAGGCCCTGAGCGCCAGGCATACCTTTTTGTAAGCATTCGGTTTCATGATAATTCCGTTTTGAATGTCAACGGCAAAGTTAAAAATTATTTTTGCTTATATTTGAACCGGAATACACATTTCAGATGCCATGAGAAAGATTCTTGCGACCCTGCTGTGCATTTGCGCGGCCATCGGACTAAAGGCTGAAGGACCGGGAAGGCACAGCATTTCGCTTTCATCAGGATTCCTGACGGCATACGACATAATCAATATGATCGGAGATGTAAATTATCCTCCGCCGGATATCTCTTTAGGAGGGACATACGTCCTCGGCTACGATTTCGCCGTCTCCCCGATGTTCAGCGTCGGAATTGCCGCCGGCTTCGCCCTGACATCGGTCAATTCTTATGAGACGTCGCACGTATGGCGCCATTACAGATATTTTCATGTGATGCCGCGCTTGTCCTACCGATGGATTCGAAAAGAAAGATTCGCCATGTACTCCTCCGCCGCATTCGGCATAGACTTCGCCAAAGAATACGATCGGCACAGCGTCGAGCCTGCCTTTCAGATAACTATCATAAGCGCCGAATACTTTTTCGGGAAAAGCAGGCACTTCGGCATATTCGCCGAATTGGGTGCCGGCTTCCAAGGCATATTGAACACAGGCTTGCGTCTGAAGCTGTGACATCCGGCCAAAACGAGAATTGACGGCGACCGATAGGATTGTCACGATTTTTGCTTATATTTGCACCGTTGTATAATCTATGCGGAATTAGCTCAGTTGGTAGAGCGTTGGCTTCCCAAGCCGAAGGTCGCGGGTCCGAGCCCCGTATTCCGCTCCAAAATAAACGAGAAACGCCTTGCAAGTCTTGCGGGCGTTTTTTTGTTCCACCCCGGCCTAATGGGCAGTATCATTTCCAGTAAACATTTCGTTTTCAAAGCTTTCTTGTACCAATAAGAACCGGTACAAATAATCTTTCAGAGCACTTGCTTCGGCACCGCAGGCAATCTCATTTCTGTTCCATCTCCCGCCCGTCTTTCACCCGTTTTTCCGGACAAATGCGAATTTTTTAGGACGGTTCTTCGTAAAGGGGCCGGCTTTGGGACGGAACGAGGGGCATGGAAAGGCCATGATGATGAACCCCATGAATGCCGGAA
>CANPZS010000067.1 GCA_947588835.1 uncultured Bacteroidales bacterium | reverse complement strand
GGGATATACTTTTTTGCAATCCTGGTTACTTAATGTTGTAAACTTACCGGTATTTTTATCCCTTAATGTAGGCATCAGCTTATTGGGAATATTCCGCTTAATCACATCTACTTTTTTAAATCCCGCTTTTCTAAGAAAATCATAAAAGACTTCTGCTGATTTTACATGAATATCCCTTAATGTTGTATTACCAATAACGATACAAGCATATCCATTGTATTTTACAATCCTATACATCTCTTGCGCGACGGCATGCATATCACTAAAGTAATTGTTTACATTCTTCGCAATTTTTTTATCTTTTTTCAACAAAGCATCCACGATAAAATTCCCTAAAACGCTATTTGATTTTGTCGCCTCGTTATTTCCCGAGTATGAGGTCCCAATAAACAACTTTCTAAATGAACTGATATCAGCGAAATAATCCATCCAATATCCTGTTAGCTGATGTATATCAGCATACTCATATGAGGTAACATACGGAGGTGATGTTATGATAATATCAACCGAGTCGTCTGCAATAGCAGTATGCCTTGCATCTGCTTGGTTAATAATACAATCCACATTCATATACTCTTTTGCCGACAATTCGTTATAAAACTGTAGATTGCCTTTCATCATATAAATACAATGCTGCTTAAAAGAGTCAAATGGATTAGGAATATTTTTGTTTAAATCTCGCTGGGGTTTTGTACTGGATTGTAACCACCATGAGCAATTTTTAAGAATATGCGATATCGCGACTAAAAAGAACTCTTTTAAAACTATATCTTCGATCTTATTTACCTGTTGATATAAATGTGCAATCCTATATTTCTCTTCCAGCCTAAACCAATAGTCTAGACGCTCATGTACTTGAATATTAATATAGTCCTCTTTTTTGAACTTTTCAAAACTTGAAACTATATTATTATATGTGTTTTGCAGCTGTTGAGGTTCAATAGGTGTAGTTTTTACTCTTGTGATGAGAGTTGCAATGGGATTAATATCTGTGCCTACTGACCGTATACCATGTACTTTTGCCTCTACTAATGTCGTACCGCAACCAGCAAATAAATCTGCAATAATAAAGTCCTGAGATGCATAATTCTCTATAAGCTTCTTAACGACATTTGGCAGAAATTTAGCAGGATATCTGTGATACCCATGCGTCCACTGATCTGTAGATCGAACATTCTCAAATGACCAATCCTTATTAACCTCTATTCTATCAAAATTTACAGTTCTCATATCGTTATAAAGGTTATCCCTGCGTCTTTCATTTGGAGGGCGGTATTGGTTTTGAGTTGGTCGTTGCCTTCGAACAGGCGGTCGAGGGCAATGACTTTCTTCGGATGTGCGCCCAGCACCGCATCCACCGTCTCTTGCGTGGCAGATTCCAGCATCAGAATCAATTCCCCGTCATTCACCGTATAATATCCCGCATTATGTTCAACGTGGCTATTCAAATCCTCGCCGCTTTTCAGTAATAGTTCATAAACCATATTACCGATGGTGGCATTTTCAGACACAGGATCTATGAACTCCATTACCTGTTGCTTCCACGTCTCGGTATCCGAGCCGCGAATTTTGCGCCATTGTTTGAAATTGCTGTCAGCGAGTTTGAACACCTTAAATCCCAAGTCGGGCATCTTCGGCTGCTGTGCATCGTCAAATGTCAACTGACCGTTTTGCTCCTTCTGCTCGGCTTCTATCTCAGCTCGAATCTTTGCACCGGCTCGACGAATACGTTCTTTGGCAATGTCGGCAATTGTCTTATATCCGGCTTTACCAGCTTCGCTATTCTCAGCACAAGACTCCGGCAATTGTACGCAAATATATTTTCGATTGCCACCGTCTTCACGGTTTAATTGCATTACGGCATGTGCGGTGGTGCCACTTCCAGCAAAGAAATCAAGGATTATAAAATCGTCACCATCAACTAACTGTGATAAACCATATATCAAATTGGGATGTTTGGTATAATCGAATACACCTTTTTCCAATAAAGAATCTATCACTTTTTTTGCATTATCATTGGAATATTTATTATCAGTAAACTCAAGTGTAGAAAGTGGCTTAGTCCTATCATATGGAACAACAGTATACTGTCCATTTACTTTTTTTATCGTTACATTTTGGTAAGTTTTAGTATAAATTCGACTTCTCGCTCCATTGCGATGAATCTCTATAAAACCATTTTTATATCCAAAGTCATATAAATCCTTACTCCATCTCCATCTCCATCCCCAATCCGCACGTCCGTGTTGTCCGTTCTGTCGTCGTTCATATGCCACTTTATCCCCACCAGCATAAAAAACTTCATTTTCAATATTAATCGGATAATCAAGAGTTTTTACATATCCCAAAGAATCATAATCGAGGGTCTGATTCGCTTTATAAAATCCTCGCTCCTCAAAGTATTCATCTTTATTACAATAGCCTTCATCAGTATGCCTTATTCCTGTCAATGCAGCTGCTTCTCGGTTTTTGGTGTACATTAATACATAATCGTGGTTTTTTGCTATTTCTGTTGATGATTTACCTCCTTTTTTCGTAACACGAGGATATTCACATACAAAATTCTCTTCCCCGAAAATTTCATTCATCAACAAACGAAGATTATGCACCTCATTGTCATCGATAGAGACAAATATTACACCATCCTCGCGCAACAATGACTTTGCCAGATAAAGGCGCGGCATCATCATATTGAGCCAATTGCTATGATATTGTCCATTCTCCTTGCTGTTCTTGTGGAATAATCCGTCACGAAGCATATATCCCTCATCATCCTTGTCACCCACACGGCGAAGATACTCCTCGCGGCTTTCGGAGAAACGGTCAGGATAGATAAACGAATCATTTCCAGTGTTGTAGGGCGGATCAATGTATATCATCTTCACCTTGCCGAAGTAACTTTTTTGAATCACCTTTAATACCTCCATGTTTTCGCCCTCAATGAAGATATTTTGCGTGTTGTCGAAGTCCACCGATTCATCGCGGCACGGGACAAGCGTAGATAATGACGGCTCCTGCATCACGCGAAACGCATCGCTCTTGCCCGCCCAATTCAGCCGATAGCGCTCATCGGCAAAGTTTACATCTTCACCTAATACGGCACGCAATTTCTCCCAATCGATTTTTCCCTCATCGAAGATTTCAGGCATCAACGATCGCAGGATTTCGAGGTGATTCTCCTTCGGCATTTGAGAGTTTCCATCCATCACACAAATTCAATAATATCATTATACTAAAAATACAACTTGACAAATATAACGATTTTAGCGGAACTTATATCTGTTTCGGCAGATTTCTTCTAACCGGTAAATCAGCGAAGTATTTCGTTATCAGAATTGTTATCCTGAAATGTTCGTTTGCACAAATGAGGAAAAACAGACACGAAAAAACGGCCTTGACTCATAAGTTCGCCATAAGTTTGCAACAAGGTAAACTTATGATAAACTTCATTGCTGTCCGGAGAAATTTTACCATAAAGTAAGATGCCTGACGGAGCCATCCTCCGGGACATCGATGGGAACCTCAGGTTTGTTATAAAAGTCACGGATGTCACCCCTCTTGAAGAGGATTTGTCCGATGGAATTAGAGATAAGATGAAGACTTGGATTCAGTCCGTATTGCTTCTTGGCAATGATGAGTATCCAGATCTGCGTGAAGACTGCATTCATGGTCGTGCCGTAGAAGGACTTGATGTGCAGATGCTGCTTGATCCATTTGAAGAAGATCTCAATCTGCCACCTTTCACGGTAGAGTTCGGCAATGGTAATCGCCTCCAGCGTGAAGTTGTTTGTCAGGAACCGATAGGCCGTTCCGTCCCTAAAGTCTTCATAGACAATGAGTCTGAGATTGTCGGGATACTTTCTGGAAGTGTAATGTCCTGTAAGCCGGATTGTCTCATCGGAGATAAGACCGGCCTGAGGATCAACTTCCCGGCTGTCCACGACTACATACTTCATGTTGTCTTTGGCTCGCGTAACGAACCACGCATGGTTCCGGTGAAAATGGATGTAGAGCGTATCAAACTTGACATAGCCCTTATCCATGAGATAGTAGGCATTCGGTTCCACAGGAACCTCCTCAAGTATCTTGGAATCGTGAACGGAGGCCTCCGTGAGGCGTATAAACGTTGGGATAGAACCATTCAGATCCATCAGGGTATGCATCTTGAAGCCGCCTTTTCCGTGATGGAGTGTTGCCCAGGGACAGAGAGAAAGACACAACCCGATGGTGCTGCTGTCAAAGGCGCAAACCATCTCGTCAAGATCAATTCTCAACTTCTCGCCAGCATAAAGGTCCTTCGCCTTCTTTATCAGAACATAGCCCAAGTCTTGATAGATACGCCAATCTCGCTTCTCATTCGCTTCTGCAAGGGTGGACTTCGGCATAACCTTCAGCCCGGACCGATACAAGTCCTGCGAGCAAAGGTCAAGTGTGGTCTCAATATCCCTCAGACCGCTTCTGTCTGTGAACTGAGCAAAGCTCATCACAAGGAACTGGTCCCTGCAATTGAACTTGATGGCGTGCCTGTCGCCTTTGTAGCGACTAACACACTTGCTGAATTCATATTCGGTAAAGAGCGACATAAGTTGTGCGAAGATTGTTTTACCCTTGTTCATAGTCTGCGAGAAGCGGCTTATATGCCGTTACGCAAACTTACGAGTTCTAATCGAAAAATAATTTTTGCTTCGTAACTAATTGAATTTTAACTTATAAAATTATCTTGGAGAATTTTTCTCCGGACACTAATGGATAAACTTTTGAAAAAGCCTTTTGCATATAACAAGTCAGTCTTTCCCCGAATAGTGTTGTTTATTCAGCATAATTGACTATTTTTGTATATCATAGCTGCTGAGGATATGTTTATCTATAAAAATTGGAGGTATTCAATTGGAAAAATTCCTTTGTAGTTTTAAATTCTCTCATATGATTAAAGTGTAAACATTTTGATAATATGGATTTTAGAAATCAATTAAAGAATATATTTGATTTGTGCAGCAAGGTTGCTATTGCTATCAAAGAACGAAACAGAGGTATTTCAGATGGAAATCAAAAATTTTACCGACGCATTAAAATTAGCGTCCGCACTTGGAGATGAAAAAGCAAAAGTGCTTGATGATGTTACATCCGCAATGGATTTGTGTACTATAATGTCGGCAACACTTTCATCAAGACAGGAATACCACTCTTTGTGCAATTGGCTATGTTTACATGCATCGTCCAGAGGGTTTTATACGCCAGAAGAACAAGACCTAACCATGAAGTGTCTTTCCAGTATCAACGATTGCGATGCGACACTAAGCCGCCTTTCGCGAAATTATATTAAAGACAAAGTGTTAATAGACACTATCCCTCCTCTTTATTAAGCATATAAAGTAACATGATAACGAAAGCCGAAATACAGACCCTGCTGCACAGTACGGAGACTTACCGGATAGAGCGGACCATATCGACCGGCAATATGGACAAGTTCTGCGAGGCGATTTGCGCTTTTGCCAATGACCTGCCTGATTCGCGCAAGAAAGGGTATCTGTTTATAGGAGCGAACGAAGACGGCAGTTTGTCCGGATTGAAGGTTGACGATGCTTTGCTCAGAAAGATTGCCGCCATTCGGTCGGACGGCAACATTCTGCCGTTGCCCGTGATGTCGGTCGATAAAGTAACCTTCCCCGAAGGCGACTTGCTCGTGGCGGAGGTTTCGCCGTCGCTGCTCCCGCCGGTTCGTTATCGTGGCAGAGTATTCGTCCGCATCGGGCCGAGACGGGATATTGCCAGCGAAGCGGAAGAACGTCTTCTGACGGAGCGGCGTACTGCTTATATGGCCACTTTTGATGCGACACCGTGTCTGGGTGCTACGCTCGATGATTTGAATCTGGACTATATCAAAGATACCTATCTACCGTCGGTCGTAGATGCGGATATACTGAGCCAGGACAGGCGGGATATAAAAGAGCAAATGGCCTCTGTCCGTCTGTACGACCGTACACACGATTGCCCCACCTACGGAGCGATTATCTTGTTCGGCAAGAATCCCCGCTATTATATGCCCGGAGACTTTGTGCAGTATGTGCGTTTCGCAGGCAAAGAGAAAGGCGGCGAAGTGCTTAATGAGAAGCGTTTTCAAGGTCCGTTGTACAGTATGCTGCCGGCGTTGGAGTCGTTTGTCGGCGATGCCATTATCACACAACGTCCGGTAAGCGCCAGTCTTTTCCGCGAAAAGACAGTTATCAACTATCCCAAGAACGCATTGAGAGAGTTGATGATGAACGCTTGTATGCATCGTGACTATCAGTCCAATATGCCGATTCGCCTGTATCAGTTCGATGACCATGTGGAGATTATGAATGCCGGAGGTCTGTATGGCGAAGCTCGTCCGGAAAATTTCCCGATGGTGAATGATTATCGCAACCCGATTGTGGCAGAGGCGATGAAAGAGATGAAATATGTCAATATGTTCAATCAGGGCGTGATGCGTGTGCAGGATATGTTGCGCGAAAACGGCAACAAGGAGGCGGAGTTCGATGTCTCAAAGCTGACTGTCTTCTGTGTCAATGTTTTCTCGAATGAAGATAGTACTACCCAGACAACTACCCAGACAACTACCCAGACAACTACCCAGAAAATGCGTAATATGTTGTCTGATATACAATTGGAAATAATTGAATACATACATAGCCATCCTAATGCCGGCCGCAAAGAGATTGCGGCGAACCTAAACGGCATCACGGAAAATGGGGTGAAATATCATATTCAAAAACTGCGAAAACAAGGATTTATCAAACGTGTAGGTGCAGACTTTGGTGGCCATTGGGAGATTACCGTATCGGAAAATGCCCCTGAATCAGAGCAATAAAATTGCTCAATTTGAGCCGACCTAAGTTATGTTGATAGCATCATATCTCAATGATAATGTTTATGAAAAAGAAAGAAATAACGATTCGCAATTCGGCTGCCGAATACCTGACGTTCATAGCGGCGACGGGAGATAACCCCTCCCGTGTGGAGCTGCGCTACGAAGACGAAAATATATGGCTTACGCAGCGTATGATGGCGGAGTTGTATGGCGTTGATGTTAGGACAATTAACGAACATATCCAAAAGATATATGATGACAACGAGCTGACCGAATCGGCAACTATCCGGAAATTCCGGATAGTTCAAACCGAGGGCAGCCGTGAAGTGAGTCGTGAGGTGAAGCATTATAGTCTTCAGATGATTATATCCGTCGGCTTTAAGGTGAACAACGAGAGGGCCGTGCAATTCCGCAAGTGGGCGAATGCGGTTGTCAAAGATTACACGATTCAGGGCTGGGTGATGGACGATGAGCGGCTGAAACGGGGCGGAACGATACTGACGAAGGATTACTTCGAGAAGCAGTTGGAGCGCATCCGCGAGATTCGCATGTCGGAGCGTCGTTTCTACCAGAAGATTACGGATATCTATGCTACGGCCATCGATTATGACCCGACTGCAAAGTCCACCCAGAGATTTTTTGCTGCCGTGCAGAACAAGATGCATTACAGCGTACACGGACATACGGCAGCCGAGTTGATATACAAACGCGCCGATGCCGATAAGGAGCATATGGGGCTGACAACTTGGGAGGGAGCGCCGCACGGCAAGATTCATAAGTACGACGTAACCATTGCCAAAAATTATCTGACTGAGGATGAGTTGCAGTCGCTTGGCCGCATCGTGTCGGCTTACCTCGACTTGGCGGAGGTGCAGGCGATGCGCCATATCCCGATGACGATGGAGGATTGGGA
>CANPZS010000066.1 GCA_947588835.1 uncultured Bacteroidales bacterium | reverse complement strand
ACAATACGCCGTCGATGCCGTAGCGGTCGCGCAGCCAGCACAGTTCCTTCTCCGTCTCGAAATAGTAAACTTTGTATCCGGACAGGATATGCCCTTTCTGCCGTTTCCCATAGGTCAGGAAGCCCGCCACCTTGTAGTGTTTCGAATTCTGAAGCCGCACGATTTGCGACATCGATTTGTCTCCCGTACCGTAAATCAGAATCCGCTGCACCGAGTGCCGGACGTTCATGCGGCGGCGGATAGCGTCGTAGGCCGCTATCATGACCGTGCGCAGCAGCACCAGCGCGCCGAAGGTCAGCAGGAAGTCGAACAGCGGGAGCCATGCGGGGAAGGGGTGCGGCCCCGTGACGGGAAGCGCTTGCGGCAGCCCAAGCAGGACGGTCTTGCCCAACACGGCGAGCGCCAGCCTGCCCGTCTCACGCAGTGTCGAGTAGCGGATGACGTCCCTGTACGTATGCAGGGCGAGGAACATGACGAGGGAGGCCGCGGCGGCTCCGGCCGTCCATCCGACGTGGAAGGCCATGGCCGGCGGCCGTGCGACGGCCAGGTCGTACAGGAGAAGCCCCATGGCCGAAGCCAGGGTCGAGACGGCTATGTCCAGACCGAGGATAAGCCATGCGCTGAAATACCGTTCAAGGCGCAGTCTCTCGAATATCGAACGGGTGAACCCTTTGTCGGTCATAAGTTAATTTTCGTTGTTATGAATTGCGTAGCACTGCGTTCCGGAAGCCTTTCGTTGCCCTTGGATCAGGATGTGTCCGGAAAGGTGCCGGGAAGCATGGGTAAAGATTATGGATTACTTTATTATCTCGACAAGGTCGGCCTGGACCTGTATCGCCGCGGTGAGAAAGTTGGGCAACGCTATCAGCAGGCGCTTGTACTTCGACCCGCGCACGGACAGCAGTGGCCCTTCGTAGCCGTCAAGCTCCCCGCCCACGATACGCACCTTACGACCGTACATCTCAGGCGTGATTTCCTCGGGAAGGTAGTAACGCGGGTTCTCGGAACTCCTGACCGCACGGATGAACTTCTCCATGTCGGCGTCTCGGACCACCATCGGTTCGCAGAATCCTCCCCGCACGTATCTGTATTGCAGGTTCACCATCCTTTCGACCGCGGCGTTCAATCTTTCCCTTTCGGAATGCACGAAAAGCAGGTCGGGGATGAACGGCACCTCGCGGCTCACGCTACGGCCCATCACGGTGAACGGACGGCGCACCATGGGCGTGAATAGCTCGAACTGCATGTCGGCGAGCACCTTGTACGCAGGGGCCTTGGCGTTGCTCCGCGAGAGATCCCGCATCGCGTACCAATGACATCCTGAATTGCCGTCCCTCCCGGAGATCATATTTCCCTTGAAAACAATCCCACTAATCCTGCATGGATACGCACCGCGCTAAAAACCATGCAGTTACATGAAACCTCGCCTAAAGCTCGGAACTCCTTTTCATTCATGTCACTTTTTCTCGCCTGCTTCAGAAACCGATTGTCATGGACTGCAACAATTGTATGCTTTCTTTGCAAGAGAGAATACAAAAGGACTACAAAGGTAAATCAATTTTCCTTTCCAACCAATTAAAGAGCAAATAAAAATTATTTAAAATTACCCCCCCCCAGAATCATAACTTATTGATTTACATAATTAAAAAGATGCATCTATAGTAGATTTGGCATCAACTTGAGAATGTCTGAAAAGCACTGGCAGTGCCTATTATTTCTTAACCTGGGTGCTGTCAAAGTCAAGCATTTTGTTAAAAAAACATAAAAATTATTTTTTAATGTTTCTGTAAATATTTGATAATCAGCGGTTATATCTGCGATGTGCTCTCTTGCAAAGAATGAACACAATTTCGTGTTTGCCGATGACAAAAGAGCGGAGTACTTGGGATTGACGAAAGCTCCTGCAGACATGGCTACGGAAGCGAACCTTGCAACCTATGGTCTTAGATGTTTGAAGAAGGGTATGCGACATGAATGAAGAAAAACCCGAGCTTTTGATAAATTTTCATGTAACTGCATGGTTTTTAGCACGGTGCGTGTCCATGCAGGATTAATGGGATTGTTTTCAAGGGAAATATGATCTCCGGGAGGGACGGCAATTCTGGATGTCATTGGTACGCGATGCGGGATCTCTCGCGGAGCAACGCCAAGGCCCCTGCGTACAAGGTGCTCGCCGACATGCAGTTCGAGCTATTCACGCCCATGGTGCGCCGTCCGTTCACCGTGATGGGCCGTAGCGTGAGCCGCGAGGTGCCGTTCATCCCCGACCTGCTTTTCGTGCATTCCGAAAGGGAAAGATTGAACGCCGCGGTCGAAAGGATGGTGAACCTGCAATACAGATACGTGCGGGGAGGATTCTGCGAACCGATGGTGGTCCGAGACGCCGACATGGAGAAGTTCATCCGTGCGGTCAGGAGTTCCGAGAACCCGCGTTACTACCTTCCCGAGGAAATCACGCCTGAGATGTACGGTCGTAAGGTGCGTATCGTGGGCGGGGAGCTTGACGGCTACGAAGGGCCACTGCTGTCCGTGCGCGGGTCGAAGTACAAGCGCCTGCTGATAGCGTTGCCCAAC
This sequence comes from uncultured Bacteroidales bacterium, assembly GCA_947588835.1. Lineage (GTDB taxonomy): Bacteria > Bacteroidota > Bacteroidia > Bacteroidales > UBA932 > Cryptobacteroides. The sequence continues at coordinate 5,344 of CANPZS010000066.1, read as the reverse complement.
TTTCTCACCGCGGCGATACAGGTCCAGGCCGACCTTGTCGAGATAATAAAGTAATCTGCAGTCCGATAGACTGCCGGTGTCATTTCCCCCACAGCCATACAACACGGAGACATGCAAGAATCGGGTATGCCCCAAGGGATGGTACGGCCGGACGGCCACGGAACCGCAGCTTCTGTGATTGTGCCGGATGTCGCCGCGACTTCTGGGGAAGACGTGCGCCGTCTGCGGCTGGACCGCATGGACGGCGTTCCGTTCTGGACGGCCTTTGGGGCATCCGCCTACGGGCTTTGTCTGTACATGGAGGCTGACGGGCGCGCACTCCTTTGCGGGTACTCGGAAGAGAGGCGGCTTCCCTGCGCCGCGGTAGGCGAGGAGACCGTGAAGCGGCTGCGCCGGACCCATCGCATCATAGACGAACTGTCGGGCCGTTACATAGTAATCGAGAGTCCCGTCCGTTACGGCTATTCGGACTATCTTCGGTGGACTGCGGAAATGCATCCGGCGCCTATGTTTAACGCCACGGCGCATGCTGGAGCTGGGGCGTCCGTGAGCGGTTCCGTTCCCTCGGACCGCTTCATTCCCGACGGGATGTCACCGTTCGCCCGCAGAGCCAAGCGCGTTGGGGACTGCTTCCTGTCCGGACTGGCGCTGCTGGCGTTCAGTCCTCTGTTCCTCGCATGCTACGCGGCGGTGCGCATGGAGGACGGCGGCCCGGCCATCTTTCGTCAGGAGCGGATAGGGCGCTACGGCAGGCCGTTCGAGATATACAAGTTCCGCACTATGCGTCAGGACGCCGAGGCCTCGGGCCCCCAGCTGAGCCACAGCGGCGGGGATGAAGATCCGCGACTGACAAGAGTCGGCCGATTCCTGCGGGCCCACCACTTGGACGAACTGCCTCAGCTGTGGAACGTGTTCACCGGGGACATGGCGTTCATCGGGCCCCGTCCCGAGAGGCAATACTACATCGACCGGATACTCGAGCACGACGGGCGTTACGTGTACCTCTACCAGATCCGTCCGGGGGTGACGTCGTACGCGACGCTCCACAACGGCTACACGGACACGATGGAGAAGATGCTTCGGCGGCTGGAATACGACCTTTACTACCTCGGCCACCGCTCGTGGCGCTTCGACATGAAGATACTTGCGAAAACATTCCTAAGCATCGTCTGCGGACGGAAATTCTGAGGGAGTAAGTTCAAGCGCAGACGGAAACGCAAACATGGAGAGATTATGATATTGTGGATTGTCCTTGCCTTCGTGGCCGGGAGCCTTTTCGGAGGGGTGACGATGAGCCTGCTGGCATCTGGGAACCGCTCGGGAGAGGATATTGACGGGGGGGGGGGAAGAGAAAGGCCCTCACAGGAAGGATAACGTGCGCATATGAGCTGGCAGTGTCCATTGCCGTACGCCTATGCGGCGTCGTTTCTCGTGTCCTTCCTGACGTCCTGTTGGATATTCAGGTACGTGCTGCGTATAGCGATAGCGAAGAACATCGTGGACAACCCGGAGGCCCGGAAGCTGCAGAAGGAGCCGGTTCCGGTGCTGGGCGGTGTTGGGGTGGCGTTCGGGATCATCGCGGCGACGGTCGCGGGAGGAGCGTTCTTCGGCATGTCTGGGGTGTATCCGGTGCTGTGCGTCATGACGGTGATGCTTTATGTCGGAGTCATGGATGACATACTGGGTTTGTCTCCCCGTCTTCGGATATTCATAGAGGTCCTTGCCGTCCTTGCGCTGATGTACAATACGGGATACGGCATAGACGACTTCCACGGCCTGTGGGGCATAGGCCGATTGCCGGGGTGGGTTGCGGTATGCCTTACCGTCTTCGCGGGCGTGGGTATCATCAACGCGATCAACCTGATTGACGGGGTGAACGGGCTGTGCTCGGGATACTGCATATATGTGTGCACGGTCTTCGGAGTGTTTTCCGCACGTACTGGAGGTAGCGCAGGGACGTTTCTTGCTGCGTCCTGCATCGGGGCGCTGATACCGTTCCTGTGCCACAACATCTTCGGAGCGAAGTCGAAGATGTTCATCGGTGACGGAGGCACCTTGCTGATGGGGACTGTGATGACGTACTTCGTCATTGAGAGCCTTCACGGCGGCTCGTCGGCAGCGACGGTCCGGAATGCCAATTTCGGTCTTGTGCCGTTCACGCTGTCGGTGCTGGCAGTGCCGGTGTTCGACACGATAAGGGTAATGGGCGCACGGCTGCTGCACGGGAGGTCGCCGTTCTCGCCGGACAAGTCGCATCTGCATCACATGCTTTTCGAGCTGCACTTCTCTCACATCGGGACGACATGCACGGAAATCCTGCTGAACGTGCTCGTAGTCGGCGTGTGGTGGACGGCCTACGCACTGGGTGCAACCGTCGACGTGCAGTTCTATGCCGTGCTGCTGATGGGGGCTGCGGTCACCTTCGGACTGTACGGCGGTTTGGCCTGCATCAGGAAACGCAATGCGCGCTTCTACACGGCCCTGCTCCGCTTCGGCGACCGCACCCATGTCGGGCATTCAAAGTGGTTCTGTAAGTGCAGGAAGGTGCTGGATAAATAAAGTAATGCCTTTTCGCAAAATACTTAAAGAAGTTTTAGGATAAAATATAAATCGGAGGAAGAACTATTGAAAACTGTAGCTTTTGTCCCGGTAAAACTGAACAATCAGCGGACTCCCGGAAAAAACATAAAAAAGTTTGATGACGGAACGCCGCTGATAACTTTGTTTTTGAAAACGCTTGTTAAAGTCGATGGCATAGATGATATATATGTATTCTGCAGTGATGAAAGCATACAAAAATATCTTGTCCCGGGAGTCGGATTCTTAAAAAGACCGACATATCTGGATACACAACAAGCGACGCCGCAGGATATTATATCTGAATTTATAAAAAGAGTCGATGCCGATATCTATGCGGTCTGTCATTGTACATCTCCGTTTGTCGACCATAAACATTTTGAAGAATGTATTGAAGCGGTAAAAAGCAATGAGTTCGATTCATCATTTACCGCAGAACGGTTACAGCATTTAATGTGGGCAGATAATAAGCCCATGAATTTCGATCCGTCAAATATCCCGAGAACTCAAGATCTACCAGTGTATTACAGTGAGGTTTCAGCTGCGTATGTTTTTAAGAAAGAAGTTTTTATGAAATACAAACAAAGAATTGGCATTTGTCCCCATATTACAACTGTTGCAGGGGTTGAATGTATAGATATTGACTATCCGGAGGATTTTGAGATGGCGAATGCTGTTTATATGAATATTGTCAGAAAATCTGGGGGGGGGGTAAATGACTGTCATTCATTTACTTTACGCGCTTTCAGCAAGACGGAAAGGAGGACAGCATGAAAATCATTGCTGTAATTCCTGCTCGCTACGCCTCCACAAGAATGCCGGGAAAAATGCTAATGGAAATCTGCGGACATCCCATGGTGTGGTGGGTTTACCAGAATGTCAAAAAAGTTAAAGAATTCGAGGAGATATACATTGCAACTGATGAGCAAGTTGTAAAAGAAATATGCGAGACGTTCGGTGCTAAAGTTATAATGACAAGCAATCATTGCAGTTGCCTGATTGACAGGCTATATGAGGTTTCTTGTTTGATTGACGCAGACTATTACGTTTCTATTAACGGAGACGAACCAATTCTGGAGCCGGAAGTTATGCCTAAGGTCTTGCCGGATTTTATGGATAACGATAAACCCATTGTGCGAGGATTGGCTCGTGAATTTACCAATCCGGCTGAGGTGTTGGATCCGGGCAATATGAAAATGGCGATAGGAAAAGGAGGGTATTGTTTATATCGTTCCAGAAGCCCAATTCCCTATCCGCAGACCACAACTGACTTTACATATAAAAAATATGTCGGCGTGGAACTGTTCAATAAAAAAGCGTTAGAATTCTATGTGAACACTGTACCTACAGAGTTAGAGAAAATTGAGGACATCGGTGCGTTGCGTTTTTTGGAATACGGAATACCTATTCATTATGATATTGTACAAAGTAAATCACTGTCTGTTGATACCCCTAAAGATCTTGCATACATACGTGAAATTATTGAAAAGAGCATAATTGGAGGTGAAAAAAATGAGTCATGTTAAATTATTAGATTGTACATTAAGAGACGGCGCTTATCTTATTGATAAGCAATTTGGTGATACTAATATTAAAGGCATCATAAGCGGGCTTGTAAAAACCGGCATTGATTGCATTGAGATAGGTTTTCTCCAGAACGATGGATTCGGAGACGGCAAAACGGTTTTTAAGAATTCTGCCGATGCAAAACGTTTTATACCTAAAAATAAAAACGGCTCCATCTTTACTGTATTGGCAGATTATAGCAGGTACGCTATTGATAATTTAGATGATTATACCGGCGATTCTTTTGATGCGGTAAGAGAATGCTTTTTTAAGGCTGAAAGATTTGACGCTATAGAAAATTGTAGAAAGATAAAAGAGAAGGGTTACTTATGCTTCGTGCAACCGGTGGATATTTTGGGCTACACCGATAATGAACTAATTGAGCTTTTGCAACTTGTCAATGAAGTAGAACCATATTGTTTTTCCATTGTTGATACATTCGGGTCCATGTATCAAGATGATTTGCATAGGGTATTTGAACTCATTCATCATAATCTCGTTTCAACTTGCAAGATCGGTTTTCATTCTCACAATAATATGCAGTTGTCTAATGCGTTGTCGCAGGAATTTGTTCGGATATCTTACGGTAAACGTGAAGTGGTTGTTGACGGAACTATATCCGGAATGGGCAGGGGAGCTGGGAACACGCCAACAGAGCTTATTGCGCAGTTTTTAGTTTCACAAATGGAATATTCATATGATATGGACTCGCTTCTGGATATTATCAATGATTATATGGGAAGTATCCGTTCTCGTTGCTTCTGGGGCTACACAACACCGTATTTTCTTGCAGGATGTTATAGCGCCCATGTAAATAACATTGCATATTTAACTAAAAAGAACAGTATTAAAAACCGAGATATAAGATATATACTTAATAAAATCGGTTCCGTTAAAAGAAAAAGGTATGATTATGAGTTACTTGAAAAGACGTATCTCAAATATTTGGAGTCAGATATTGACGATGAACCCGGCTTTAGAAAACTTGACACGTTGCTTGATGGAAGAAAGGTCTTGCTTCTGGTTCCCGGATGGTCAGCCGAAGCAGAAAAAACGTCTATCCGTGCATACATTGACAAGAATAACCCTGTTGTAATTAGCATTAATTTTCTCCATAAAGATATTAAGAAGCTGTTTTGAAATGAATGAAAAAAGTTGTTATGAGAGCTAATAAATAATTGAAAATCAGTAGGTTAATTGA
>CANPZS010000065.1 GCA_947588835.1 uncultured Bacteroidales bacterium | reverse complement strand
CACTTCAACCAAAACCCTTGTAACTCAATTCTATCACTATATCTTTCCGCATTTCACTTTTTTGTAGTAACTTTGCATCACGGAAAACAATAAACGGACAATATATGGAAGATATCAAAAAAAGAGTCTATCGTTTCGGCGGAAAGACTGCCGAAGGAGACGGAAAAATGAGAGAACTTCTCGGCGGCAAGGGTGCGAACCTTGCCGAAATGAGCCTGCTCGGCATGCCGGTGCCGGCCGGATTCACCATTACGACGGAATGCTGTACGGAGTATTACATGCTCGGCGGCGGCTATACGCCTGAACTGAAATACGACGTGGCGGAGGCGCTCAAGGCCACCGAGAAGATAATGGGCAAAAAGTTCGGAGATCCCAATGATCCGCTTCTCGTAAGCTGCCGTTCGGGCGCAAGGAGCTCCATGCCGGGAATGATGGACACTATCCTCAACATAGGGCTCTGCTCCAAGACCATCCCCGGCCTCATCAAGAAGACCGGCAATCCGCGCTTCGTGTACGATGCTTACAGGCGTCTCATAATGATGTACTCCGACGTAGTGATGGAGAAGGCCGAGGGCGTGGAGCCAGAAGACGGCATGGGAATACGCCAGCAGCTGGACAAGATGATGGCCGACCTCAAGGAGGCCAAAGGCTACAAGTCCGACACCGACATCACCGCCGACGAGCTGAAAGATCTTGCCGAAGCCTTCAAGGTACGCATCAAAGAAGTGCTCGGAGTCGAATTCCCCGACGATGCGCATGCCCAGCTGTGGGGATCCATCGGCGGCGTGTTCAAGTCTTGGAACGGAAAGAGGGCAATTGCATACCGCAAGATAGAGCATATTCCCGATGACTGGGGAACGGCCGTGAACGTGCAGTCCATGGTGTTCGGCAACATGGGCGACACATCGGCGACGGGAGTCGCCTTCTCCCGCAACCCCGCCACCGGCGACAACAAATTCTACGGGGAATGGCTCATCAACGCGCAGGGCGAGGACGTCGTAGCCGGCATCCGCACGCCCAACCCGCTCAACGAAGCCACGAAGAACGACCACAACAAAGATCTCCCCTCGCTCGAAAAGGCCATGCCGGGAGTATACAAGGAACTTGACGACATAAGGCTCCGTCTCGAGAACCACTTCCACGACATGCAGGACATAGAGTTCACCATCCAGGAAGGCAAGCTGTGGATGCTTCAGTGCCGTATCGGCAAGAGGACCGGCCTTGCCGCCATCCAGATGGCGGTGGACATGGTGGGCGAAGGCATGATAGACGAAAAGACGGCCGTAATGAGGGTTTCTCCCGCACAGCTCGACGAAGTCCTCCATCCCATCCTCGATCCCACGGCCGAGAAGAAAGCCGAAGTGCTCGCACAGGGCCTTCCGGCGTCTCCGGGCGGAGCGGTAGGACAGCTCGTATTCACGTCCGAAGACACCATAGCATACGCCAAGAAAGGCAAAAAGACGATACTCGTCCGTGAAGAGACCTCTCCGGAAGACGTAGAGGGCATGCGAGGAGCCGCAGGAATCCTCACCGCAAGAGGTGGAATGACTTCGCACGCCGCCCTCGTGGCCCGCGGCTGGGGCAAATGCTGCATCGTAGGCTGCGACACCATGAAGATAGACCTGAAGAACAAGACCGTGTCGTTCACGAACAGCGACAGGGTATTCCACGAAGGGGACTGGCTCAGCCTCAACGGCTCCAAGGGTCTCGTCTACGGAGCCGCCATTGAAACGATGGACGCTACGGAAAATCCTCTCTTCGTCCGTTTCATGGACATAGTGGACAAATACCGCAAGCTCGGAGTCAGGACAAATGCCGACACTCCTGAAGATGCGGAAAGGGCACTCAAATTCGGCGCCGAAGGAATCGGCCTGTTCCGCATAGAGCACATGTTCTACGGACGCAACTCCGAGATTCCTCTCGCGAAACTGCGCAAGATGATACTTTCGGACACCGAATCCGAAAGAAGGACCGCGCTTGCCGAACTCGAGCCGTTCATGAAAGCCGCCGTTAAGAGCACGATGAGGATAATGGACGGCAAGCCGGTGGTATTCCGCCTGCTCGATCCGCCTCTGCATGAATTCGTGCCCAAGACGGAAGACAAGAAGAAAGAGCTCGCCAAGGAACTCGGAGTATCCGTGCAGGAGATTGAAAAGAGAGGCGAATCGCTCCACGAGATCAATCCTATGATGGGACACCGCGGAGTGCGCCTGCACATATCGTTCCCGCTGATCGCCGAAACGCAGTACAGGGCCATATTCACAGCGGCCGCCGAACTGCAGAAAGAAGGATTCAGCCCGAAGCCGGAAATAATGATCCCCGTCACCATATCGGCCCGCGAACTCAGTTTCCAGAGGGCGATATGCGACAAGGTGAAGGCGGAAGTAGAGGCGATGACGCAGGAATTCCTTGAATATCATTTCGGAACCATGATCGAGATACCCCGCGCCGCCCTCACCGCCGACAGGATGGCCCGTGCGGCGGAGTTCTTCTCATTCGGCACGAACGACCTGACGCAGATGACATTCGGCTTCTCGCGCGACGACATAGGCACCTTCATGGGAGAATATCTCGGCAATAAGCTCATCGACGCTGACCCGTTCCAGACCATCGACCAGAAGGCGGTCGGGAAGCTCGTCAAGATAGGCGTAGACGGCGGCCGCAGCAAGCGGCCCGGCCTCATGTGCGGCATATGCGGCGAACACGGAGGCGATCCGGCATCCATCCGGTTCTTCAACTCGATAGGGATAGACTACGTGTCCTGCTCGCCTTTCCGCGTGCCCATCGCCCGCCTTGCCGCGGCGCAGGCTGCGATAGAGGCGGAGAACTGATACATACTGATATAGAACAGGCTGCGACGGTCGGACCGTTGCAGCCTGTTTTTATGTCCATACCGAAAATCCACGCTACATTATAGGAAGCCACACGAAGACCGCGGCGTCCCACAGGGCATGCGATATGATGATTGCCCCGAAGCGCTCAGGGAAAAACCGGTAGGCAAGCCCCCATACGCATCCGGCCACGGCGGCAGCCAGAACAAGCATGAAATTGCCGGACGGCAGATGGATGGCGGCATAAAGCAGAGTAGCGATGAAAAAGGCCGCATCGGGGCCGAAGCGACGGCCAAACCCGTCCTGCACAAAACCGCGCCAGAATATTTCTTCGGCAGGTCCTATTACGAACAGCAGCAGGGCGGACAGCAGCCATGGAGATACCCCGCCTTTTATGGCGTAGATAGAATCCACGGAGGAACGGGCCGTCCTGAACAGCAATGAAGACAATTTGTCGCCGGCAAAGAACACCGCCCAAAGGACGGCCGCGACGGCCGCCCCGGCAATGAAATCAATCCACGTAAGACGGATGCGCCTGCGGAGGTCTCGGCCGGACGACAATGCGAGCGTGGAAAGCAGGACGGCCGACAAGGTCATGGCCGGCCAGAACGGCACATGCGGAGCCATGGCCGGCGAGAACATCAGCGCCCAAAGTACGGTGGCGATGCAGACGTAAAGGACGGTCTTTTTCACAATATCCACAGATCAATGAGCAAAGTCAACGACATGACGATGCAGAACAGCATCTGCAGCTTGGCCGAGAGCTGGTCGAGCCCGGCGATGGCCGCCGCGTCGCCTTCTCCCCGGAAAGCGCGCATGGCTCCCGCGTTGCCGAAAGCCACAGGCAACAGGAGCAGCACTGCGAGCGAAACAGGAGGGAAGATGCCGAAAGGCACGAGCACGGTCACCCACACGAACGGGAACAGCGTTTCGAATATGTAAAGCGCCACCGAGCCGCGGACGCCGAGGAAATGGGCCAGTGTCGTCGCCGAGGCCCTCTTGTCGGTAAGCATGTCACGGGTGTTGTTGGAATGTAGGATGGCGTCCACGAGCAGGCTGACGGGCAGGGCCATCCAAAGGACGGACCAGTCGAAGCCGCCCGTAGCGACATAGGAAGTCCCGATGGCCGGCAGAAATCCGTAGGCCATGAAGATGACGAGATCCCCGAGGGCATGGTATTTCAGAGGAGGATAGCAAAGGGCGCAGAACAGGCCGCCGAGGCCTATCCATAGGAGAGGCAGGCCTGTCCGCAGGAGCAGGCCCAGCCCCGCCGCGCAGGCGGCGACGAAAAGGCACAGCGAGAAATTGCGTATCTCGGCGGGGCTGAAGCGGCCGCTTGTCAGCGTATCGGACCCATGCGTGTCGTCGGTGTCCACACCTTTCCTGAAATCGCACCAGTCGCTCCACGTATTGCCGGCGGCATGAAAAAGTATGATGGCAGCTACGGCCCACAGTCCGCTGATCCAGTCAATTCCGCCGTTCCTGTCGGCCAGATAGGCCAAAGCAGCCACTACGGTAAGGCCGGAAGCCGTGAACGACCACGGACGGGTCGCCAGAAACCATTCTCTAAAATTATGTTTCGACATGTCTGTTTTGATTTAAGTTAAAAATATGTTAAAAGCGGTGCGGCGGCACTGCGCGCCGTCACCGTTCCGTCGGAAAATGCATACGCGAGATGAAATGCCACAGGACCACCCCCACTGCGACAGAGACATTGAGGGAATGCTTGATGCCGAACTGGGGTATCTCTATGCTGAAATCGGAAGCGTCCACCACGTCCTGAGCCACGCCGGAGACCTCGTTTCCGAATATGAGGGCATATCTGCGTCCCGGATCGGGCTCGAATCCGCCGAGCCCCACGGCGGCCTCGGTCTGCTCCACGCTCGCTATGACATAGCCTTCTTCGCGCAGTTTCCCGACCGCGTCGAGGGTGTTTTCGAAATGCTCCCAGGGCACGCTGTTCTCGGCCCCGAGGGCCGCCTTGCGGATCTCCGCCGAAGGAGGCGTCGCACATATGCCGCAAAGCACCATCCTGTCAGCATGAAAGGCGTCCGAAGTACGGAAGGCGGATCCCACGTTGTGGGCGCTGCGCACATTGTCGAGGACCACCGCAAGTCCCGATTGCCGCAGGGCGCGATACTCCTCCGCAGTGATGCGTCCGAGTTCGTCGTTCAGCAATTTTCTGTCCCTCATAGGATATTATTATGTCGGCAAAGATAGCATTAAATCGGAAAAATGCTATATCTTTGCGTAGAACCAAAGATTGCGAAATGAAACAGGATGTACAGGTTTTTGATCTGATAAAAAAAGAGCAGGAAAGACAGATGTCGGGGCTTGAACTGATAGCTTCGGAAAACTATGTCTCCGGCCAGGTTATGGAAGCCATGGGCTCCGTATGTACCAACAAATACGCCGAAGGATATCCGGGCAGGCGATATTACGGAGGATGCGAAGTCGTCGACCAGATCGAACAGCTTGCGATAGACAGAATCAAGAAATTGTACGACGCCGAATACGCCAACGTGCAGCCGCATTCCGGAGCGCAGGCCAACCTCGCCGTCGAAATGGCCGTCCTGAAGCCCGGGGACGCCTTCATGGGCCTCGACCTGGCGCACGGCGGACACCTTACTCACGGTTCCCCGGTCAATGCGTCCGGAATACTTTACAAAGCTATTCCTTATGGCCTCGACGAGCGGACCGGCCGCATAGACTATGACAATATGGAGCGCATAGCCCTCGAAAACCGTCCCAGGCTGATCATAGGAGGGGCCTCGGCCTACTCCCGCGAATGGGATTATGAGAGAATGAGGGAGATAGCCGACAAAGTCGGAGCCATACTGCTGATAGACATGGCGCACACAGCCGGGCTCATCGCCGCCGGACTGCTGCGCAATCCCGTGAAATACGCCCACATAGTCACTTCCACGACGCACAAGACCCTGCGCGGCCCGCGCGGAGGCATAATCTTGATAGGAAAAGACTTCGACAATCCGTGGGGCCTCACCACGCCCAAGGGCGCCGTCAAGAAGATGTCCCAGATAATAGATTCATACGTATTCCCCGGCATACAGGGCGGCCCCCTCGAGCATGTGATTGCGGCAAAGGCCGTGGCGTTCTACGAAGCCCTGCAGCCCGAATTCAAAGAATATCAGAAACAGGTGAAGGCCAACGCCGAAGCCATGTGCACGGCATTCATTTCCAAAGGGTACAAGGTGGTATCGGGAGGCACGGACAACCATCTCATGCTTATAGACCTGCGCTCCAAGTTCCCTGAGGTCAGCGGAAAAATGGCTGAAAAAGAACTTGTGAAGGCCGACATCACCATAAACAAAAACATGGTGCCTTTCGACAGCCGCAGCCCTTTCCAGACATCCGGGATACGCATAGGCACTCCGGCGGTCACTTCCAGGGGTTTCGTGGAAAAGGACATGGCCGGCATAGTGGACCTCATCGACATGACACTGACGGCCGTGGACAAATATCGCGACGTCGTAAACGCGAAGCCCGGAGAGGAGGTCTCTCCCGAACTTGCGGCCGAAGCGGCGGAATACAACAAAATCCTTGACAAAGTACGTCACAAAGTGCATATCATGACGGCGGGAAGGCCGCTCAACAGATATTAATCGGCGGGAATGCCAGGACGATGAACGAAAGAGGCCGACCCAAAAGCGAAGTTTGAGGTCGGCCTCACGTTTTTCCAAACGGATTTTCCTTTACAAGTCTTTCAGGATGCGCATGTTGGCATCGTCGATGCGGCTGGTCTGTATGGCGGCGAGATAAATGCGCGTGGTTTCCTCCAAATCGTGCCCCATGCCCTCGCTGATGATGCCCAGCGGGATGTTTTTCGACTGCGCGATGCTCGCCCACGAATGGCGTGCGACATACGTCGTCAGAGGCATCGGAATCTGCGCCATCTGCGCGACCTGCTTCAGCTTCCGGTTGACCGAAACCAGCTTGTTCAGATATTGGCTGCGTTCGCTTCCGTGCCGTTCCGTAAGAATCGGAAGCAGATACTGCGTCGGATTTTCAGGATATTTTTCCATCATCGCCTGCATAGGCTTTTCCCAACGGATAGACAATTGCTGCCCGGTCTTCTTGCGGATGTAAGTGATATAGCCGTTTGCGAGGTCTTTCTTGCGCAGATAGGCCATGTCGACGAACGACATGCCGCGCAGATAGAACGAAAACATAAACATGTCCCGCGCGAAGTCGAGGTCGGGCGAGCAGGTCAGATCCAGTTCCTTGATGCGTCTGATTTCCTTGAGCGCTATGGCGCGCTTGGCCGTCTTGTCCACGCCCGTATACACGCGTCTGAACGGATCGGGCTGTGTCGTCAGCCCTTCCGCGGCCGCGCGGTTGCAGATGCACCGCAGAATCCGCAGATAGAAAGAAGTCGTGTTGCGGCTCAGCCGGTTGGCCCGCATGTAGCTTTCATAGTGCTCCACCGTATCTGCGTCCATCATCTCAAAGGACATGTCTATGCCGCCGCGGAAACGCATGAAGCTGCGCAAGGTCTGCAGATAAGTTTCGCCCGTCCGCACATGGCCCAGTCTCCGCATGCGTTCCGACTGACGCCGTATATATTCGAAGACGGAGTATCTGTCCGAAGCGGATTTCTTGTACCGGCCGATAATTTCCTGACTTCGTCAATGCGTACCCCAAAATTCATCAGTGAATAGAGGTGCGATGCGTTGATGACGTTTCATGAGCATGGTTTTGCTGATGGTTTCGTTGTTCTGAGGTAGCTTGATCTGTATTGTCACGATTGTCTGTGCCAAGGCGAGTACCTTGTCGACGCTCATTCGGATTTCCGAGAGCTTGAGCAGCCGTTCCAGTTCCTTGTATACTTTCAAAGCCACGAAGCAGATACACACATGAGCTTCGATTCTTCGCCGAGTGAAGTGGAACACCGGCCGTATCTCTATCTTCGATTTTGATATGCGGAAAGCCCGCTCCACGTTCCAAAGGTTGTGATATGCCGCATAGACTTCTTCCGAAGGTATCTCCGTATTTGTAAGATAGCCTTTCAACCCGTCCCAGCGTGCATCCTCCTCAATCTTTTCATAATTGATTGCGACCTTGACATCCCCCTTCATCGTAAGGAACTTGTTGTAACCTCGCCTGTTTATGTTGTCTTTTGTAAGGGTGCCACGTTTATATGCCTTCTCAAGCCTGCGTATGCCCTTGTCGCG
>CANPZS010000064.1 GCA_947588835.1 uncultured Bacteroidales bacterium | reverse complement strand
CAGACCAGTCGGGAGAGTAGGTTGCCGCCGGACTTCGGGTCCCGGACATCGACATGATGCCCGGGACCTTTGTTTTTTCACCGGGCGGCGGAGGATTTTGTATCTGATCAGTTGATTTTGTCTTTGATATTATAGTTGTTCCTTTCGGAGGAACTGCGGGATATGAGTTCCGCGAGAAAGCCCGACAGGAACAGCATCACTCCCAGAATGACCGCCACGAGCGCAAGATAAAAGAGAGGCTGGTCCGTGACGGGACGGAAATGGTCGCCTTTGGACTGGGACACCAATTTGTCTATTATCAGCCATACCGTCATGATGAAGCCGGAAATGAACATCAGCATGCCCGTGCATCCGAACAGATGCATGGGCTTTTTCCCGAATATGCTCAGGAACCATAGCGAGATGAGATCGAGGACGCCGTTGATGAAGCGCTCCATGCCGAATTTGCTGCTGCCGTATTTCCGTTTCCGATGGTGTACGGGATGTTCGGTGATTTTGGTGTATCCGGCGTTTTTGGCGAGGTAAGGGATGTACCTGTGCATCTCGCCGTAGACTTCTATGTTCTTTACGACTTCGTTTCTGTAAGCCTTTATGCCGCAGTTCATGTCATGGAGCCTTATCCCCGTGACGAATCTTGCGGTCGCATTGTACAGTTTTGAAGGCAGGTTCTTGGTAAGCCTGTTGTCCTGTCTGTGCATTTTCCAGCCGGACACAATGTCCCACCCGTCTTCGGCTATCATTCTGTACATTTCCGGGATTTCATCGGGCGAGTCCTGCAGGTCGGCGTCCATGGTGATCACTACGCGCCCTTCCGCCTGTCTGAATCCGCAGAACAAGGCCGCCGACTTGCCGTAGTTGCGGCGGAACGATATTGCGCTTATATGTGGGTCCGTTTCGGCGATGCGCCTTATTTCCTGCCATGAGCCGTCCGTGCTGCCGTCGTCCACAAGGATTATTTCATAGTCGTAATTCTCCGTTTGCGCCACGCGCCCGATCCATGCCGTAAGTTCCTGCAAGGATTCTTTTTCGTTGTAGAGAGGAATGACTATGGAAAGGTCTTTTTCCGGGCTCATGTCGTCATGTCTTATTGCTTGTCGGGCTCCTCGTCGCCGTCGGCGGAATCTCCGTCAAACGGATTGTCGCCAGGGATGCCGCCCGAAAGTATCTTTGAAAGGACCGTGCCGTAGAGATAGCAGTATATCAGATTGGTGAAGAAAGTGATGACGGGCATCTTGTCCTGCATGTCCTCCATCATCCTGCGCGAATTGGAGTCGAGCAGTGGCGATTCCGTCAGTGTGTCGATGGCTTCGGCCATGGCTTCCTTGCCTATCGTAAGCAGGATTGCAAAGCTCGCGGCTGCCACTATGACGGCGGAAAACAAAGCGATGCGTCTTCCGTAGCGGAAAGTGTCCGCGTTGGTGACACCCGCGTAGTCTGATGCCAGTTTTTTCATGAAATGTCTCATCATCATGATGCAGCCGAAGAATTCGACGGCCCATAGAATGGCATGAATTATCATAGGCATGCCTGCCAGCTGCTTCAGGAGCATGATCAATGCGGAGAACACCCCGAGAAAAAGGCCCGCTACTGATGCTTCGTTCCAGATAATGCTTCCGGTAATTTTTTCTTTCATCCGATATACTGTTGTACAGGATGCAAAGATAGAAAAAAATTCTTACCTTTGTACGATTGCAGACATATGTTGAATGGTTAGGGACATTGTATGTAATATGTTGATTGGTAACCGTTAAATTATTGTCATCATGATCAATGTAAAGTTTCCTGACGGCAGCGTCAGAACCTATGAAAAAGGGGTGACGGGCTATGAGATAGCTGAAAGCATCAGCCCGAGGCTTGCGGCTGAAGTGCTGGCGGTGTCGGTGAAGAAGCCCGGCGAGCCGGAAGGGTCCAAAGGGACGGTAATTGATCTTACCCGTCCGATAGAGGAAGATGTCGAGATAAAATTGCTCAAATGGGATGATGAAGACGGCAAGAAAGTGTTCTGGCACTCGTCTTCGCATCTGCTTGCGGAGGCTCTCGAGGCCTTGTATCCGGGAGTCAAGTTCGGCATCGGCCCGGCCGTGGAGAACGGGTTCTACTACGACGTTGATTTTAACGGCGGCGCAATCTCCGACGCCGATCTTCCCGCAATTGAAAAGAAGATGCTCGAACTTGCCCGGAGCGGGGAGGATTTCGTGCGCAAAGAAGTATGCAAGGCGGATGCGCTTAAATATTTTACCGAGAAAGGCGACCAGTATAAACAGGAGCTTATCTCCGAACTTGAAGACGGTACCATCACGTATTACACTAACGGCGCGTTCACGGATCTTTGCCGCGGGCCGCATCTGAAGAATACGAATGTGATAAAGGCCGTGAAATTGACGGCCATCGCCGGGGCGTATTGGAGAGGGGATCAGAATCGTCATCAGCTTACCAGGATTTATGGCGTCACATTCCCCAAGAAGTCGCTGCTGGATGAGTATGTCGCGGCTCTCGAGGAGGCCAAAAAGCGCGACCACAGGAAGCTCGGCAAGGAAATGGAACTGTTTATTTTCTCGCCGAAGGTGGGAGCCGGCCTGCCCTTGTGGCTGCCGCGCGGAGCCGTCTTGAGGAACACTTTGGAGAATTTTCTCAGAAAGAAGCAGGCCGAGTACGGATATCTTCCGGTGGTCACCCCGCATATAGGAAGCAAGGACCTGTACGTCACTTCCGGACATTACGCCAAATACGGCCAGGATTCGTTCCGGCCAATACGTACCCCTCAGGAGGGTGAGGAGTTCATGCTTAAACCGATGAACTGCCCCCATCATTGCGAGATTTACAGAAGCGCTCCGCGCTCCTACAGGGATCTTCCCCTGCGCTTCGCCGAGTTCGGCACCGTTTACCGTTACGAGCAGAGCGGGGAGCTCCACGGCCTGACGCGCGTACGCGGCTTCACTCAGGACGACGCCCATTTGTTCTGCCGTCCGGATCAGCTCCAGGAGGAGTTCGAGAAAGTGATTGACCTCATATTGTACGTGTTCAGGACGCTCCGTTTCGACAAATTCACCGCCCAGGTGTCGCTGCGCGATCCGGCGAACAAGGACAAATATATAGGCAGCGACGAAAACTGGGAGAAGGCTGAGCAGGGCATTATCGAGGCTGCGAAGCACAAGGGGCTGCCCTATGTGATCGAGACCGGGGAAGCCGCGTTCTACGGTCCCAAGCTGGACTTCATGGTGAAGGACGCCATAGGACGCAGCTGGCAGCTCGGCACCATTCAGGTCGATTACAATCTGCCGGAGCGCTTCCAGCTGGAATATATAGGCGCTGACGGAGAGAAGCATCGTCCTGTGATGATTCACAGGGCGCCTTTCGGCTCGCTGGAAAGGTTCATAGCCGTCCTGCTTGAACACACTGCCGGACATCTGCCGCTCTGGCTGCATCCGGATCAGGTGAAGGTGCTGCCTGTGAGCGAAAAATATGCCGCTTATGCAAAAAAAGTTTGCGGTTTGCTTAATAATTCCGATATTCGCGCTTCCATAGATGACAGAAACGAAACGCTCGGCAAGAGAATACGTGAAGTATCTCTGATGAGGGTTCCAGTTTTGGTCATTGTCGGCGAAAAGGAGGAGGCCGGCAATACCGTATCCGTCAGAAGGGACGCGGTGGATCAGGGCACGATGACTGTCGACGGTCTGGTGGATTATGTCCGCGAAGCCGTCGCCGGGGAATTGGGCCGGTGATTCGTCGCAATGTATATTGTTTAATTTAAAGAGGAGGATTTTTTATCGCAACGCCTTACAAACCGTCCGGCCACAGCAGCGGCGCTCCGAGACCTGCGACGGCTCCCGCAGCGCAGACGGGCGGACAGAGACCATTCTCGGGACAAAGGCCCGGCAACCAGAGGGGCAGGAACGGAATCCGTCCCAAGGATGAGAATGAACTTAGGATCAATGAACGGATTACGGCCCCGCACGTCCGTCTCGTGGGAGACAATGTGCCGGAACCGGGAGTGTACCCGATCTCCAAAGCGAGGGAGATAGCTGACGGATTGGAACTGGATCTGGTGGAAATCAGCGCCGTGGCCGATCCTCCCGTATGCAAGATTCTCGACTATCAGAAATATCTCTATCAGCAGAAAAAGAAAGCCAAGGAGATGAAGTCGAATTCGGCCAAGATAGTCATCAAGGAAATAAGGTTCGGCCCCAATACGGACGAGCACGATTTCCAGTTCAAGCTAAAGCATGCGCGCGAATTTCTTGAGGAAGGTTCCAAGGTGAAGGCCACGATCTTTTTCCGCGGACGCTCGATAATGTTCGCCCAGCAGGGAGAAAAACAGCTGCTAAGGTTTGCGGTGGAGCTCGAGGATTCCGGACGCGCGGAAAACATGCCGGTCCTGGAAGGCAAGAGGATGACGATGATGATCGCTCCGCTGAAGAAAAAATGAATCCGAGTGATTCGGACAAGTATAATTTTAATTATTGTTCAACGATGGCAAAACTCAAGACCAACTCCGGTGCCAAAAAGCGTTTCGCGCTTACCGGAACGGGAAAAATCAAGAGGAAACACGCTTATCACAGCCACATCCTCACCAAGAAGACCAAGAAACAGAAAAGGAATCTGGACCATTTCGCAATCCTCGACAAGGAAGACGTGAAGAGGGTAAAGGAGCTTCTGGTATTGTAATCGTTTTATGTTTAACAGGAAAGCAGTAGAAAAGAGCCTCGGACAGAAGGCCACTGCCTCCGAAAAAATCCAATCATGCCAAGATCAGTAAATTCAGTCGCCTCAAGGGCGCGCCGCAAAAAGATTCTCAAGAGAACCCGCGGCAATTTCCTTTCAAGGAAGAACGTTTGGACCGTCGCCAAGAACACCTACGAAAAAGGTCTTACTTATGCTTATCGCGACCGCAGGAACAAGAAACGTGAGTTCCGTGCGCTGTGGATCCAAAGGATCAACGCCGCCGCACGTCAGTACGGCATTACCTATTCGCAGTTCATAGGCAGGCTCGCCAAACAGAACATCGGACTCAACCGCAAGGTGCTGGCCGATCTCGCGATGAACAACCCCAAGGCTTTCGAGGCGATCATCAATTCAGTGAAATAGTTTGCCGGCGTGAACCTGAACAGTCTATATCACAACAGGTGGGTGAGGATGGGCTTCTGGTCCGTCCTTTACCTCCTTTGGGTCATATGGCTCGGGAATTATTGGTGGCTTCTCGGCCTGCCGGTCATATTCGACCTCCACATTACCAAAAAGGTGAAATGGCTCTTCTGGAAGAAGGAGTACAAGGAGGGAGAGAAGCATAACGCCTGGCTTGACTGGCTCGACGCGATAATTTTCGCGGTTGTGGTGGTGACGTTCATCAACATATTTTTCTTTCAGGCTTTCAAGATCCCGTCATCTTCGATGGAGAGCACTCTCTATACGGGAGACCATCTTTTCGTGAGCAAGCTGGCGTACGGGCCGAGGGTGCCGCAGACGCCTCTTACCATTCCGTTCACGCACAATGTCGCATTCGGCCACGAGTCGTATTCGACATTGATACAGAACGATTACAGGCGGTTGAAAGGCTTCGGGCACGTGAAGAGGGGCGATATCGTCGTCTTCAATTTTCCTCACGGCGACACCGTGCTGGCAAAGGCCCCGGCCGATGATTATTACGCATGGGTGCGCACTTCCGGGAGGGAATATGCGGTCAGCCATTTCGGTCCCGTGATAGCGAGGCCGATGGACAAGAAGGACCATTATGTCAAGCGTTGCGTGGCTCTGCCCGGAGATACGCTTACGGTCCGTGACGGCCTGGTCTATATCAATTCCGAAAAGCAGGAGGTATGGCCGGGCGTGCAGCTGACCTACAGCGTGGTCACCAACGGGCAGCGAATCAATCCCAAGATTATGGATGATCTGGGACTCAACACGGCCGAGCTCTATTATGACCAGCGTCTGCCGGGATATCCGAGGATGCCGCTGACGGCCGCCATGCTGGAAAAGGTGAAGTCGCTGTCCAACGTCGTCGACGTGAGCGGAACCATCGACGCCTATCCGCCGGATGCGCCGGATTCGTACATGACACTTTTCCCTTTCACCGCGGGGACCCGTTGGACAAGGGATTATTACGGCCCGATATGGATACCGAAGAAAGGATCCACGGTGGCCCTTGACATGGAGAATCTGCCTCTATATGAACGCATAATCCGTGTGTACGAGGGACATTCGCTGGAGACCGCGGACGGAAAGATATTCATAGATGGCACGGAGACTGAAAGCTATACGTTCGGACAGGACTATTATTTCATGATGGGGGACAACAGGCACAATTCTCTTGATTCAAGATACTGGGGATTCGTTCCGGAAGACCATATAGTGGGGAAGCCGTTCGTAGTATGGCTTTCCACCGACAGGAACAGGAAGTTCCCCGGCAACATAAGGTGGGGCAGGTTCCTGAAATTTGTATAGAGGATTTGCGATTAAGAAAAATTTCAGCGATATTTGCACCCCATTGGACAATAGGATAATAATAAAAAATACATATCATGTCAAAGGTTTGTCAGATAACCGGAAAAAAGAGGATGGTCGGCAACAATGTCTCCCATTCCAAGTTGCGTACCAAGCGCACTTTCGATCTTAACCTCAAGACCAAGAGGTTCTGGTCGGAGGAAGAACAGAGGTTCATTACCCTCAAGGTTTCATGCCACGGTATGAGAATCATCGAGAAGAACGGACTCGATGCGGCCCTCAGGGAGGCCAGGAAAAAAGGATACGTTAACCTTGTTTAATACTGTTCGTCATGGCAAAGAAAGCAAAAGGAAACAGGGTGCAGGTCATTCTGGAATGCACCGAACAGAGAGAGAGCGGTGTGCCCGGAATGTCGAGGTATATCACCACCAAGAACAAAAAGAACACTCCCGAGCGTCTTGAGAGGAAGAAATACAACCCCTATCTTCACAAGGTGACTCTGCACAGGGAGATCAAATAATCTGGAGAATAAGTTATGGCAAAGAAAGCAGTTGCAACCTTCGACGCCAAGGCCGGCGCCAAGCATATGGTAAAATGCATCCGCATGGACAAGTCGCCCAAGACCGGCGCCTATATCTTTACGGAGCAGCTTGTGGAGGAAGGCAAGGAGAAAGAGTTCTTCGCGAAGAAATAATTTTCCTGCGGTATGATGATTGAAGCGGTCCTGCGTTTTCGTGCGGCGCCGCTTTTTTTATGCCCGTTTTTTTCTATATTTGATGAAGTTTGATATAGAATTTGTGAATATCAAACCTTTAAGAAGAACTCACGTGAGAATTGGCAATGGATAAGAAAAAATGCGATTGTCTGGCTGAGCCATATTCATCACGCTTTTCAAATAACTCTTTTAGTATCTGTATACAAAAGTACGAATTATTTTTCAAATCGAAGCATCTACAGACAGAAATCTGTACTACACCGGGAAAGAAAATGACATAACAAATTCGTAGCCGAGTTCACCAAACCACAGGCAAAGGTAACCCGTGTTCTTTTCGTCCAGGCAAGGTCAAGCCCTGCGGGTGTCGTGGAAAAATCATCCTCGCCCCGTGGGGCTTGCGGTATTTTTCCACACAACCTTGCCTGACGAGAACACGACCTTTTAGCGCCTGTAGTTTGGGAACTCCGGCCCCGAATAGCCGGACTGACAAGAAATATGATAATGTTATGTCAAAAGCAAAAAGGTACACACTTGAAACACTCCTACCTCTGAATGTTTCATACGACAATGACCACGGATTGACACAGGAAGATGTCGATATGGTCAATTCTCTTGTAGAGGTAATCGAAAGCACTCGTTCCAGGCATACTCCCAAGATTGGAGATAGAGTCGTCTATACGCAGAAAGGCGGCGAGTATCATTCCCAAGCCTTGATAGAGAAGAAACGGGACAATCAATTCTATGTCTGCCTCGACCCGTATATCCCGTTTGTATGGGAAAGCGATACCGATATCAAGGTAGATGTCAGCGGTGGCCCGTTCTATTATGCAGACTCCGAAAAGTTCAAGTTCATCGGATGGACTGAAGCGGACTTCAAGGAATGGGGACACTGTGGAGCAACAGCAAACGGAACAGTCAGATTCATGGCTAAAGTCCCCCTGTGGGCCTATTCCGAGCCGAATCCTCTATACGGAGATTTCACAACCAAAGACTGGAAGAAAATCACTTTGCGTAAGCGTGGAGAGGGTAATCTATACGACTCGATGCAGATTGCATTTCGCAATGAAGATGAGTTGCAGGAGTATGTGAAAGACCACAACGGAACGATATTCACCTGTTCCAATCCTACCTTATTCGTTCTATGGTGCTACAAGCGTCAGTTCGAGTTCCTGCCACTTGATGAATGGAAGAAGATAGA
>CANPZS010000063.1 GCA_947588835.1 uncultured Bacteroidales bacterium | reverse complement strand
GAGGAGCTTACTTGCAGTTTCATGATAATATACCATATATTACCACAAATATACAAATAATATTTGACAAAAAAAGAGTTCTCAGCGAACTCTACGCAATAAATTCAATTTTTCAAGTGTCAAACTTCCGGTGTCCGCCTTTGAATACGAAAACGAAGATGATGCTGCATGCCGCCGCAATGAGCAGGAGCGAAACGAGCAGCTGTATTATTTTTGAATTCATAGTTTATTTTTCAATGTCGCTGCAAATGCCGCGTTCTTACAAACATTCGAAAATATATTGTCTTTTCCTACGGATTGTACTTATCATGCAAAATAAGTATATTCGCTCCGGCATTAATATCGTTTTTATGAGAAACAGCACTAAAATTTGGCTCGCGATAGCAGGCGTCCTGCTTGTCGCACTTGGTGTGTTCTGCATTGCAAAGCCCACCGGAACTCTTTTTGCAACCGCATGG
Organism: uncultured Bacteroidales bacterium; assembly: GCA_947588835.1. Lineage (GTDB taxonomy): Bacteria > Bacteroidota > Bacteroidia > Bacteroidales > UBA932 > Cryptobacteroides. Next base: position 7,991 of record CANPZS010000063.1, on the reverse strand, counting down.
TTGATAGGCTTTTTCACACTTTTCGCAGGTGTGGCCAAACTCAGTTTTACATTTCGTACACAAGCATTTCTCCCCAATAGCGGAAGTCGTATGCTGTCGGCTATCCTGGAAATCATACTTGGTATCATATTCCTGAGCAACAGGCTTTTCGTCTCTCTCTCCCTTCCCGTCATATTCGCGATGTGGGTGCTGATAGAGGGCGTGATAATATCAGTGCAGAGCTTCGACTACAAACAGGTCGGCTTCTCTTATTGGTGGGTCATCCTTTTGCTGGGCGTATGCGGAGCCGTTTTGGGAATCCTCGGCCTCAGGAATCCGGTGGTCACCGCCGCCGCATTGTCTACGCTCATAGGCCTCGGCATCATGGCCATGGGCGCCGCCTATCTTTTCGCCCTGTGCGGAATCAACCGTTTTGAGAAGAAAGTGAAAGATTTCCGCCGGTCGACGGGCATTGACGAACAATGATCCTGCGACACGGCGGACAATAAGCCGAAAAAGCCTCTCCGATTTTTCATTGACGGAGAGGCTTTTTTCATTTTGGCCGCGACGCCGGATGCGGTCAGTCCTCCTTGTTGGCCAGCGGACCAGGCACCTGATAGGTGCGCGCCGCCAGCTCTTTGTCGAGCATGTAAAGCCCGAACTTGTTGTCCTCGACGGCATCGAACGCCGCAATCATCTCGCGGGCGTTTTCTTCTTCCTCGACCTGCTCGTCAACGAACCATGCGAGCATGTTCATCGAAGCATAGTCCTTGTCGCCGTCGGCAATGACCGTGAGGTCGTGAATCATCGCCGTCACCTTCTTTTCGTGCTCCAGCGTGTCTTTGAACATTTCCAGCGCCGACTTCCACGATGTCCGGACTTCGGCGATAGGGGTGAGCTTTACCTCGCCATTGCGCGAGAGCAGGTAGTTCATCAGGATGCGGGCATGGTCCTGTTCCTCCTTGAACTGAACGTGGAACCAGTTGGCGACGCCTTTCAGACCCTTGTTCTCGGCATCCAGCGACATCGACAGATAGAGATATGCCGACCACAGTTCGGCATTGATCTGCGCATTGAGCGCCTCATGCAGTTTGTTGCTTACCATAACCGTATAGTTTTTTGTGTGTTTTTTCGTGCAGGCAAATATACTACAGAAATCCATTGCTTGTATCGAAAAAACGCAGCTTATTTTTTGTAGAATTGATATCTTTGCAAATGTTATAGTCTTGAACCGTCCGCTGTCATGAACAAACGCATATGTTTCGCCATCCCGTTGCTCTTTCTGTCCTTGGCCGCTTTTGACCTGCCTGCATAATGCGTACGATAAATTGGAATAAAATGTCTATTTTTGTATGATTTTTTGAGTTATATGCCATTATGAATCCGTTCAGGACAATATCATTGCCGCTTGTTTTCGCGTGTGCGCTCGCCTTTGCCGCAGGGCCGGAGAAGATCGTGCCTGCTCCTGTGGAAGCCGTGTCGGGAGACGGAGTATATAGACTTTCGAAACCTTTGTCCGGGAGCGTCAGGACAGTGATCGGCGGCAGGAGATTCGCCCGTGCGACTTCCGGCCTTCCGGAGTTCGCCGCCGGGGAGGCATACAGGCTCACGGTGAATGGCCGCGGCATATCCGTGGAGGCGAATACCGAAACGGGAGCGTTCTACGCCATGCGGAGCTTGGAGCAGATGCTTTCCGGAGGAGATGAACTGGACTATTGCACCATATTTGACTATCCCCGTTTCGCGTATCGCGGCATCATGCTCGACATTTCCCGTCATTTTCGTGACAAGGAATTCATCATCAAGCAGATCGAGCTGTTGTCGGAAGTGAAGATCAACCGTCTGCATCTGCATCTTACGGACGATGCGGGCTGGCGCATAGAGATAGAGCGATATCCTCGTCTTGGCGGATACGCCGCATGGCGCATCGGAGAGAAGTGGGAGACCTGGCATGCCGACGGCAAGCGATATGCCGAGGAGGGGGCTCCGGGCGCGACCGGAGGCTATCTGAGCAAGGAGGACGTGCGGGAGATCGTGAGATACGCCGAGAGCCGCCATGTCACGGTGGTGCCGGAGATAGAGCTTCCCGGCCACAGCCGCGAGATCGTGGCGGCCTATCCGGAGCTCGGCTGCCTGACGGCGGACGGGGAGGCGGCACCCAACACGAGCGACGTATGTCCCGGCAGGGAAGAGACGTTCGAGGCTTTCGAAAACATCCTTTCGGAGGTGATGGAGCTTTTCCCGTCGAAATACATCCACATAGGCGGGGACGAGGCCGGGAAGAAGAACTGGCACGATTGTCCTCTGTGCCGGAAGAGGATGGAAGAAGAGGGCCTGAAGGACGTGAACGAGCTGCAGAGCTACGCCGTTTCGCGCATAGAGAGGTTCCTCAACGCAAGGGGACGTTCGCTGCTCGGCTGGGACGAGATACTCGAAGGGGGCCTGGCGCCGAACGCCACGGTGATGTCATGGAGGGGTACGTCGGGCGGAATCAAGGCCGCGGAACAAGGACACGATGTGGTAATGACGCCCGGCAATGCCTGCTATATAGACAAGCGTCAGGATGCGCCGTTCCTGCTCGATGCCGGCAGCTCGAATTATCTGCCCATTGACAGGATGTACGCGTATGATCCGCTCGAGGGGATGCCGTCCGGGGCCGAAAGCCATGTTCTCGGCGTGCAGGCCAATCTCTGGCAGGAATACGTGCCCGAAGCTTCGCAGACCGAATACATGCTATATCCTCGGGCGTTCGCCATAGCCGAGATCGGCTGGACTCCGGCGGAGAAGAAAGATCTGCGGTCGTTCCGCGAAAGGGCCGCCGACTTTTCGGACAGGGCCCGCGAGAGGGGATACAATATATTTGACCTCCGCAATGAATACGGCGACCGCAAGGTTTCCCTTGTTCCGTCCGTGCATGCCGGCGTCGGATGCCCGGTGTCGTATGCGAAGAAATATATTTCCAGCTATCCGGCCGCCGGGGACGGTTCCCTGACCGACGGACTTATGGGAGGATGGGCCTACGACGACGGCAGATGGCAGGGATTCCTTTCCGATTTCGACGTCACGGTGGATCTCGGAAGCGAGAGGCCGGTGCATTACGTCGGCGCCACTTTCATACAGCAGCCGGGGCCGGACATCTATCTGCCGTCCAAGGTGGAGATATCCGTTTCCCTTGACGGGGTGAATTTCGAACCGGCAGGGGAAGTATGGAACGAAATCCCCAGGGAAGACGGCTCTGTGCTGTATGTGCTGTTCGGAACGAATGTGAACGCAACGGCCCGTTATGTACGATACTATGCCAAAAGGACCGCCGCATGGCTTTTCACCGACGAAGTCGTGATAAACTGACGTCCGTGCATGAAATGACTTGACTTGACAAATTCAATTGCATATGAAAACAAATCAGGATTACAAAAACGCCGCCCTTGCCGCGCTGAAAGGCAATTGGACGCCGGCCGCATTATTGGCCCTCATCCTTATCGTCGTGATGGCATTAGTAGATTATTCCAAATGGCTCAGTGTTCCGCTTACATTGCTTTTGCTGCCTTTTACCGCCGTGGGCGTGGGCAATGCCTTCAGGCTTTTGTCGGAACGCAGGGATGCGAATCTCATTTCCAACGCATTCCATATCGGCAGCGAAAACTATGTCCACAAACTTGTAGGAACCGTGCTTATGGAAGTTTACATTTTCCTTTGGACGCTTTTGCTCATCGTTCCGGGCATCATAAAGAGTTTCGCATATGCTATGACTCCGTATATATTGGAAGAACATCCGGAACTGTCGGCAAATGAGGCCATAGACAAGAGCCAGGCCATGATGCGGGGACACAAGTTCGATCTTTTCTATCTGTATCTCGGTTTTGTAGGCTGGGCCATACTGTCATGTCTCACTTGCGGCATAGGTTTCATATGGCTGGTTCCGTACGTACGGACCACAGTGGCGGGCTTCTATTATGATCTTAAAGTTGAGAACGGCGAGGAACTGCCGGAGGCCGAGGTGATATAGAAGTTCAGACGAGACCTTCCGGGACTGACATGACGAGGGTTCCGGACTCATTGTCGGCGGACAGGACGAGATCTTCATGAAACGGAAGCATCGCCTGTCCGCCTTCTGTTTCCACGTGAATGCATGTGTTGCCGGGAATGTATTCCACGCCCGTGATTACGCCTATTCTGCGGCCCTGTCCGTCGACGACGGTCCATCCGACGAGATCTTCGCCGCTTTCTTCTTCGCGATCGAGAAATATGGCTTTGCCTACGAGTTCTTCGGCGTCTTTCAGATTATTGACGCCCGTGAGCTTTGCAAAGGCCCTTGAAACGCCTTTGCGAGTGAAGGAACGGAAAAAAAACGGAACCGGCAATCCGTCGAAACAGATGAATACCGGTTCCTCGACATCGATATCTTCCGGTCCGAAGTTCTGGAATCCTATCAGGACTTCTCCTTCGGCGCCGTTGGATTTCAATACCTGCGCTATGCGAAGCATTGTCAGGCCTCTTCGGCCGGAGCGCCTTCCGCGCCGCTTTCGGATGCTTCTTCCGCGGCTTTCGCTGCCGCTGCTTCTGCAGCAGCCTTTGCCGCCGCAGCCTCCGCTTCGGCTCTCTTCTTGGCTATGGCTTCTGCCCTTTCGGCGTTGACTTTGGCCTCCGCCTCGACCGCAGCCTTGCTCCTGTTTGCGGCCTCCTTCTTCAGACTGAGAACCTTTTCATTGATCTTGGCCTCTTTCTGAGCTTTCCAGTCCGCGAATTTCTTGTCGGCCTGCTCCTGGGTGAGAGCGCCTTTGGCTACGCCGGTCTGCAGATGTTTCCGCAGGAGCACTCCTTCGTAGGAAAGAATGCGGCGGGCCGTCAGGGTAGGCTGGGCGCCGACGTTGAGCCATGCGAGGGCCCTGTCGGAGTTGAGAATGATGGTCGCAGGATCGGTGTTGGGATTGTATGAACCGAGCTGCTCGATGAAACGACCGTCACGCGGAGCGCGCGCGTCTGCCACTACAATGTGGAAGAATGCGAAATTCTTCTTACCGTGGCGTTGTAAACGAATTTTAACAGCCATTGCAATCTGTTTTTTTAAGGTTTAATGATATAAATGTCTCCTGCCCGAGGAGAGCGTGCAAAATTAGGAATATTTGTTGAAACGGAAAAAAATATTGAAAAAATCGGCGAAAGTTTTGGCAAGTCCGCGGAAATATATAATTTTGCAGTCCCCGAAAGTATTCTTGCGGATGTGGTGAAATGGTAGACACGCTACTTTGAGGGGGTAGTGGGCGTTGGCCTGTGTGAGTTCGAATCTCACCATCCGCACATTTGATAAGGGACTGTCCGGCAAGTCTGGACAGTCCTTTTTTATGGCCGAAGAACTGGAGATAAGGCATGGTCGGACGGTGTACGGGCGCTTGTACCTGCAGTCTAGTTCAGGCACAAGCCTTCAGACCTTCCCAAGTGAGGGTCGGGCCGGCGGAGGTCTGGGACTGACCGGAGCGTCAGCGGAGAACACTTGACCGACACCGCATTGATTCCCATTTGACAATATTGGTCAAATAAATTTTGAGGGCATTGGGGTTCTTTGTAAATTTGCCATACGAAGTCAAATTTTAGAGGAACCTTTCAACGCTATGTATCAAATAGGTGGAATATTGAAAACCGTACGCGAGCAAAAGGGCGTTCAGCTCATTGATGTTCAGACTCAAACGGGCATTGACCTTTCTCAATTGAGTAGAATTGAAAACGGCAAAAGACTCCCTACACCAGAACAGCTCAAAGAGTTATCATCCCTTTATGGAATTGATAGCACTACAATGCAGATTCAGAGGCAAAGCGACAAAATTATAACAACACTTGAGAATTTAGAATATGGTCTTGAAAGTTTGGCTGTTGCCAGAGAGAAAATCCTACATGGCAATGACTATGTCTCCATGTTCTGTGATACTCATTTCACTAAGCCTATTGCGTTATCGAGCAGACGTTATATTGGCAGCAAAGCTAAACTACTTGATTGGATATTTGATACAATTGACGCTAACACGGATAGAATCAACACATTCTGCGACATCTTCGCGGGTACTGGAGTGGTCGCAAATGTTGCACTATCTCGTTACCGGCATGTCATCATGAATGATTTGTTGTACTCGAACAACATTATCTACAAGGCGTTTTTTTCGCCAGGAGAGTGGGACAAAGAAAAAGTAGCTGCATACATAGAAAGGTATAATGCGCTTGATCCGAATAAACTTCGAGAGAATTATTTCTCCAAGAATTTCGGAGGTAAATTCTTCGAGGCTTCTGAGGCAAAGAGGATTGGCTACATACGACAGGATATCGAGAACCACAAAAAAGAGCTCACAGAAAAGGAGTACAATGTGCTTCTTGCCACCCTTATTTATAATATCGATAAAATTGCCAATACTCTCGGACATTTTGAAGCCTACATTAGGAAGCCTATTGAACACAAGCCACTTTGCCTCAAAATAATAGATGCCAAAGAGTTCCAGAATGTTGAGATCTTTCGAGAAGACTCCAACAAGCTGGCAAGGCGTATTCATTGTGATGTGGTATATATTGATCCGCCATACAATTCAAGGCAGTATTCACGTTTCTACCATGTATATGAAACCCTGGTAAAATGGAATAAGCCAAAACTATCCGGTGTAGCAATGAAGCCACCGCAAGAAAACATGAGCGAATATTGCTCCTCTCGAGCAGGTCAAGCTATGAGGGACCTTGTCAATAGCATAGACGCTAGATACATTGTTGTATCGTACAACAATACATACAAGTCAAAGAGTTCGTCATCGGAGAATAAGATTCAGTTCGATGAACTTATCGGCATTTTGAACGAAGTTGGAGAAACCCGGATTTTCGAGCATGGACACCGAGCATTCAATGCCGGCAAAACCGAGTTCACAGATCACAAAGAATTCCTATTTGTAACCCGCAAACATGAGTAAACGTTCTCCATTATTTTACGTCGGTGACAAATACAAACTGATAGATGAGATAAAAGAATTCTTTCCAGATCACATTCGTCGGTTTGTGGAGCCATTTGTGGGTGGAGGTTCCGCCTTCATGAATATTGACGCCGAAGAATACATCCTGAATGACATCAACGAAAGCGTCATTAGTATTCATAATATGCTTTGTCAGAATGCTACTCGTAGAGATGACTTCCTACAGGAACTATATGGTACAATTGACGAATATGGTCTATCTTGTTCTTTACGACGGGACAATATCCCAAATGAATTGAAGGTAGCCTTCCCTAAAACATATTTTGCAGAGTTTAACCGAGATGCTTTCGGTAGGCTCAGAGATGATTATAACAATAGTCCAGATCGAGATCCCCGTATTCTATACCTTCTACTAATCTATGGATTCAACCGCATGATCCGGTTCAATGGAAAAGGCAATTTCAACGTTCCGGTTGGCAATGTTGACTTTAACCAGAATGTATTGGATGCGTTGAATGACTACTTTGATATTGTTGGCAGAAGCAACATACAATGGAGTACGCAAGATTTTAGGGCATTCTTTAGAGGTCTTGATCTCAGCAATCAAGATTTGGTATATCTTGATCCCCCTTATTTGATTACGTTCAGCGAATATAACAAATTGTGGAACGATGAGACTGAGGCTGCGCTTTTTCAGATAATAGATGAGCTTAATGCAAATGGGATCAGGTTCGCCATATCGAATGTCACCCATTACAAAGGCCGAATCAACGAAGCATTTTTGAATTGGGCCCAGAATTATATGATTCATCCTATACATAGCAATTACATCAGCTATCACGACAACACCATAAAGAGGTTTAACGAAGTACTTGTAACCAACTTTTAGTCAATATGCTATGAGCCCTGTAAGACATGGAAATAGACTTTACAAGCAAATGGCGCTTGAAGTTGCAGTCAGAAATCCAGAGCGATATGATGACTTTCTGAAAACATTTAGAAGCTGTTTTGAAATTATACAAAAAATCTGTTAAGCATAATCTGGACGCAGGCCAGCTGGACCATAGCCTC
>CANPZS010000062.1 GCA_947588835.1 uncultured Bacteroidales bacterium | reverse complement strand
TGACACAAAATTATAAAATACTATGCATAAGACAATTATAAATGTGGCTGATTTTAAGTGACGAAGTCAGGAAAAAGTAGAGAAATAAAATTAATTATCCTTTTCTGACATTTGGATAAATTTTGAGATTGTAATCAAATAAATCATAATCCCAAATACTTCCATTACAACTAAACGATATACTTCCGTCAGATTGGAATAAATACCATCCGTCGCTATTGCCACCCCATCCAAAATTGCAATGGCAGTATACATTATATTGTTTTAGAATCATACGCGAATTGCTATCCCGTTCTCTTACTTGATAACCATCCACAAGCCAAGCATGACTGCCACTAGAATTGAAACCTCTATTTGATGTTACACGTCTGGCTGTGCCGGTGATATATACTATCCTTAAATCATCTAAGCTGGATTTCATATTTTGATACATGCAAGATGTGGCATTATCCATATATACCCCGTACTTTTTCATATAGTCACGGGCTTTGTCTGTGTTTGTTGAACCACCATTAGGTCCATAAGTGGTTTCACTTCCATCAGCAATCATTTTCATTATAGTGGCGACTGCCATAACCGCTGAATCATCGTTAGAATCCAAATTCGGTACGTTTGCAATATTCCAATTGACTCCTGGAAGAGGTGCTTTTAAGTAAACTGCAATCTGCGCCATTGCAACAACGACACATCCGGATGGATAACGATCATCATATCCTACAAAATAATCATTAGTTCCTATGGTCGTTGGAGCATATAAATTGTAGGGAGGATTTTGATTCCATGTAGTGGAAGTAAGCGGTCCAATCTTAGCTACAAATGATCCGCCCGGTTCTTCTTTCCATCCTTTAGTTTGATTATCGAGCAAGAATATCTGGTTTTCTATATCACTAAAATCGAATGATTCGGGTATGTTATTCTGTCCATATATCTTAGAAAGAGTCTTGTTCCTCAGAGAATCTTTACACTGTATTACATGAGAAATATTTGCCATAGCATACTGTTTGGCATTGCCGATCATTATTGAAGCAGGTTCGTTTTCTATAGAGTATGAGTCTATGTATGCAATGACCGACGGGAATCTTTTATCACCGCAAACGATTGCTGTCGTTTTACAATCAGGTGAATCCAGTTCATATTCATAGAAAGTCACATGGTCAGCAGCTAAATTCAGGTCACTGCGAGATGCAATAGGAAACTCACCGATTACTTCTTTGTCTCTTAGCGTTATAGAGCTTGACGCTCTTGATTCAGATTGCTCAAAGATAAAGTCTTTGAGTATTTGTTCGCCTTCTTCTTCTGTAAGTTCATTGTCAGAACCATACATAATACTTAGTATTTCCGGCTCTGTGAGACCAATAGTCCTATACGGAAGAACGCCTCCTATTGTGTCCTGGAGCTCTGCCAATTGGTTGTTGCAGGAGGAAATCCCAAAAACAACTGCTACAATAATAAAAAATTTTTTGACCATAATAATTGAGTTTATTAGTAAAACATTTGACAGCACCAATATACATATAAAAATATAAATAAAAGAAAAAAACAAAAATAATTTGAAATAAAAATTTTTATATAATTCTGAAATTCATCATGATTACAAGGATATATTATTACATATTAGATATGGATAATAATATTGAAATATTTTATCTTTTCGCATTATAACAGCAAATCCATAGGTCAGAAATACCAATTCAATCCAATCATAATATTTCTTCCTCTGATATTATATTGAGTCCCGGTACTGCTTAAATCTCCGTATATTGTATAAGAATAAACCTTTTGATTGAATAAGTTTGCAGCCGATGCGACAAAGTCAAATTGCTTATGGCGATACACAAATTCTAAATCTGCGAGGAAAGTATTCTTCTTTAGCCCTGAATCAAAGAATGTCAAGTAATGTTCCCCATTCAGTTTTATGCTTATATCTTCAGTCGGACAGAATGCGAGCAAGCATTTCTGTGTCAAATGCCGTGTCGCAGAACTTAAAGATTCAGACTTCATATAATTGTATCTGTAACCGATCCGATAATCAATATTCAACCAGTCACCGGGGCTTGATTTAAGCATTATCATAGAATTAACATTTCCAAAATCGAACGTTGATATGCAGCCATTCTGTTCAAGTGGCACATTATGATTCTGCAGTGAGCTGCTTAATGCAACAGAACCATTTATAAGTTCCATACCCTTGCTGATACTGCCATCTGCAAACAGTAACTTATATTCATCGTTGCCTGATTCGTATGAGTAATACACGCCTCCATCGTCAACTTGTTTGGAGATCTTTCTTCCGGTATTCTCGTCAGAATAGGCGACACTTACGTTAGCAAATAACATTTCAGCCGGATTTGCATAACTAATTCTACCACCTATACGCTTTTCTATTTTACCGTCATAATTCAAAAGACCGGCATGCATTGATTTGTAATCCGTCATAATAGGAGCTGTATAATACAGACTATTGCCTGAATACGAGTTGCCAATGGCGGCATTGGCAAACAAAGTCCATCTTGGCAAGAATTTCCATTTTAAGTAAATGTCAGGTTTTACATAAACCTTTGTCGCAGATGGTTCTCCGTTAAAATGATACACAGACAACGGTAGCTTAAGATTCAACTTAACGGTCTCATTCTGATATATGATTTCCGGATTTAAACGCGCTCCGATATAATTTACATTCAAGTCATTTTGATAATTGATGAGCGCATCTTTGTACAGACTATTGAAATTATATATATTGCCAAAGAGATCTATATTTGCTCCCAAAGACCACCTTTTGATTTTGTGAATAAACCTGAAATTGGTATTTGAGAAGAAATTGCCCTTATCGATATTCTGTTGCCTGATACTCTCTCCTCCGACTTCCAAGTCTTCCGGAATAAATGTATAATTGTTCAGCGACATTATTTGAAAGATATTGTTACCTGCTTTTTTTACATACTTTAGCTTGTTTTCTACATTGTATGTGTCAATGCCCGCAATACTATGATAATTAAAATCGCCACAAATATTAGAAGCAAAGGTCCGCCAATCCGACTTGAAAGAGAGTTCATCGGAAAGAAAACATGACTCTTTGTCAATTGAAGCAATGACAGATGCTTGTAAGCCTTTGTCTTTTACCGAACTTGTTTCCGTCGTACCTTTGACCAACAGACTGTCCGTAAGATAATACGACGTTTCCATACTTTGATCATAGGCATTCTTATCATCAGCATAAATAATCTGCGACCTTATCTGAGCTGATTCTGACAATTTCCACATACTACTATTGCTGAACATGTGGGTACGATTGAAATGAGTTCTATCATTATTGAGGTTTGTAGATATAGACGGGGCGGATGTTAAACTCCCGGATATCTCACTGTCAGGATACATATACAGAAGGTCGTCTATTGTAAGTGAATTTCCCTCATCCGCTATGTTCTTTCCCGAATTGTTGGATTTTAATGTCGTCGCACTCTGACTTTCAGATGAAAACCTTGCAGCGAACAGTTCTGCTTCCCAAAGACCTCCATCGGGCGCAAAACCACCTTTATCCAAAAGGTTCCCATTCCAAGCGGACTTTGCGCCATCTTTCAGCTTAAGGTTTATCGCTGTTTCCGTATCTATCCCCGTACCTTGTAATGCTTTTATTGCCTGATAATTTTCAATGACTTCTACGCGTGCGATATTCTCATATGATATATTGTTTGTCGCCAAACTATATTTTCCGTCAAACAGCTCTATCCCTTCTATATAAAACTTATTGACAGGGCTGCCATTATACGATATCTTGCCATTGTCCGCCACATTGATTCCCGGCATATTGGTCAGTACATCTCCAATAGTTCTGTCTTTTGTCGTTGCAAAGCCAGCCACAAAATAGCTCGTTGTATCTCTATTTTGGACAATCTTGTCTGCCGCTCTGACAGAAATTTCCTGTAATTCAAAGGCTTTCTCTTTTAGCTTTATAGAATAATCGGTGGCCGCCAAGTCAAGTGTCTGTTGCTCATATCCCAAGCAGGTCACTTGTAAGGTATAGTCTGCAAGATTATCACAGGAGATGTGTAATGAAAAGGTTCCATTATCAGCAGTTGTTGCATATGTAAGTATGCCATTGTCAGAACAATGTCTGACAATAACATTAACTCCGGCTATCGGCTCAAGTGTTTTGCCGTCCATAACAGTACCATTTATTGAATGACTTTGAGCAAAGACCGACAGAGTGTTGCATAATACAACAATGCTGAATAACGGAAGTTTCTTCATAATACATCTTTTTTAATAGCGTTCCATAACATCATAATTGGCAACTTTGCTTGGCTTGGGTTTCCTTGTAGAAGAATTATTTACCGTAATCTTCATTCCGGAGGCCGCGGATATGAATGCTACAGGATCTTTAATGTAATTCTTATATGCTTTCAAATACTTCTCTCTTGAAGACTTAGTGTATTGGCGTGGAAGCATAGTGATGTTTGCGTCGCTATAACGAAGCCCTACAAACACAAAAGAATAATGTTTCTGAATGTCATATGCCTCCAGAATAAGACCAGGAAGACCATGAAATTTCCACGGCCCATCTTTTACCGGTATCTCGGTTGTGAACCAAGCCTCATATGTGCGTCCACGGAAATCGCAAGTCGCTTTTTGACAGGTATAATCCCGGATTTTCTTTTGTTCGGTTGATATCGCCCAATTAAAGTTTGGCAGTTCTTCTTGATATCTGTAATGTTCGCCACCGACATTGTCGGTATAATCAATCCGATTGTTCTTGAAGTCTTTTAAGATATTGTAGGATACTATGCGTTTCCCATACTTACCGGAACCATTTGATAGAATATCCATCTGAATGGCCGAACCTTGGTCAGAACATAACAATGAATCCAGAGTATAAGAGTTATAACTGTAGAACAAGGATTTCTCTTTGTTGAATCTCAAAACCATCAAATCATCTGTGGTTACGGTTTTTGTAGTATCTTTAAGAAAACTTAGTCTGTACAGACATTCCATTTCCGCACGATTTGTATTTTGAGCAAAAACTGAAATAGGACTCAAAACACATACTGCCATTAGAACTATATATCTTTTCATTTTTAATTCTTGTTATTGGTTTCTGAATGAGGATGGAGACACCCATAGTACATGAATATTCTTCATCCTCACCCATTTATAGGTTAATCAGCACAAAGCTGCATCGAGCAGAATAAGACGATCCACAAGTTCCGAAGCAGTCATACCATCAGGGTATTCAATGGTATATGTATCACCGCATGAAGTTGTAAACCGGACTGTACCTGCAAACGATACGGCAGCGACAAGGGCAAGAGCCACAGAAAGAAACACTTTCTTCATGATTGTAAAGTTTTAATTAAGTGCCTACTCTAAAAGCTTTTCGGCATCCGCTCCTTCGGTCAGTGAGGTCTGAACTTATATATTACCGGTTTTATAAAGTTCTATTTATACATAAAATATGCAAAGTCTCAGACCACAAAATGGATGTGTCCTTACTTTGACGCACTAATATACATATAAAAATATAAATAAAATAAAAAAAACAAAAATAATTTGAAATAAAAATTTTTATATAATTCTGAAATTCATCATGATTATAAGGATACATTATTACATATATGGAGCTATATAGATATAGACAATAATATTGCGACATTGAAAGACTTTAAAATTTCAAAAAAATCATGGACCGACAGGCACGATATGATTCCAAAAAGTTATTGGACTGAGTCAAGTCCTGTTGTTGGCGCATCGCTGCCGTCCGAAGGGATTTTGATATGATATATTATATAAAATTGCCGCAGAGTTGCAAAAAAGGGCTATCTTTGTAGCGGAATTACATATCCTGCCATCAGAACGAAGGAAGCAAGATTGCATGTGTCTCTTCTTGCGGCCCGCAGACGATGGCAGTTGGATCATTTTATTGATTCGTTATGTAATATTAGGAAAGTAATACCATTTTAATGAAAGAAGAAAAGACAAAGAGCCGAAGGACCAAAAGGACCAAGGCCCAGATTGATGAATGTATAAAAGAGGCGGCTATTGCCGAAGTCGTTGAAAATGGTTTTTCCGACAGCATGCTCTATGGAATCATCAGAAGGGCTAAAATAGAGCCTGTCGTATTTTATAACAGGTATAAAAGCCTTGATGTATTCTATGATGAGTTTGTCAAAAGCAAAGATTATTGGTTCAATGACATTCTCAAAGGGATTGACGCTCCACGGTTCTCGGGCGAAGAACTGACAAAGATATTGAATTCTCTCATAGATGCTCTCGACAAGGATCCAATAATACTGGAGCTTCTCCGATGGGAAGTCGCGAGCGAGAATCCGACGACACGCCGTTCGGCAGCGTTGAGGGAATTTCACACTTTGCCACTTGCAAAGGATTATGAGAACCTGTTCCGGGATACCGGAGTGGATATGCTAAGTCTATGCGCATTGGCTATCGGAGGCATATATTATTTGGAATTGCACAAAAATCTGTCCACACTTTCAGGTATTGACGTGAAAACAGAGGAAGGGAAAAATCGCATAAAGGAAGCCATCAGCACATTTGTGAATATAGTATTCAACTTAAAAGATGAGAAATTGCATCAGGAACAGATACGGCGCCGGATGAGAGAAAAAGGTTTGTCCGACGAAGATATTCAGTATTGCTTAGGATGAAAGGCGCAAAAGTGTCCATTAGGCACCTAAATGTCATTATCCGCCCAACCTAAAAATGTTGTGTTGTTCCCTGTATCTCCAAAAGTTTAGGCTTCATCCGGAATTTACTGTAAATTTGCATAAAATTCCGGATAAGGCGAGGCGCTGGATATTGTAATACAATTAAGTTTTTTATGGCAGGGTACATTCAAAGAGACGCATATCTTCGGCAACTGATAGATAGTCGGCTGAACGGGTTTGCAAAAGTCGTTACCGGTCCCAGGCGTTGTGGAAAATCCTGGCTCCTTACGCGTATCTTTAAGGACTATCTGTTAGCTGATGGCGTTCCTGAAGAAGACATAATCGTTGTCTCCTTTGACTTGGATGACGAGAAGAACCAGAGCGAACTGGCCGATCGGGAAAAACTCAAGTCCTACCTCTATGGCAGGATTACGGATCCTAAGCATACTTACTATGTCATGCTGGACGAGATTCAGGAGGTTGACGGGTTCGAAAAAATTGTCAATGGGTTGCGAAACAAAGACAACGTAGACGTTTATGTTACGGGCAGCAATGCCAAATTTCTCTCCAAGGAGATCAGTACCGTCTTACGTGACAGAGGTCGGGAGATTCGCTGTAATCCTTTCTCTTTCAAAGAATTCTGTACAGAGAGGACAGAGCCGCTCCGTGCCCTCTACGGGGAGTATTATACGTACGGAGGAATGCCCGGACTGCTCAAGCTGAAAACGCCTATCCAAAAGGCAAAGTATCTGCAGGATCTTTGGAACAAGACGTACCTCACGGATATCAAGGATCGTTATCACATAGAGAATGATGCTGCGCTGGAGGCAATCGCCGATGTCCTGTGCTCGTCTGTCGGTTCTCTTTCGAACCCGACCAAGATTGCCAACACCGTTAAGAGCATCAAGAAGTTAAAGCTGAATGAAGAGACCGTCAAGCTTTACTTGGATTATATCTGTGATTCATTCCTCTTTGAAGGCTCCAGACGATACGATATCAAGGGGAAGGACTATTACAAGTCTTTCAAGAAGTACTACTGCGTCGATCCCGGCCTCCGGAATGCTCGTTTGAACTTCCGCCAGCAGGAAGAGGGTCACATCATGGAGAACATCATTTACAATGAGCTTCGTAACCGTGGCTACCTGGTCGATGTCGGTATGGTTGAATCCAGAGAGATGAAGGATGGAAAGTCCGAGTATAAGCAATACGAGGTGGATTTCATTGCGACGAACGGCATTGATAAGTACTATATTCAATCTGCCTTCAACATGATTTCCGAGGAAAAACGCGAGCAAGAGTTCAGGTCTTTGAAGAAGATCGGAGACTCCTTCCGGAAGATTGTCATACAAGGAGATGATATCGTGGCCTATACCAACGAAGATGGATTTACGATAATGGGACTATATCAGTTCCTGTTCAATCAGGATATTCTGAAATAGCCTTGCCTGAATTTACTGTAAATTTGCATAAAATTCAGGCAAGGCGAGGCGGGGCGTCCCTGCTGGCGCCTCCGCAGCGCTCGAATTCCATCGGTTGATGGAACTGAGGGAATGACGGAAAAGAACGCCCCACATCGGCGAGGATGCAGGGCCTTTCCATTTTTTAAAGTGCGACTTTGTGAGACTTAGCCACTCTTGGCAAGCTGCTCCGCCGTTGTCGTCTTTCCACACCATTTGGGTACATCTGGGTACATCCAGCATAACAGCCCCTTTACCGGCTAATAATAATAAAAAACTTTCCGCACAAAAAAGACTAATGCACTCAAAAGAACTGATAAATAATCTTGCACCTAAATGACAGGATATTAAATAAAAATAACTATAAAAAACGAGCAATTCCGAAACAGCAGAATCTCCTGACTTCGTCACTTAAAATCAGCCACATTTATAATTGTCTTATGCATAGTATTTTATAATTTTGTGTCAC
>CANPZS010000061.1 GCA_947588835.1 uncultured Bacteroidales bacterium | reverse complement strand
AAGAAATATTTGCACAATATTCATAAAGTACATACTTCAAAGAAGAAATATTTGCAGAATCGTCACAAAGTACATACATTTGTATATTGACCTAAAATGAGCCTGAGGATTTTTCACACAATCATTCATAACACTAGTATCTATGAAATTTAAAAAGTACAATTTCGCAAGCAAGATTGCGGCCGCATTCTCGCTTGCGGCAGCCGTCCTTCTAACCGGCGGCGCCGGAGCGCATGCGGCAAAGACCCCCCCCGTTTCGGATGAGGTCATACAGCAGCGTATCACGATTAAAGGCGTGGTCGTAGATGCCCAGGGACTTCCCGTACCGGGTGCCGGGGTAATCCAGAAAGGAACTACAAACGGCGTCATGACCGCCGATGACGGTAGTTTCAGCATCAACGTTCCTGCGGGAGCCGTTCTTCGGGTGAGCTGCATAGGCTATGCCGACGCGGAAGTGGCGGCGGCGTCCGGCATCCGCGTCGTGCTCCAGGAGGACCATGAATTTCTCGATGATGCGGTAGTCATAGGATACGGCACGCAGAAAAAGACCAACCTGACGGGAGCCGTGGCTTCAGTGGACGTCGAAAAGGCTTTGGGCAGCCGTCCGCTCGCCGACATCGGCCGAGGCCTGCAGGGTTCCGTCCCCGGCATGAACATTACGGTGCCCACCGGTGAAGTCGGCTCCGACCCGTTGATCAAAATCAGGGGACAGATAGGCTCCATATCCGGAAGCAACTCCCCGCTTATTCTGTTGGACAACGTAGAAATTCCGAGCATCCAGATTGTAAATCCGCAGGACGTGCAGTCGATTTCCATATTGAAGGATGCCGCTTCTTCCTCCATCTACGGAGCCAAGGCCGCTTTCGGCGTCATTCTTATTACCACCAAGACCGGAGCGCGCGCTACCGACAAGCTGGAAGTCTCCTACTCGAACAACTT
Organism: uncultured Bacteroidales bacterium; assembly: GCA_947588835.1. Taxonomy (GTDB): domain Bacteria; phylum Bacteroidota; class Bacteroidia; order Bacteroidales; family UBA932; genus Cryptobacteroides. The sequence continues at coordinate 7,769 of CANPZS010000061.1, read as the reverse complement.
CTCATGGCAGGATCCCGCCAAGGATATTGAAATAGGCGGCATCGAGGCTTTGCAATACACGCTCGACGCCCAGATCAACCGCAGCGAGCCCATGCCGGCCGGCGGATTCTGGCGCATCAATCCGGAGAGCCTGCAGAAAGCCAAGGAATGGCAGCAGACGTACGGCGGCAAAGTCAAATACAATGATCCCGTAGTGTACGGCCGCGACTGGTATTATGACGGCCTCAACAAATACGGATACCGTCTCTACGACATAGCCAAGGCCATGATAAGCAACTGGACACCTACGTCGAGCCACAATCTTTCGGTAAGCGGCAAGAGCGGCAGGACCAACTACAACATTGGACTGGGCTACCTTGATCAGACCGGCATGGCGAAAACCGCCAGAAAGGATGATTTCCAGCGCTACAACGCCTCCCTCAACGTGACTTCCGAGATAAACGACCATCTTGCCGTCAGGGCGGGATTCATATATTCGGACCGCAACAAACGCTATCCCGGAATCGGAAACACCACCGCGGACCCGTGGCTGTACATGTACAGATGGAGTCCGCTGTTCCCTTCGGGCGTCACCGAGCTCGGCTCTCCTCTCAAGGAGCCTGCGTATGAAATGGCTGCGGCCAATACGGACAATCTGCAGACCAAATATTTCAATGTCAATCTCGGCTTCACGGTCAATTTCACCAAAGACTGGGATCTGAACTTCGACTACACCTATGCCCGGCAGACGGCGGAGACCAATGCGTCCGTCACCCAATACACCGCCGGCAACCATTGGTATGCGCCCGTCCCGTGGACGGAAGACGGACATCAGGTATTCGTCGACGAACAGGGCAACGTGGTGGATACAGGCGGAATGCCCGCATACCGCTTCCCGATAGAGACCTATACCAACAGCAGCGGCCCTACGGCCACTCAGGTAAGCTACCAGAACAGGACGTCCGACGCGAATACGATCAACGTCTACACCACTTACAATCTGTTGCTTGGCAAAGAAAAATACCATGCGTTCAAGTTCATGGCCGGCCTGAACCGTGTCGCGAGCCAATGGGACCTGCACAAAGGCTGGAAAACCAATCTTCTCGATCTGACCAATCCCCAGCTTCCGCTTGCTTCCGGAGACCAGTTCTTCGAGGGCGACCGCGACTGGGAGGCCCAGCTGGGCTTCTTCGGCAGGTTGAACTATTCCTTCGACGACAGATTGTTCTTCGAAGCGAACATCCGCCGGGACGGTTCGTCCAAGTTCCCCAAGGAATTGCAGTGGAGGTGGTTCCCGTCATTCTCCGCCGGCTGGGTGTTCACGAACGAGAAATTCATGAAGCCTCTCGACAGAGTATTGAGCTTCGGCAAGATCCGCGCTTCGTGGGGAAGCATCGGCGACCAGACCGTTTCCAACAATCTCTACAAGTCGGTTCTGTCCGGCGGCCAGTCGTCATGGCTTGACGGAACGACCAAGCTGCCCACGTACGGAACTCCTTCATTAGTGGACAACGACATCTCCTGGCAGGAAATAGAGACGCTGGACATCGGCGCCGACATAAGGTTCTTCAAAAACAAGCTGGGCTTCACCTTCGACTGGTATCGCAGGGACACCAAGAACATGATCATCGCGGGAGAAAGCCTGCCGGCCACATTGGGTACCGGCGCGCCGAGCGGCAACTACGGCAGCCTGCGCACCAACGGCTGGGAACTCGCCGCCGACTTCAACCACAGGTTCGCCAACGGCTGGGGCATCAATGTAATGGCCACCCTTTCAGACGCTACTACCACCATCACCAGGGGCGCCGACTATCTCACTCCCTGGGAGGACAGGCTTTTGAGCAACAGCTATTCCACCGGCAGGCGCTACGGAGACATCTACGGCCTCGTGACGGACCGTCTGTTCCAGAAGGACGACTTCGTATACGGCCCTGACGGCCAGATAGAAAAGATGGTGGTCGTTTATAACGGCACGGCTCATACGACCAACAGGCAGACTTCCGAATATCCCGTATATCAGGTGCATTACGAAGACGGCAACAAGCTCATCTTCTCTCCGGGCGACGTCAAATTCGTGGACATTGACGGCGACGGCTACATCACTCCCGGAACCAGCACCAACGGAAATCCCGGCGACCTTACGGTCATAGGAAACTCCACTCCGCGCTACGAATACAGCCTCCGCATAGGGACGGACTACAAGGGATTCGATTTCTCAATCTTCCTGCAGGGCATAGGCAAGCGCAAGATCTGGGGCAGCGGACAATTGGCCATCCCCGGATACAACGCCAAGGAAGGTGCGCTTCCCAAGACGTTCACCACCGACTATTGGACGGAAGAGCGTACCGACGCCTTCTATCCGAGGGCGTGGGATCTGGGCGGCAGCGACACCGGCTTCTCCATGCAGACACAGTCCCGCTATCTGCTGAACATGGCGTATCTCAGGGTCAAGAATATCACTTTGGGATATTCGGTTCCCGAAAAGTTCCTGTCCAAGATACGGGTATCCACGCTGCGCGTTTATATGTCGCTGGAGAACTTCTTCACATTTGACAAACTGAGAGGTCTTCCCATAGATCCCGAGGCCATATCCGGATATTCCATGTTCACTTCCAACTACAACCTGGGACGTACCGGTACCGGCACTCCGATATTCAAGACCATGTCATGCGGCGTTCAATTAACTTTCTAAACAGATCATTATGAAACTGAAAACATTAGTCATATCTGCCTTCGCCGCCATTTTGCTATGCGGCTGCGACGTCCTTGACCGTCCGTCGATGACCACCGCCGAGGATGAATCGTACTGGACCAGCGAGGAAAGGGTGCGCTTGTATGCCAATTCCTTCTATACCAACTTCTTCGTAGGATATGGCCTGAAATATTCGACCACCTATGCTCCCAATTCCAACTATACTTTCAACGATGACGCCGTCATCCTTTCCACCCAGACGCAGTTCGGACGTTCAGTGCCCACCTCCAAGGGCAGCACTTCGCTGGATATAATGTGGCAGAGCGAATTTACCGGCCCTACGTGGAACTTCGCATGGGTCCGCAAGGCCAACGTCATGCTCGACCGCATCGAAGAGAGGATGACCGACATACTGACCGAAGAACAATACGCCCACTGGACCGGCATCGGCAGGTTCTTCAGGGCCCTTGAATACGCCCGTCTGGTAAATGTCTTCGGAGACGTTCCGTACTACGACAGCGAAGTCCACAACACCGACAAGGATGAGCTGTACAAGGACAGGACACCGAGAAACGAAGTCATGGACGCCGTGTACGAGGATTTCGAATACGCCATGAACAATGTGCGTACCAACGACGTCAGCGAGGCCTACGTGAACAAATACGTAGTGGCGGCCTTCGTTTCGAGGTGGGCTTTGTTCGAAGCCAGCTGGCAAAAATATTATTACGGAAATCCGGAACGGGCCCGCAAATTTTTCGAGCAGGCGGTCGCCGCGGCCAACATCGTGATCAACAGCGGCAAATATAAGATCGACACCGATTTCCGCTCCCTGTTCGGCTCCACCAAGTCCATGTCCGAGAGCATTCTTTACCGCTCATACAATGCTGATCTGAGCATAACCCACTCCATAGCTTCCACCTGCAACGTGAACGATCCCGTGAACGTAGGTCCCAACCTCGATCTGATCAAGGCGTTCATCTGCACGGACGGCAAGGACTGGCAGACATCCTCGGTTGAGAACGCCGACGATTTCACTCTGGACAATCTTATCAGGACGCGCGACCCCCGCTTCGAGGCAAGTTTCTACAACAAGCCCACGCCCAAGTCGAAGAGTTGCTATCTGTATGTCACCAAATTCATTCCGCGAAGCGGCCTGTCCTATATTGAAACAGGCGGTTCCCCGGCTCCCGAATGGCAAGGAGAGAAGAACGTAAACGGCTATCCTGTCATACGTTATGCCGAAGTCCTGCTGAACTGGATAGAGGCCAAGGCCGAGCTCGCCGCTTTGGGCGGGGCCCCTGTCAGCCAGGCCGACATAGACGCATCCATAAACCAGATACGGCATAGGCCGCTTGCCGACGAGGCAAAGGCGAGGGGCGTCAAGCAGACTGCCGACATGAAGATAGACGCTCTTCCCGACGACCCTAACCGTGATTCGGACGTATCCCCGCTGCTCTGGGAGATCAGGCGTGAGAGGAGAATGGAATTCGTATTCGAGTTCTCCCGCATAATCGACCTCCGGAGATGGAAAAAGCTGGAATACATGGATACCGACAAAAATCAGGATCTGCTTGTCGGCACCTGGGTCAATTTCCAGGACGAAGTGCCGAGCGAGCTGAAACCCGAGAACGTGGGCAAACTGCGCGTGATGACCAAGAGCGGGGAGCTGGTAGAATACAACGGCTCCAACGGCGCCGCCATGAAAGGTTTCTTCTACCCTAAGGAAAACAAGGGCAGGCTGCCTTTCCTGGACGTTCCCAACGTGAATCCATATCTTTCCCCTATAGGGATCAACCAGATCGCCGACTACAAGAACAAGGGCTACACCCTTACGCAGACCGAGGGCTGGCCTGCCAGCTATTGAATGCACGGCGCGGCAATGAAACATTTTAAAAAGTGAAATTATGTTGTATAAAAGAATATTGAATGCAGGACTGGCCGTATTGATGTGCGCCGGATTGTTTTCGTGCGAAGACAAATATCCGACAAGCCGGCCGGAGCTGTACGATACGGATCTGTTCTCCATTAGGATAGTCAATGCCGGAGCCGGCGGAAACACCGTTCTGGAAGGCACTATCGACGAGGATAACAAAATGATCAATTTCCCCCGTCTGGACATCGAATCCAATTTCTCCGCCCTGAATTTCGTGGCCGAACTTTCCGACGGCGCGGAATTGCAGACGCCGACGATGGATTTCTCCATGGACGACGAGACCTACGAAAAGACGCAGACGCTGCGCATCGTAAACAACAAAAGATACAAAGAATATTTCGTCAGGATACGTAAGCGCGTGCCCGTCTTCGGGGCGGACTTCGAAAAGGCCGAGGTGTTCGATTTCTCGGCTTCCGCCACCATATATCCGGACTTCAGCGATGCCGCGTCCACGCGCTGCGCCTCCTATGACGGACAGCACGTGCTGGTGGTGAGCCGCGCTACGCAGCCCCATCTGCTGAAAGTCTCCGATTTGAAGGAAGGCAAGATAGCGCCGATTCCGCTTGATCTCACGGGCATCTCAGGAGGTACGTTCACGTACAATATGGGCGCCCTGCTCAACGGACACATCTATCTGTCCAGCCTTTCCGGAGCACAGGCGTCGCCGTTCAAGATCTACTATTACGACACGCCCGAATCCGCTCCGGTCGTCATGGCCGACATCCCTGTCGGGAATATCGCGGGGGCCGGAAACAGGCACGGGGACAACGCTTCCTACAATATCGACGAGAACGGCAACGGCTACATATTCTTCGGCGACAACGCCGCCACGGAATTCCTCAGGGTGCCGGTAAGCAACCACAAGACCGTGGATATCGGCGGCATCAGGGTGCTGACTTCCAAATCCGACGCCACGATGGTAACGAACGTGTTCCGTGTCGGGGATACGGACAAGTATCTCTGGGGCGGCGTCAGGGTGCCCGTAACGGTGGTCGATGAATCTCTCGCTCCCGTCTACACCTCGAGCATCGGCGGAGAGGCCGTATCGCCGAAGGTGATCGAGTTCAACAAAGAAAGGTACCTTGCAGTCTGCACCGCCGGACAGGGAAGCGCCTCCAAAGCTACCATAGCCTTGGAAATCTATGACATCACCAAAGGCGAAACGATAGAAGAGGCTCTGGAGAGATTCGATACCGGAGACAGCCGCAACCCCGTATTCACCAAGAAACTTGGCGGAAGCGGAAACGGAAACGCCCTGGCCCAGACTGATTTCTACATAGAGAAGGATGCCGCCGGCAACGACGCGAAACTGTGCGTTTTCGCAGCCCGCACCGGCTCTGGCTTCGTCATCTGTGAATTCCCCATCAAACAGGAAGAGGAAGACTAAAATATCATTGACATGGAAGTCGCCCGTCGCAATGCTGCGGAGCGGGCGGCTTCTTTTATTAATTTATAATCGACAGTGAAACTATTACAAAAAATTTTCGGAGCAGTCCTTTTGATTTCCATGGCGGCAGCCTGCGGCAAAGGCAATTTCATCACTCCGGAGGAACCGGACACGGACAAGCCGGACGAAGGTGGCAAGACAGAAGAAAGCCTCCTGCCGCAAAAGGAATTGAGAGGAGTATGGATCGCCACCGTGTGGGGCCTCGACTGGCCCATGGGACGATATGGCGCCGAACAGCAGAAAAAACTGTACACCGACTATCTCGATCTGATGGTCGAGTGCAACATGAACGCCGTCTTTTTCCAGATCAGGGGCATGGCCGACGCCTTCTATGAATCGCAGTACGAGCCGTGGAGCAAGAACATTACAGGGACCGCCGGACAGAAGCCGAACTACGACGTGCTCGGATTCCTTATTGAAGAAGCCCATAAAAGGGGCATCCAGTTCCACGCATGGCTGAATCCGTACCGCATCGCCACCCGCGCCTCGCAAAATGTCGACTTCGCCCAGCTGGACAGCCGTATCCCGAAAGAATGGGTGAAGGATTACGCCAAAATCAGGGTTTACAATCCCGCCCTGCCGCAGGTGCAGGAACGTATAACGGACATAGTCAAAGAAATCATCAGCAAATACGACGTGGATGGAATACATCTGGACGACTATTTTTATCCGTCGCTGGAATCGTCAGAGCGCATGGACGATGAAGAAGAATACGAACTTTACGGAAAGGACAAGTTCAGCAACATAGCCGATTTCCGCCGCGACAATGTGAACAAGGTCATACAGAACATCCAAAAGACCATTGTCGCTACTCGGCCGGAAGTCGTTTTCTCCGTCAGCCCGGCCGCCGACATAGAAAGCAATTACAACAACTTGTTCGCCGACGTGAAGACATGGGCCGAAAAAGGCTGGGCGGACGTGGTCATTCCCCAATTGTATTTCCCCACGGGAACGGAAAAGACGAGCTTCAACCTCAGGCTCGACCTGTGGTCCCAATACACCTATGACAACCATTTGCTGATCGGGTACGGCATCTACAAATTCGGGGATTCCCAGCAGGGAAGCAAATATCAGTCGTCCGACGATCTGAAAAAGCAGTTCGGTCTGGCAAGGGCCAATTCCAAGGTGAAAGGCAGCGTCCTGTACAGCGCCAAGGACCTTACTGAAAACAGGGTGGGCATCACGGACGCCATAAAAGGCCTCTATGCCAAACCTGTATTGCCTCCTTATCTGGGAAGGGACAAGGCTTCCCAGCCGTCCGCGCCGTCGCAATTGGCGGTCAGCGGCGCCACCCTCTCGTGGCGGGCCGTCTCCGGTGCAGCGTATTATGCAGTATACAGATCCAACGGCGACGGCGCCGAGGCGGATCTCGTCGGCACTGCGGAGGAAACTTCTTTCGCCCTGCCCGGGAAAGGCACCTATTTCGTGACTGCGCTCACGTCGCGGCATGCCGAAAGCCCCGTTTCGGAAAAGGTGACTTATTGACCGAAAAAATCAGGCGGCAATTTTCCCAAAGTTCGGAACGGCGACGTCCGAAACGGTTTGGTTAATAAAATAATTTAAAAATACAAGGCCTCTTTTCGGGATAATTTCAGCATTGGGTGGCGGATTTTTATAATTTTTATTGCAAAATAATCCTAAAATTCCCACCTTTGTACAGCTATGTGCAACTTGTCTTGCCCAGATACGGAAGACAATAAACTAAAGAACAAATTTAA
>CANPZS010000060.1 GCA_947588835.1 uncultured Bacteroidales bacterium | reverse complement strand
TAACAAATCTGCTGGCGCATAACGATGAGCTGGATCCTGATGCCAAGGTCGCCGTAAGAAAGCGATTGGCGTTATTGAATAAATTCTTCATCGCGTATATAACACACAACAGCGATATTGACCGAAAAGCAAACAAGGAAATGGAAGAACTGTTGGCCAATAAAGATGCGTTTATGTTATCTACGAGGCTTACTTTTGCCGGCAGCCATCCTAAGTTCATCAAATATCTTGAAGAAAAAGGCCTGACCGAATGGGAAATCAATTATTGCTGCCTATACGCATTGGGTCTAAAAGGTAAGGAAGTCGGCACATATATCAGAATGCGTTCCCACTACAATAACAGCAGCGATGTCCGTGAGAAACTTGGTATAAATGAACACGACACCAATCTGGGAATATATATCAGGAAACTGCTGAAGAGTTTCGAGTAGCATGTTCAGTCCATTTTGTCGTATAGCGGGAGCACAGACTGTCCGGCATTCTGTGCTCCGGAACGTGTATGCAATTTCCCACATTCATTCCCTCATCCGGACACACAAAAATTCATCAACTTAAATTTTGGAATCGGCGTGTTCCAAAAAAATCACCCCCCCCTATTGATAATTAATAAATTACAAATCAAAATCTGAAACTATATTTTTCTGAATTAAACTGTCATAAGGTAAATTTGACGTAGAAATCAAAGTTTATTTAAAAACAATGAACAGATTTGATTTAACCAAACAAAACAGCATTTCTGAAAGCGGATTAAAGTGCTTGTCAATGATATGCAGATACTATGGCAGACATGTAGATCTGACAGCGGCATTTTGTCAAACAATGAGTGTAGAGGAAAGTTTGCTGGGGATTTCTAATAATGCGGAAAAGATAGGATTTAGTAGCGTAATCGGATATCTGCCATTGACAAAGTTAATTAAAGTTACATTGCCTTGTCTCTTATATTGGAATAATGAATACTATGTTATCCTTCGCAAAGTAATGCGCAATACTTATTATATCGTTGATCCTGTGAAAGGGTTGACAAAATATAGCGGGACTGAAATCAAACGATATTGGATAGGTTCGCAAATTAATGGTGAGGAAAAAGGCATTGCTGTATTTATAAAACCTACAGATGAATTTTATAAACAAACAAAAGAACAGGACCAACCAATAAAAGAGAACTCTATATGGAGATATATCAAGCATCTCTTATTATGGAAGTTCAGACCATACTGACAAAAGGACAACAATAACTACTTAAAATAACTGTTCATGAGAATCAAAATTTTTTATTTTACAATCTGTATTATTATGTTCGGAGCAAAGGCTGAAGCTCAGTTCAGCACCAATTATTGGTTCGAGGGAAATATATATACAACTCGGATGGATGAAGAAAAACGATATCCGTATCTGCCTGTCTATCTGTCATTGAAAGAATCTCCAGATGATATGGTTGCGGTCGGGATGTCTAATTCTGTCGGTGTAATATCTTTTAAAGGTGTACCTATTGATATCAGTAAAGATTATATCGTTTCTCTTCCTTTTGGGGATAAAGAAGTTAAATATTGTTTTTACGGAATTAAAAATCCCTCTTTCAAAGCGGGAAATGTAAGTATACACATGAAGCTGGATGAAGATATGCCCGATTACTATACAAGTAAAGAATTTGTAATAGAAGATAAGGAATACAGTCTTGGCTTTATTGATTGGGCAATTCAACATAATGATGTGGCTTATTGTGAACATGTGTTTATTGATAGAAGCAAACAATTAGGATTTCGAATATTTGTCAATGGGATGATGTTGCCGGATGATAAACTTCAAACATTATTAAAGCAATTAAGTATGGATATGGTAAAAAAGGTCACGATTATCTATTTAAATGACAGTGACTATTTTGCAGGTGCCATAGACATTCGTTTATCAATGGGCGACATTCCGAGTGTCAGCAAAACGACTTTTACGTTAAATAAAATCAACTTTTGACTATGAAACGCGCTGTATTCCTTGTATTATTCATAAATATGGTATTTGTTTGCGATTTACATGCTCAGGTTGTATTTCAGGGCGAAGTTATTGACGAAGAGACAAGTGAACCGTTATCGTTCGTATCCGTAATATTAAGAAGTACTAAAGATTCTTTGTATGTAAAGAGTACAATAACGGATATGAATGGGTTTTATTCATTTCAGAATGTAAAAATAGGCAATTATATGCTTGTTCTTGATTTATTGGGATATAGCTCCAAAACGGAAATGGTGAGAATTACGTTTCCTTCCGCCGGATACGCAATTTCCCGCAAGGATACCTTATCGTGTAAAGCTTTCGAGTTGGACGATGCAATCGTATCTGCGTCAGGAGTGCGGCAAACGTCGGACAGAAGAATATTCACTTTTACGAAAGATGATTTGAAGCAAGTCTATGGAAGTTTGGATCTGTTAAAAATGTTGCCGACATTACGTGAAGATATGGTGAATGACAGATTGGTCGGTATAAACGGGGGTACAGTGCAGTTGCTTATTAACGGAGCAAAAGCCACATATAACGATATACGGATGATACCCAAAGAAAAAATCAAAAGAATAGAAACATATGATATTCCTCCCATACGTTTTCAGAATGTGGAAAGTGTCGTTAATATAATTTGCTCATCCTTAGAAAGTGGGATGACTTTAGGTACAGAACTTAGCCATGCCTTTTCAACAGGCTTTGCAAATGACAATGCGTATTTCTCATGGATTGGCGGAAAGCACAAAATCAGTGCGGAATATATAGTAAATTACCGCAATTACCGTGACAGGTTATCAAATGTTGAGTATAGCTATATGATGTCAGACAATCAACGTTCTATACAATACAGAAATCAAGAATAATTTGGCTATACGACACATATCCCGAATTTGAAATATGCTTATATAAATGAGGACAAAACAATATTTGAAGCAAATTTCAAACCTGGTTATGAACGTAGATTCAATACGATGAATGGTTTCGGAATCTATAATAACGGATCTGAGGTCAATAATTCTATAATGAGTGACAGTGATGATGTAATTAAAATATTTAGCCCGACAATGGATTTGTATTTGTGGAAAAGAACGGATGATAATGATGAATTTACTGTTAATTCTGTAGTTACGTTTTACGATATTAATAGAAATAACTTGAAAGAAGAAAAAGAAATTTGTACCGACAATACATTTTATAAAGATGAAAGGGAACTTAAAAATTTTAAGAAATCTTTTATCGGAGAATTTGTGTATAATAAAAATTTGACTAATCTGAAATGGAACAGCGGTTATCGAATAGAATATTCGTCCCTTCATTCAGAAGCAGTCAATCGGTTTGGTATTAATGATTTTGAAAGCAACTTTTTCTCACAGAATATTTACACGGAGCTTGACGGCTTTTACAAGCAATGGATTTATCGTGTGAGTTTAGGGCTGAATCATATTAAGAACAATGCCAATACTATTAAATTGGAAAGAGTGTATTTTGCTCCCCAAATAATATTAGGATACAACATAAGTAAAAATCAGTCATTCAGGTTTATGTTTGACAGAACAATCATACCCTGTGATTTGAATAATTTAAGCAACAGCATATCTGATATTTCTGTAGATATATTATGTACAGGAAATCCTGATTTAAAAAATGAAATACAAAATAAAGTAATTGCAATATACAATTTCAACAGCAAATATATAGACCTTAGCCTGACTGGAATCTATATGCATACCAATAATTATATAATCGATTATTTTAAGTTGATAGACAATAAATATTGGGCCTTAAAAGAAAATGGTACATGGCGCAAAGATTATGGGGTAGCATTTGCAGCGAATATAAAACCGTTAGGTAATAATATATTGCAGACAAACATCTTATTATTGCCATGTAAAACAAATTTGAAATCTAAATGGTTAAATTGGACAGATTTTATATGGGAAAATCAATTCGGATTGAATTTAAATTTTGACCCTATAGCTGTATCATATCAATACTCTATTCCCGTATACAGATTGCAAGGATCATATCGGACATTAAGTGAAAACCGGCACCATCTTAATTTAAAATATCGTTTTGGCAATTGGCGGGTTACAGCCGGAATATTATATATGGGCAAAAGTGCCCATTATGCAACTGATACATTAATGGATTCCCTCGTGAAATATAAAAGTGACACGCATATATTTGATAATAAAAATATGATAACATTAGGTTTGACCTACCATTTGAATCAGGGAAAGAACAAATCTTACAGTAAAAAATTGACAAATAAAGATACAGTTGTACCGATACGTTAATCAGGGCTCTCTCTTTTTACTTGATATTGTCATTTTAATAATAAAAGTCATGAAAAAAATATTGTTATCTATTAGTATGGTGTTTATACTGGCATCTGTGACATATGCACAGAATATTACGGGAAAATTAGTTGATAATAACGATGAGCCCTTGGCTGGTGCCAGTGTACTTTTGCTGTCAAAGGCAGATTCTACATACCTCGCAGGTACAGCTACAGATAGGGATGGCCTCTTTTCTATAGCCGACAGAAGCGACGCCGGTATGCTGATGTTTTCTTTTATCGGATACCATAGTATTTACCTTCCGCTTGAGGGTGATGAAAATATTGGAACAATAAAAATGCAGGCAGATGAGACGATGCTTGAGGAAGTAACAGTCGTAGGGAGTCGTATCGTAAACAACGCTCATGGTTATAGCATACGGCCTTCTGGCTCAGGACTGGAAAATTGTAATACTTCGCAGGAACTGTTTGCTTTCCTGCCGGGAATAAGTGTGTCCGAGAACAAAATTAATCTTTTGGACAAACTTCCGGTAATATATGTGAACGGGATTAAAATAAACTCACAAGATGAACTTGCGGCCCTGCTTCCAAAGAATATCGAAAATATCGAAGTGGATTATCTTGCTATAGGTGAAGGTGCGACAACGAAAGGCGGTGTCATACGCATAACAACTAAAAAGCAAAAGGACGGAGGATATTCCGGCTATTTAGGATTGAAAGCCGAAGCCCTGGCAGCTTATGGTTATAACAGAAGTTCTCCAACTTTCGTTTTTGATGCCAGCATAGGGAAATGGACTTTTAACTACTATGCAGTAAATCAGCATCAACAACTTATAGAAGATGCAAAGTACAATTATCTATACGATTCCGGGTTACAGACAAACTCCGTCTCAGAAACCCGTTCATGGTTAAACAGTTTTGGCAACCGTTTGAATATAAGCTATGAGATAAATGACAAATCTTCACTTGCCATATCGGAATATGTGGGAAATGCCACTATTAAAAACAAGCAGAATAGTGTTGTGGAAACCATTTTGGGGAACGACGGGGAGCCAATGGAAAGCAATACTATGATTCATGGTCCTGAAAGTCAGTTTGTACAGCAAACGGTAGCAAAATATATCTTGGCAACCGATGACAAAGGCTCGAAGTTGGAGGTGACGGCCGACTATTATCACCAAAACCATGCATTGAAGCAATTTGAGGATATGGATAATATTCGCGCATATGAGAACAGTACTCAGGAAAAGACTGATATGTTCCAATTCTATCCGAAATATACGCACAAGTTTAATGGTGGAAAAGAATTGAATGTAGGCGCCAATTATCAGTTTATCCGTTGCAATGATGAAACTGACGGATTAAGCAATGATGCCGATGCACACACAGCTTTTGCTTATGCTGACTTTACGGGAATGACAGAGTCATTGATGTACAGTGCAGGACTGACATTGCAATATAATCGGATGGATGTACAGACAGCAGAGGAAACGACATTCTTTGATGATGTGTATTTGTGTCCGCAAGCAAACTTGATGTGGATGATTAATCCGCAGAAAGGAAGAATGCTTGGCGTCATGTACCAATGTACCGTCAGCGATATGCCATATAGTGCAATAAACAGTTATAAAAATTTTTCTGCTCCAAGTCATTACACAACGGGCAATCCAAATCTTATAACACCTGCGACACATGAAGTGATGGCTCTTTTTGCAATAGACAGACATATATCTATGACGCTGATGTATGGCCATGAAATAAATCCTATTTACTATGAACATGGTATAGATGGGCAAAACGAAAACATTACTTGGTCAAGACCGGAGAATGGTAAATATCGCAAAATGTTAGGAGGAAGAGTCGAGTTTACATACAATCCGACAAAGTGGTGGAATACCAAGCTACAGGCGGCAGCCCTGCGGAATTATTTTAAGTCAGAGACTGAGATTATGAAGGGACAATGGGGCGGAAAGTTTTGGTGGAACAACAACTTCAACTTTACTTCAACATTTGGAGGATCTCTCAATGCTTATTGGGAAACAAAAAGCAGCTTCGAAAACTACTGGTGGCAACCTGTAGGAAATGTGAATGCATCCTTGCGGAAATCGTTCCGTGATGACAAATTGCGTCTTTCGCTGCAATCGACCATTTGGGCAAAGGGACGCAAAAGCAGGACGGAAGGAGACGGATATACCTCGTATTACCACAATGCAACGAAACCTACATCATTCACTCTGTCTTTGACATGGAACTTCTCCGGTGGCAAGAAAGTCCGTCAGCGTGCAGAGGCAGAAAGTATACAGCAATATAATAAAATAGAGGAAAAGAAATAATAAACAAGATGCCGTTTCCTATTCATGAACAATCTGATACAATCCAATGTGGAATAACATGCTTGAGAATGATACTTGAGTATTGCCGGCGAGTGATAAATAATAGAAAAATTAACTATGATGTTTAGATTTGTACTTGTTTTTCTTTTCTGTATTTGTCATGTTGTATATTCGAATGCCCAAAGCATTCGGGGAAGAGCTATTGACAATGAAAACAATCCCATTGTCGGAGTTAGTTGTGTACTTGTGGAGCAATCAGACTCTACTTATATATTAGGGACAATAACAAATTTGGAGGGATGTTTTGACCTAAAAGTGAATGAAGATAGAGAATATCTGCTTCAATTGTCTTTGATTGGGTTTGAAAAGATTTCCAGAGTATGCCGACCTGGTAATCTTGGGAACTTTATTCTCAATGTAAATGCTGAATTATTGGAAGAAATAGTTGTCAAAGGAGATCTCCAAAATAAGGATGCGATAACGGAAACATTCTTTCTTACCGATTCATTGAGAAATAGTTCGAAGAATTCTCTTCAATTACTGGACAAACTGCCAGGAATTAGTGTGGATTGGGCATCTGATGCGGTAAAGATTGGCGAATACCGAGATGTCCCAATAATGCTGAATGGAAGAGAAGTAGGAAAAGAGTTGGTACAAAATCTAAATCCTCACCGAATAAAAAAGATTGAATTATTGCGATTCCCTAAAGGGAAATATGGCGATATGCCTATTGTACTGAACTATATTACATATAACAATTATTTAGGTTATGATTTGGGCGTTCAGTCCAAAGGGCTTGTATCTTTTCGTACTCCAAACTCATATAGCGAGAATATAGGGGCAAACTTTATTTACACCTTAGACAAATGGAATGTCTATGGCGACCTCAATGTTTCCAATAAGAAAATGTATCGTGCAACAGCATATAGTTATCTATACAAGAACGAAGTCGCAGAAGCCACTGCAACGGAAGACTATCGACACCCGAACAACAGCAATGCGAACAAAAGTTTCAATGTGAGCCTTGGTGCAGATTATAAGATTGCTTCCAAACATACAATCTCTATTCAATCATGGCTTGATGGAGGGAAATACGATGGTTTTGAGGGCTATCGGACACTCGAAAATACGCTGTTATCAGAAAATCGCAATAATTACCGTAATATCAACTCAACAAGCGGTCTGTTCTATAGAGGTGACATAACTGATAGATTCATTATTACAAGCGATTTCACATACAACTATTACAACGTCAACGAGAGCCGAACTTATAAAAATACAGATAAACTTACCCTATTAGATTATTCTGGAAGAAAAGATTATTGGAGATATAATGCCAACGCCTACAATATTTGGAATAATATCCTTACAAGTAACATTGGATATACTTATACTGACAAATCTTATATAAACAAGGACACGAATACAGACGAAGAGTTATTCCGCTCTTTAGAGAAACGTCATGACATCTATGCCTCATTGATGATAAATCCACATCAAAAAGTTAGTCTTGCTGTTGGTGGCAATGTGCTTTTTGTGCATAGAGATAATGGCATGGACTCCGATAATCGTTATTCTTGGATGCCTTCGGCAAAATTACATTGGCAAGCGCTCAAGAAGTTGTCAGTTACGGGTAATTACTTCTGTAATATCGAATATCCTAATTTGGATCAGTTATCTACGGTTGCCTATAATAAGAATAAAATTCTAATGTATCGAGGTAATCCGGATTTAAAAGAAAGAGTTATGCACTATATGGAATGGCGTATCCATGTTACAAAAATCTTTGAGTTCACATATATGCTGAAACATTCCGCCAATGATATAACTCCTTGGTATTTTACGGAGAATGACTACGTTGTCGAGACTTTGGTGGGAAGTAAATACCTGCATCAATACATAGGTTTAAGCGGTGACTATCATATCGGTCGGAAGTTCCAAGTGAATTTTACTGCAAATTACCAGTGGTATGGAAGGAAAGGCATTGAAAATATTTGGCATAGAGGTCGCACATGGTATTTGGATGCCATGGCGACATATCAGATGAACTCTTATCTATATCTTATGGCTGCATATTTCTTACGGCATGACAAGCATCCTTTACTACAAGGAGAAGAATATGGTCAAGAAGAGACCTTAATGCTAGGTTTAATGAGTTCACTATGGAAGGGCAAATTATCATTGTCTGTCAATTTTGCGATACCTACAAGCCTTGTATCAAAACGCACATACAAAGACATCACCATCCCAGATTTCATGTTCACGTCTTGGGAGGATCAAAGAGTTAATAACGCATTGATGCAAATTAGCCTTAGATACAACTTCGGCAAAGGAAGTGCATCGCGTTCAAATAACCAGAACAGAAGTGAAAGTGAGAAGTTTTAATGGGCGTATCTTTAAAGGTCTTTCAGAAGCGGGCACACTAATTGCAAAGAGAGCCGTAAATAATAAGATTATGAGGAATATATCTAATAGTTACGATACTACCATTTATAGTGGGGAGGGCGCGGAAATCCAAAAA
>CANPZS010000059.1 GCA_947588835.1 uncultured Bacteroidales bacterium | reverse complement strand
ATATTGACTAATTTATTGGCGATGGCGTAAATCGTCAGGCCGGCTGTCGTGTGAATCTGCAACTTGTTCGAGATATTCCGGCGGTGCGTAGTGACGGTATGCACCGAAAGATACAGTTCCTCGGCAATCTCCTTGTTGCTCATTCCCTTCGTTACACAAGCGATAATATCCTTCTCTCTGTTGCTGAGAGTCTTAAGCTTATCCTTCCTGTCGGGAACATCCTCATCGGACTTGTCCGCATAAACCGTATCTCCCTTCTTCCTTAACTGCTGCTCGATGAGCCTTACGGCGGGCACGAACAACTTGTCCTCAATCATGCAGTGCGATGTCAAATCCTGCTCGCACAAAATGATCTCCAGCAAGGCCGCATTCAGCAAGTAGCTGATTTTCTCAGGGTAGCAACGGATAATGACGTCTTTCAGTTCCTTGAGTTTGTCGCCTATGGGAGTATGTTTGCTCGCAAATTCGAAAATGGTATAGTTTCGGCTCAAATGGCCTTGTGACAACTGCTCGACATAGGGAAACACCACGTCATTCTCATATTTCATGTGTTTCCTGACAGCCATGACATACTCATCATAAAAACGGATGATGAGCATGGCGATATCGTTGCCGCCCGAGCAATCGACGGCCTCAATCAGCTTGCGGCGGATACTCGGGAGGTTGAAATCCAAAAAATATTCGTGAGACTGCTTCAGATACCGGATCAGCGAGGGCAACGACACATCCGTGAAATGGTAATCCCGTCCCGTTACATAATTCACGACCGCCAAAAATGTCTTCTCGTCCACATGATGCATCTGACATACCTCCCGGACCGATTTGTCGCCGAAGCCCAGCGAAATATCGAAACGCTCCATGATAAGGATCAACGCACTGTTATTTCGGACCAGATCGCGCATTTTATCGCTCGCCTGATAACTATTCGAATCATTCATCCTTTTTGAAAATCTCTGGTTACGGCGGCAAAGTTACTTACCTATTACAATAGCAGACAATACCCAAAAATAGTGAGTGAGATATAGTATAGCAGCACGATAAAATACTAAAATCTGAGTATTGCCCGCCTTGAAATCCACGGATAATTTTGCAGGAAATAAAAATCAAAACGATTCCATGATGAAATTCAAAACTAGTTTAGCGATATCTGTCGCGGCGCTTTGCTGGGCAGCATGCAGCGATAAAGAGGACCTGCCGGCCGTTGCCGATATTGCAGGCAGCTATAAAGGTTACACCCTTGCCGGGTGTGCCTATTTCCAGAACATGTGTACGGAGGATGAGATTGTTGTCATCGGTGAAAACGCCGACGGTTCGGCGAACATGACTTTTACCTCCGCTTCCTGGGGCGAGTTCACCATCCCCAATGCCCAAATGAGTATGAACGGAGGCACCTATACCCTCACGGGCAGCGGTCTGACAAAAATGGGCATGAACGGCAATGTCTCTTCCTATGACTGCACCTGCACCGCAGTCATCGAATCCCGGGAGAAGGCGCAAATACAGTTCAAAGTGCCCGGCGTCATGGGCGGCCTGACCATCGATTTCACCACCGGAAAGGCGCCGGCTGATCTGCTGCCGGACAAAGCGCCTGCGGCTGCCGAGTAAGTAACCTCAAAACGGATAAAAAGATGTTTGTAAGCCAAAAAACAATTTCTTTTTTGTCGGGAGTGATAGCCATGCTATTGCTCCCGGCTTGTAACGGCATATTCGAGGATATCTACGATGCACCTCAGCCCGAAGATACCAGAACATACGGCTTTGTCGCCGTCGATGACAAGGCACATACGGGACGTATCTACATCGATGCAACGGATTACACCGAGTGGCACTACATCGACCTGCACAACAAGCAGGCAACGACGGTAGCTGTCGGCGAAGAAGCACCCGGACAGTGGGATTTCGCCATCCACCGCTACGATGCCAAGACCAACGGCGGAACCGTAGCGGAGAGCGCGGCAGACGATTTCGGTATGCTGCCCCCAATCGGATCCCTTCCCGGGGAGACGTTCACGGCGGACGAATGGACGACGGATAAGATAACGGTAGATATGTCGCAGATGATGGATGGTATCATCCGCTATGCCGAGGACTGGTACAACCCCGTCCTGTCGAAGTGGCTCCGTGTCGATACCTCGACCATGCCGCCGATATATACGCTTTCGGGCAAAATCTATCTGCTCCGGCTCGCAGACGGCAGCTGTGCGGCCCTTCGCCTGACGAACTTCATGAACGATGCAGCCACCAAGGGTTTCATGACCATAGACTATTTATACCCCGTACAGCCATGATGAATAGAACGCCTATATTTTTACTGCTCTGCCTGCTCTTGACGGTAGATGCCGCGGCGCAGGCCATTGACGGGAGCCGGAACGATACACTGGATTTCCGGCTGAACGAGAATCCGATAATGCTCGAACAGGTAGTAGTAACGGGAACCCGCACCCCAAAACTGTTGAAAGATGTGCCTATCGTAACACGGGTCATCTCGGAATTGGATATCAAACGGACGGACGCCACGAATATCGGCGACCTGCTGCAAACGGAACTGCCGGGCATCGAATTCTCCTACTCGATGAACCAGCAAACCTCGCTCAATATGTCGGGTTTCGGCGGCAACTCGGTTCTGTTTCTCATCGACGGGGAGCGTCTGGCAGGCGAAACGCTCGACAATATAGATTACAACCGTCTGAATATGGACAATGTACAGCGCATCGAAATCGTAAAGGGTGCCGCATCATCGCTTTACGGTTCGAATGCCGTGGGCGGTGTGGTGAACATCATCAGCCGTGAGCCGCAGGAACCGTGGTCGGTGAACCTGAACGGACGTTACGGTGCGCACAACGAGCAACGGTACGGCGGTTCGGTAGGATTCAACAAGAGACGTTTCAACTCGCTGACCAACGTGCAATATACCTCCATCGATGCCATCGACCTGTCGAAAGGAACCGACAACGCGGAGGTCGGTGATTACAGCACTATTTACGGCCACTCCACGCTCAATGCCAAAGAACGGTTGATATTCACCGCAACGGATAATTTGAAATTTACGGCCCGGGCGGGTTATTTTTTCCGCGAGCGCAATTCCTCGGAGAGCCTCGATGATCGCTACCGCAGCTTTACAGGCGGACTGAAAGGTAATTACAGCCCGACCGACAAAGACAATCTGGAGCTTTCGTATGCATTCGACCAGTACGACAAGAGCGACTATCTCGTGCTCACAGACCGCGATGTGCGTGATTACAGCAATGTGCAACACACGCTCCGTACGCTCTATAACCACACTTTCGCAAGCAAACATATCCTGACGGCAGGCGGCGACTACATGCGCGACTATCTGATGTCGTACCAGTTCGAAGGAAACGGCACTCATGTCCAGCATACGGCGGATGCCTTCGCCCAGTTCGACTGGAACCCCCACAAGAAATTCGGTCTGATTGCGGGACTGCGTTTCGATTGGTTCTCCGAAGCGAAACTCACGCACCTTTCCCCGAAACTCGGACTGATGTACAAGGCGGGCAGCTACACCACCCTGCGCGGTTCGTATGCGGGAGGGTTCCGCGCCCCCACGCTCAAGGAAATGTACATGAACTTCTACATGGGCAACATTTTCATGATTTACGGCAATCCCGACCTCAAACCCGAATCGAGCCACAATTTCTCGCTTTCGGCAGAATACCTGAAAGGGGGGCACAACCTGACAGTTACGGGGTTCTACAACATTGTCGATAACCGCATCTCTACGGTGTGGAATCAGGCGCTGGACGGTCAGGTATATACCAACATGTCTCGTTTACAGGTGGCTGGCGTGGATGTCAACGCTTCCGGACGCTATTCCTGCGGCATCTCGTGGCGGCTGTCGTATGCCTACACCCGCGAGCATATCAAGAAAGGCGAACCGATGCTCTCTTCGACCCGTCCCCACACGGCTACGGCACGCATCGCCTACGACAAGGACTGGAAGAATTACGGTCTGAGCATAGCGCTCTCGGGACGCTGGATGTCGAAGGTCACCACAGATATTTATACCGAAATTACTTCCTACGAAAAAACCGAGCGGCAGACCTATCCGGGCTACACGATGTGGAAGTTAAGCCTTATGCAGCGGATATGGCAGGGCGTGAACGTCACACTCGCCGTGGACAATCTGTTCAATTACCGTCCCGATTATTATTACAGCAACTCTCCGAGCACGACGGGAACCACCTGTTCGGCGGGATTATCGCTCGACATAGAGCGGATATTCAAGAAGAAATAAAAAACGGATATGAAACGAAAAGAAAAAATCGGAGCAGGAATTGTCGCCCTGCTCGTTATCACAGCCGGTATAGCGGCGTGGAACGTCTGGTTCTCCGCCACACGCATAGCCTTTGTAAACTATCAGGTCATCACGCTGGGGCAAATCGCCCGGGCGAATGACAACGACCGCATTCGTCTCTCCACGCTCGATGCGGAGAAACTGGATGACATCGGCAAATACGACATAGTGCTCATCAACGGCATGGGATTGCGCATCACGGCCGAACAGCGGGCAGCCATACAACAGGCCGCCGATAACGGACTTTGCGTCATCACCACGATGGCGACCAACCCTGCCAATGCAATCGTATCGGCGGATTCGGCGACCGTTTCCACCGTCAAAAGCTACCTGAACGGCGGAGGACGCCGCAACTATCGTAACCTGCTTACCTATATCCGCCGCACTATCGATGGCAAGACCTTCGACAGCGATGAACCCGGTGCGCCGGTCAAGCGTGAGGAAAAGCAGTTTTACCATGCCGACCCGACCGACCCTTATCACGAAGAAGTGGATTTTGACAGCGTTGCCGAGTACGAGACATTTCTGCATAGACACAACCTGTGGAAAGAACAGGCGCCCCGTATCATCATTACAGGACAGATGGGCGAACCCCAAGAGATAGTTACCGCACTGGAAAAAACAGGCGATATGATCTACTGTGTCCGCGACATGCAGGCAGCGATATATGGCGGTCAGGCAGACTCAATACATCCGGCCGCAATAATCAACATGGCGCACGGCCGTATGGGTGATGACATGGTAAACTATCTTGAAAAACGGAATATTCCGCTTTTCGCCCCACTGAATGTCAACCGTCCGGTCGATGAGTGGAAGGCGGACAAGATGGGCATGAACGGAGGTTTCCTGTCACAGAGCATCGTGATGCCCGAGATAGACGGTGCCATCCGCCCCTATGCACTCTTCGGCCATCGCCTCGATGCGGAAGGATTGCAACAATTATATGCCATTCCCGACAGGCTGGAGACATTCATCAAGACCGTCAATAATCATATCGCCCTGCAAAGCAAGCCGAATAGCCGGAAGCGGGTGGCGATTTACTACTACAAGGGTCCCGGACAAAACGCTCTGACCGCAACAGGTATGGAGGTCGCCCCATCTCTCTACAACCTTTTGCGCCGTATGAAAGCCGAAGGTTATCGCGTGGAAAATCTGCCCGCATCGGCAGCAGAGCTGGAGCAGTTGATCCAGCGTCAAGGAGCCGTATTCAACGCCTACGCGGGCGGTGCCAAAGCCGATTTTCTGAAAAACGGCAACCCTCTACTAATTTCGGCAGAGGAATATAACGAGTGGACGGCCGCGGCAATTCGCCCCGAGCGGATGGCCGAGGTTACAGCTCTCGACGGAGAATTTCCCGGCACCTATATCTCTACCGAAAAAGGCGAACTGGCATTGCCCCGCGTGGAGCTGGGCAATGTAGTGCTGCTGCCGCAGTTGGCAGCAGGGGCGGGCGATGACGATTTCGCCATCGTACACGGCACGGACGCGGCACCGCCGCACGCCTATATCGCCTCCTACCTTTGGGCACGGTACGGCTTCGGAGCCGATGTGGTGATTCACTTCGGCACTCACGGTTCGCTGGAGTTCACGCCCCGCAAGCAGGTTGCTCTAAACAGCGATGACTGGCCGGACGCATTAGTCGGTGCGCTGCCGCATTTATATATCTATTCTATCGGCGATGTGGGCGAAGGCATGATTGCCAAACGCCGTGCGTATGCCACTTTGCAATCACACCTGACGCCTCCGTTTATGGAGAGCAATGTGCGGGATATCTACAAGGAATTGAGTACGGCTATCCAGCAATATAACGACCTGCTTTATGCCAATGACAAATCCGATACCCAAAAAGCGGCATTGAAGGTGAAACGCCTGACAGTAAAGTTGGGCATTCACCGCGAACTGCGGCTGGACAGTCTCATAAACACCCCTTACACTGAACGGGAGATCGCCCGCATCGAAACCTTCGCCGAAGAACTGGCAAACGAAAAGGTAACGGGAGCACTCTACACGATGGGGGAATCCTATGCCGAAGAACGTATCCGCAGCAGCATTTACGCCATGTCCACCGAACCGATCGCCTATTCTCTGCTGGCATTAGACAAACGGCGCGGCAAGGCGGACGAAAACATAGAGAAGCATACATCGCTCTTTACCCGTCGTTATCTGACGCCTGCCCGCGAACTGGTGACACGGCTATTGAACAACTCCTCACAAGTCTCCGATGCCTTTATCTGCTCTGTGGCAGACATCACAATGGAAGAACTGCACAAAACGCACGAAATTGAAGGCTCGCTTTCCTCTCCTCAGGACATGATGGCGCGCATGAAGGCTATGCAGAATTCGGGAATGATAATGCAGGACATGAAGAGCTATACCGATGAGGAAAAGGAGTTCGCCCGTTTGGTAACGGAAATCGAGCGTACTATCCGCAATGTAGGAAATTACAGGTCAGCATTGGAGCAAAGTCCCGAATCCGAGTTCGTATCACTTCTTAATGCGATGAACGGAGGCTATACGGCACCGTCTCCGGGCGGAGACCCGATCGCCAATCCGAATACCGTACCGACGGGACGCAACCTCTACGCCATAAATGCCGAAGCAACGCCGGGCGAGGCAGCATGGAAACGCGGCAAGGAGCTGGCAGAAAATACGATAAACATGTATCGGGAGCGGCATAATGATTCGATTCCACGCAAAGTCGCCTACACGCTTTGGAGCAGCGAATTCATTGAAACGGAAGGTGCGACCATCGCACAGATTCTCTATATGTTAGGCGTTGAGCCTATCCGCGATATGTTCGGCAGAGTAACCGACATCCGGCTGATTCCTTCCGAACAGCTCGGACGTCCGCGCATCGATGTTGTGGTGCAAACCAGCGGACAGTTGCGCGACCTTGCCGCCTCGCGCCTGTTTCTCATCTCGCGGGCGGTGGAAATGGCGGCCGCGGCAAAAGAGGATAAATACGAAAATTTCGTGGCGCAAAGCATCGTAGATGCAGAACGGACGCTCATCGACAAAGGACTTTCACCCAAAGAAGCGCGTGAGGTATCGGCCTACCGCATCTTCGGCGGCGTGAACGGCAATTACGGTACGGGCATTACCGGTATGGTGCAAAACGGCGACAGCTGGGAGAACAGTGCGGAAATCGCCAATGTCTATCTACGAAACATGGGTGCATTCTACGGCAGCGAAAAGGCGTGGGAGCAGGTGCGGCAATTTGCATTGGAAGCAGCACTGACCAATACCGATGCCGTAATCCAACCCCGGCAAAGCAATACATGGGGAGCGTTGAGCCTCGACCATGTCTATGAATTCATGGGCGGCATGAACCTCGCAGTGCGCAACGTCACGGGCAAGGAACCCGATGCCTACCTGAGCGACTACCGCAACCGCAACAACATGCGTATGCAGGAGATAAAGGAGGCCATCGGGATAGAGAGCCGCACTACCATCTTCAACCCCGCATACATCCGCGAAAAGATGAAGGGCGGTGCAACCGCGGCAGGCGGATTCGCTGAAATCGTGCAAAACGTCTATGGTTGGAATGTGATGAAACCCGAGGCTATCGATAACGAATTGTGGGATGAGATTTACGAAGTCTATGTACAGGACAAGTTCGACTTAGGTGTACGCAGCTATTTCGAACAACAGAACCCGGCGGCCTTGCAGGAAATGACGGCCGTAATGATGGAGACGGCACGCAAAGGCATGTGGAATGCTTCAGCGGAGCAGTTGAAGGTCATTGCCGAACTCCACACCGAACTGGTGGATAAATACGCCCCTTCTTGCTCGGGTACTGTTTGCAACAACACCAAACTGCGCGAGTTCATCGCCTCGAAGAGTACACCCGAAGCAGCCCGCCAATACGAACAGCATATCCTCGATGTGC
Source organism: uncultured Bacteroidales bacterium (assembly GCA_947588835.1). GTDB lineage: Bacteria > Bacteroidota > Bacteroidia > Bacteroidales > UBA932 > Cryptobacteroides. The sequence goes on along the minus strand of CANPZS010000059.1, from coordinate 1,123 downwards.
GAGAGGCTTCGCTCTCGCCGGACAAGGCTACGGTGCTGAAAAAGGAGGAAATGAACACCTCCGGCAAGACAATGACATCGGTCAGCAATACGGTGGCAGCCATATTGGTATTGGTAGCAATAATCGCGCTGGTATGGACAGTACGCCGACACCGTAAAAAGATGGAGGAATAATGGAAACCATCGTACTGGTCATAATGATTCTGGTCTGCTTCAACTATATTCTGAAACAAACCTGCAGGAAACTGTACTCGGTCGTATTTTCCGCTGCGGTGTGCACCCTGTTCACGGGATCGATGTGGCGCTATGCCATCGAGCAATCGAAATGGCAAATTTCCGTATGGCTGTCGGATTCCGCACTGATGCTCGATGTGGCGGTCATTCTGACAATAGAAGTGGCCGTGCAGATGGCTTTCTGTGTTCTCTCCGCTCATATTCAGACCTCGGAGAAAGTCAATTCCCGGACGATCTGGACATACCGCATCCTGCGGTGGTTTCCCGGAGTACTCATCTTTCCCGTACTGTTCAGTCTGCTGGTATCGGTCATCTTCATCCTGCCAGGCACTTCGTTCCCGCTCGTGGCATGGTCGCTGGCGGGTGCAGTATTCGTTGTGCTGACAGCCGGGACATACGGCATGAAACGGCTGCTGCCCGAAAAGGAAATACGTCTCGAACTGCTCTTTCTTTCCAATGCCCTGATTGCCGCTTTGGGAATCATCGCTACAGTAAACGGCCGCACGGCAGTCGCGGGAGTCAGCGAAGCGGACTGGCCGGCATTAGCTGGCATATGCGGCCTTATCGTCATCGGTTTTGCCTGGGGTTTTACGATTTACAGAATAAGATTGAAACGAATAATTAAAACCAAATAATATCATGAATTATATTTCAGACATCCTCTATTGGATCTCGACAGGTCTGCTTGTCCCTGTCATCGTATTGCTTATATTCTTTTTCGGCCGGGCTTTGCTGCTCATCGGCAGTTTTTTCGGGCAGTATATGACCATCCGCCGCACGGATGCGCTTCTGCGAAAGGAACTGGACCGGCTGAACAAGGATAATGTCCCATCGCTCACGGAGCATCTGCCCAAGAAGAATCCGTCGCCGGTGGTAACCTGTATGAACCG
>CANPZS010000058.1 GCA_947588835.1 uncultured Bacteroidales bacterium | reverse complement strand
TTTTCCAGTATGGAGGTATCTTCGTGTTCCATATATAAAAGGTGTTTCTATAATAAGAGTGTAACGATTCCTAAAAGAGGTATGCTGCGAGCCCGCGAGCGGTAGGGACAACAGCCTGTCAAGGATGTTGCGAGTGCGCCGGGTGTTACTGTCCGAAGGCTGTAATACCCCGGCATATCTCGAAACTCAACGTCAAAATACCGTGTCATTACCCTGCACGTGTGCCGATGCCGGCTAAAAACGTCAACTTCCGATGCGTGTCAGCAGAACAACGGGGAGGAGCGGTTTTTGACCGGTCGTTATCTGTGTAGCTGTTATCCGCCTCTTATTCTTTCCCTCCGTTCATGATAAAAGGGGGTTGGATATTATACCGCCGTCCGTCGTTTCCCACTCCAACAGGCAGGGAAAGGTCATCACGGATGCCACCCTTGAGCGGTGGGTATCGATCAGCCTCAGTTCTGTGAGTGTAGCCAGCAGGTTGCGTACACGTTTCCTGCCCATGTTCCACCGCGAGGAGAGCTGTTTTTCTGAATACTGCGCCTGACCCGCGGAAAGCACGAGCGGTCTTCTGAATCCGCTGCCTTCACAGGATGCAAGTGCCATCCCCGACAGCAGGTCGTCAAACAATGTAAAGTTGCTCGTTTCCTTTCCGCCGTCATCGGTCGTTGTTCCGTGCAGCCATTGCAACGCCTTTCCCGAAAACCGGAATGACATTGATACAGTTTCTGACGGGTACATCGAACTTTGTTTTTCCTTGTTCATGGATTCTTGTATTTATAAAGGTGATATTACTTTCTCTTGAAAGGGATTTGAAACGTGCAGAAACCGTTATGCAAATGCCAACCCGTTTTTTCGTTGTCCCTGCACGGCTTCATTTTTCCCAAAAAAATACAAGAGGAAATTGTTTTGCCGATAATCTTAATCAGCCCGTCAATAGGTAATCAACCCAAAATAAGGGAAGAGAAAAAGTGGCTGTCCTGGTATTGGTTTCATCCCTTTCCGCCCGTTTCACGCGGTCATTTGTTTGCCCCGTTGCCGACCGTGTTTCCCTGAATGGGCTGGCCTGTCACAGACCGCCTGTCAAGGCTTGACACGGCACGGCTGATGTCCGCTGGGTTTACCGCGACGGATAGCAATGTTTTGTTTACCGCTACTAACTGCCGCTTGTCGCAGAAGTCGGCTACGCGCTCCAGTAACCCGAACACACGGCTTATCCGATGTTCCTGCGCGTTCTCCGCCGTCAGCCGTTCGTTGTTCTCTCCACTGTTGAGATAGCGATTGAGCGCGAGACGGTCGTCCGCTGAAATGTTGTCTGTCGTTATCCTGCCGTCGGCAATGGCGATGCTCACGCGCAGCGCGTCCGCCTCGTAAATACCTGCACTCTCCAAAAAGGTGCGGATGGCCTGGATCTCTTTCACGCCTGATTCGCGTCTGCTGTTCCCGTTCTTCTTCACGGTCGGAACGGCGGCATCCATGCCGGCATGTTCCATGTTCTTGTCTTTTTCCATAATTACAATCTTTTTTTAGTGGATAAAAATTAGATTACCTCCGTCCTGCAAGGTAGCGGTCGGCTTCCCTGTCGATCTCCTCCTGTGACGAGACGCGTACTCCCGTGAGAAAGGCATCCAGATCCTCCTTTTTGAAGAAGCACAGCTTGCCGCAAGGCTTGTACATAGGGATGGTCCGGCGCATCATCAGTTTCCGGAAGTAGGACAGTTTGAAACCACAATACTCGGCGGCTTCCTTGGTGTTTAAAAGTGTTCGTTGCTCTGTCATACATTTGTGTTTTTAGTGAATATTCGACTGGATTCCTGTCGTGGTGATGGTGCAAATGTATGGCGGATGTTTTTGAAAAAATCATTTATAAACGGCACAAACAGAACAATTTGCAGATTATAAACACAAGTATGAATGGGAACGGAACCAGGTATAAAGGAACTCTAAACCCTGCATAATCACGTATAATCCCTGCAAGGCAATCCAACAGCACGGAAGGGTGTGTGGATGCTCACGGACGGGTATGAAAAATCCCGCCAACGGGGTGCGATGACGGGAACAAGGAATTGGATTTTTACAGGAGTTACAGGTCAGGGTTTCTTGAACTCCCCGAGGTCGCAGGTGTCAAGTTTCGGGCGCAGACGTGCGCCCTTGCGCAACAGTTTCGCGATATGCCTTTGATGTTCGGTCGGGTTGCCTTTGGAAGCGGATCTGAGGTTGCCCGCCAGCTGCGCGCCGTTGTTGAGAGACCAGAATTTCTCAAAGATAACCCACTTGCCTTTTCTGATTACGAGTGCGGCACACAGGGCATCCGCGATATAGGCGTCCTGTTTTCCGCAAATTTTTGGACTTTTGACAAAAAGATGCCCTACAGTTATGCGAGAGGTTGATTTTGCCATCAATTTGGGTGTCCCGCGGCAAGTTGCTACCTTCGTTGCATGTTTGTCCGACGAAAGCATAACAAAAGCGGAACCACGTCGATACAAGTCGTGGCAAAGATTGACGGCAAGTACCGCGTCCAGAAGTCCTTTGGCTGCAGCAGTGATGAAGCCACGTTAACTGCGCTCGCGCGGGAGGCCCGCCAATGGGCGGCAGAACGGGAGTTCGGCGAGGAACTGTTCCCTTCTGAGAAAGCGGCCGAGTATGATGCCATATTTGCCGGTATCGGCCAGGAGCAGCTTGTCCTCGTGGGACCGGAACTCATCTACGGTCGCCTGTTCGACAAGATCGGCTTCGGAAAGGTCCGGACATCCGACAACGAGATATTCAAGAGCCTCGTAGTCACGCGCCTGTACCGTCCCGGGAGCAAGTTGCAGACGCTGCGCTACATGGCCTACTTCATGAACAAGTTCTACGACGAGGATAAGGTCTACCGTTTCCTGGACGAGCTGTGCTGGAGGCCCGGGGAGCAGCGGAAGGGCCGGGCATACGACGTCAAGCACGACGTGGAAGACATCACTTACAACCAGACAAGGAAGGCGGTCGGGGGCTCCGTGGCCGTCGTCTTCTACGACACGACGACGATGTACTTCGAGTCCCGGGAGGATGACGTCCGCATTCCCGGCTGGTCCAAGGACGGGAAGGCCGCCAACCCGCAGGTCGTCCTTGGCCTACTGGTAGGCCCGGGAGGCAATCCGATCGGCTACGAGATCCATCCCGGCAACACCTACGAGGGCCATACGATGATCCCCGTCATCGAGAAGCTGCAAAGACGGTTCGGCTTTCCGAAGCCGATCGTCGTGGCCGATGCGGGTCTCCTGAGCAAGGAGAACATCCGGGACCTGGAGGAGGGAGGCTACGAGTACATCCTTGGTGCCAGGATCCGTTCCCAGAGCGAGCTGTTCAAGGAGCAGGTCGCCTCGCTGAACCTGGCCAACGGCCAGAGCGCCAGCATCCGGCTTACGCAGGGAAGACGGATGGTCGTGACGATGAGCGACGACCGGGCCGGGAAGAATGCCGCGGACCGTGAAAGGGGCCTCAAGAGGCTCGAAAAGCGCTTCCGGACGGACAGGTTCACGAAGGACAAGCTGAATAATCGGGGCTATAACCGCTTCCTCACGTTGTCAGGGGATGCCTCCATTAGAATCGACTACGACAAGGTCGCCAAGGATGCGCGACTGGACGGATACAAAGGCTACACCACCAACAGTTCGCTTCCCGATGAGCGGATAATCGAGGAATACGGCCGCCTGTTCATGATCGAACGGGCCTTCCGCTTCTGCAAGACGGACCTGGACATCCGTCCGATGTACCATCGGCTGATCAACCGGATCGAGGCCCATGTCTGCATCTGCTTCGTGGCCTACACCATCATGCTGGAACTGGAGCGCATCCTAAAGGCGGCAGGAAGTAAAATCACATTGGAGCGGGCCCGCTTCCTTGCCGAGAGAATCTATCAGATCTCTTACGTCAACCCGTACGACAAGAAACGGAAGTCCGTGCTCCTACGCAACAATGAGATGCCCGAAATCACCGAACTCCTCGGCATCATCTCGGCAAATTGCTAAAATGGGTGTCCCATTGCGGAAAACAGGAAAAATCCCGCCAACGGGGTGCGATGACGGGAACAAGGAATTGGATTTTTACAGGAGTTACAGGTCAGGGTTTCTTGAACTCCCCGAGGTCGCAGGTGTCAAGTTTCGGGCGCAGACGTGCGCCCTTGCGCAACAGTTTCGCGATATGCCTTTGATGTTCGGTCGGGTTGCCTTTGGAAGCGGATCTGAGGTTGCCCGCCAGCTGCGCGCCGTTGTTGAGAGACCAGAATTTCTCAAAGATAACCCACTTGCCTTTTCTGATTACGAGTGCGGCACACAGGGCATCCGCGATATAGGCGTAAAGCGTCCGGTTGATTTCGCCGTCCTCTTTCTTTATCATCGGACGGAAGTCCGAATCAAGATACCCCTCCTCCCGGAACAGCACCAGCAGGAACAGCGCGTCGTTGGTCTGTAACGCATCGGGCAGATTCCTTACCGTTTCGGGACAAACCTTTGCAACAAGGCTGTCGTAGTGCCTGGTTTCATCCTCCTGCCTTGTCATGACAGGCGGTGTGGATGCTGAAAGGATGGATTCGATTTGCCTGTCAACCGGTTCATCCGTGTCCTGTTTCCTCTTTGGGACAAAAGTTCTCCACTGCCGTTGCAGCCATGACTTTATCCGCTTACCGTATGCCATCCCGATGATGCAGGGCAGCAGGAACAGCATGGCAAACAGGGAGAGCATGACCATGAACGTGCTCCAGTCCACGTGCTTGTCGGGAGTGATTATAAAGGCCAGCAGCAACGATACCACGAACCATGAGGCAGTCAGTACGGACCGGTCCTTGGAAAACCACTTGTCAATGATAATGTCATACAAGAGGAAAAATTCTACAAGCAGACCGATCCACCCGGATATGGACAGAGCGGAAAATTGCGATTTAGCGAGGGCAGAGGTGCTTGCACACTATGCCGAGCGTGAGCAATTTGGGCGAAGCCAAAAGACGAATCCCGCCGTGGCGGATTCCAAATGGAATGCAACGGCTGCGACAACACCGAACACGGTTGCCGCAACCACCGTGAGCGGGAGCAGCATCATGAGAAAGTTATCTGACAATCGTTTCATCGCTTATAGGTTTCAGTCCTTGAAAATGTCGTTGACCAGGTTGACTGCCTCGTCTTTCTTCCGGTCGATTATCATCCGTTATGAATTGAAAAGGTCATCCATTGTCACCTCGCTGTGGACGATGCTGTGGTGCTTGCCCTCGCCTAATCCGAAAGTCGTTACAAAAGTATGCACAACAGCATCTTTTGTTTTGGTGCGCTCCTTGAATATACCCATCCGTCTGCGCAATCTCATTTCATAGTCGCTGGTGATGGAGTATTCTTCCTCACAAAATTTAATTTCGCACAGATGAATAACCCTGTCAGACCTTTCTATAAGCATATCAATTTGGGTACCTGGCGTTTCATTGTCCGGATCCGGCATGCATTTCCATGTGGAGACTGAAGTACCTATTCCAGAGATACCCAAGGCTTTTTTTATCTGTTTGTGATGTCTCATGCATATTAATTCAAATGTCAATCCCATCCATGACTTCACACCGGAATCATCCAGATTATGGCTCCACCATTCCGTATCTTTGTTATGACGGTTTGCAATGAATTTGAAATAGAATAAAGTATAGAAGTCCACCAGTTTGTAAACCAAAGTATTCTTTTTCCCGAACAGTTCATACGTATCTACGAAATCACATTGTTCAAGATTGTTAAGCACCATGTTCAGGAATTTCCCATTAAATTTGGTGGCCTTGGAAATTTCCCGCTTTGTCAGACCATACTTATGGCTGTATAGAAGCTCAATCACTTTGATGTAGGAATCCACACGGGAGAATAGCGCGCTGTATAATTCATTATATTCGTTACGAAGCGGTGCATTCTTTTTAAAGAAAAGCATATCTATATTCTGCGCCACACTCATTTGAGGATTCATGAGACTAAGATAGAACGGGATGCCGCCCGTGAACATATAGCATTGCAGCATGTCGTATCTTGTCCAAAAGAAATTCTGACTCTTGAGATACTCTTCCGTCTCTCCGAGAGTGAACGGCTCAAGGTAAATCCTGCGTGTGATGCGGTTATGCAGACCTCCCTGATTCTCGAGTAGATTGTCCGCCATCCATGATGTAGCTGAACCGGATGCAATCAGCACTATGTCATATCTTCGGTTCGCCCATGCATTCCAAAAATTTTCAAGTGCACTTACAAAAGTGGACCGTTGGGAATCAATCCAGGGCATTTCGTCAATGAATATGACTTTTTTACGTTCCTGAGGAAGCGTCTCCAGATATTCCTCAAGAGCATCGAAAGCGTCATACCAGTCCGTAAAGGGAGTTTGTTTTTTCCCGGAATACTTTTGGATTGCTTTTGCAAAATAATTCAGTTGGGTTTTAGTTTTAGTTTTATGTTTCCCGACAAAGGAAAAATCGTACTTGTTTTCAAAATACTGATCAACAAGAAAGGTCTTGCCTATACGTCGACGTCCGCATACTATTGCAAATTCTGATCTGTTGGATTTCAAACAGTCTTTCAGAATCTCACATTCATCGTGCCGTCCTATCAGCGCCGGGGGAAGTAGTGTATTATTTTCCATACGACAAAATTAGAAATTAAAATTCACAGTGCAAAGAAAATATGCCGAGTTTTGACTTTATATAACCATATTCCCTGTAATTTAGTCAAAACTCAGCGCATTTCATGTTTTAATTATGGTTGGAATGAAGAAATCGAGCTGACAGGCGTTATCCTATCGTCTTCTCGGAAGAGAATACGGATAATGCTGAGTTTTGACCATATTACGTATAAAACGTCATAAAAAAGTCAAATCTCAGCACTATCGGGAGCCTCAAAATGTTTGTTAGTCAAACACTTTATCCACTAGATTGACCGCTTCGACTTTCTTGCTGTCAACGATCTTCGCGTACAGCTGTGTCGTCTTCACGTTGGCATGGCCGAGCAGCTTGCAGGTGGTATAAAGATCCGCGCCGAGTGTCAGCATCATCGTCGCGAAAGTGTGCCGGCTCGTGTGGTAGGTGATTTTCTTGGTTATCCCCGCTGCCGCCACCCATTTGGCCAGTACCTTGTTGATATTGGGTTCGGCAATCAGACCATCAAACACCTTGCCGTCATCCGGGACATCGCCACGTTCCGGCAACCACTTCATGGCCTGTGAGGAAAGGGGAAGGAATATCGGTGTCGTGGTTTTCTTCATCACGACAGACGCGCGCCACCGTTCTCCGTCCCTGGAAAGGTCACACCAGCGGAGTGCACGGACATCGCTGAGTCTCAACCCGCAATAACAGGCGAACAGGTAGGCGCGTTTCACATCCTCCCTCGGGCACTCCGTCGCTATAAGGGTCTTTATCTCGTCAATGGTCAGGAACTCACGCTTGCTTTCCGGCACCTTGATGCGCTCGGTCGGGGTCAGCGTCATGATCGGGTTTTCCGGGATGATCTCGGCACGGACGGCGGCATTGAGGGCGGTGGAGAAGTAACCCACGTAGTCCGCCGCGCTCTTGGGGGAAAGCGGTTTGCCCCACCGCGTCCTGTAGGTGTGCTGGATCCAGTCGATGAAACCCGTACACCAGTCCTTGTCAATCTCACGCATCCTCACCTTTTTCCTGTAAAGGGGAAGCAGGCGGCAGACCGTCCGCAACAGTTTCACCCCTCTTACGCCCTTCCGCTCCTGTTCGGCAAGATAGGCAGACATCCAGTCGTCCAGCAGCATTCCGGAACGGACGGATGTCTTTTTCAGACCGGCCTTCGAGTGGGTCAGTTCGATGATGCGTCTTGACTTGATGGCCTCCACCGCTGCCTTCGTGGCCCGGTTCTGCTCCCTGACCATGGGATTGATTTCCGGCAGCAGGTACAGTTTCAGGAACTCGTAACTGCGCCTGCCGTCAACGTAGATGTCGAGATAGTACGATTCCGAGCCGTCTGCGAGCTTCTTCGTGCGCACTTTCACCGGCTCCTTGAGTCTGCTTGATTTCTTTCTTGGAGACATATATATAATGTATTAGAATGCGTTGTCAATAAGAGCGATCGCGTCGTCCTTCTTCCTGTCCACGATTCTTGCGTAAACCTGCGTGGCCCTCACGGAACGGTGGCCGAGGATTTTGGAGACGGTATAGATGTCCGCGCCGAGCGTCAGCAGCATCACCGCGCACGTATGGCGTGCCGTGTGGAACGTCACCTTCTTCTTTACCCCGGCCTTTTCAGCCCAGTTCCTGAGATTGACACAAAGATTGCCCCCGTTGGGCAGCCCCTTAAAAACAGGATCCTCGGGCGCGCGCCCCTCGTGCTCCGGCAGCCATTTCACGGCCTGGGACGAGAGGGGGATATAGACGGGATTCGAGGTCTTTGTCATCACCACGGACACGTGCCACTGCCCGCCTGACGTGGAGATGTCACGCCAGCGGAGCTTCCGTATGTCACTGATGCGGAGTCCGCAGAAACAGGAGAACAGGTACGCCCGCCGTACCGGTTCGTTAAAGAACGGGGTGGCTATCATCCTCCTGATTTCCTCGATGGTCAGAAAATCCCGTTTGCTTTCGGGGACTTTGATCTTGTCGGACTTCTCCAATTTGTACCAGGGATTTGATTTTATCAACTTCTCCCGCACGGCCTCGTTCAACACGGTACGCAAGGTGGTATAATAGGAATGCGCCGTCCTGGGAGAGAGCGGCCTGCCCTGCACGGTTCTGTATGAAGAGCGGAGCCAGCCGATATAGTCTATGTAGAACTGTCTGTCCACGTCACGGAGCCTGGCATCGGCACGGAATTTCAGCAGGTTCTTGCGGACGCGGTCGATTCCTTCCAGGTCACGGGCCCCGCGGTGTTCGTGGTTCTTACGGACAATGGCCATCCAGTCTGACAACGGCATGTCGGAAGAACCGGGTTTCGGCATAGCCTCCACTTTAGCGATGAGCAGGGCCTCGGTACGTTCACGCAGGATATCCTCCGCCTTGCGGAGGATCTTTGCGTTTTGCCGTATCGCGGTAGAAGAGGTTTCGGGCAGGAGGTAGAGTTGCAGGAACTCGTACTCGTGCCCGCCGCCCGTGCTGCGGTCGAGGAACAGGGACACACGCCCGTCCGCCAGTTTGCGGCGGCGCAACTTGAACGGAGACTTGCCTGTCAATGATTTCTTTTTTCTTCCCATGATTTGCCAGTGATTAATTTCCACCGGCAAAGATAGGAAATAATCCGAAAATGAGTATCGTTTCAGGTAACAAAAATGGCGAACAAATGCGATTTTTTGGAAATGTATGAGAATACATCATCCTGAACTAAATGATTAATAGTCAGTAGAAATATTGAATTTATTTGTATTTGTTTTCCCTTGTTTTCCATACATTGGGTAATGGGCGACCATCTACTGCCAGCAGATTCTGCTGGGTATGCTTACCATCTTCGGACCGATACAGTGGGCGTTCTG
>CANPZS010000057.1 GCA_947588835.1 uncultured Bacteroidales bacterium | reverse complement strand
CTCCAGGAGAGCAGCGAGTACCTCAACGAACTCGTGGTAGTAGGTTTCGGCACGCAGAGGAAAGAAAACCTGACCGGAGCCGTGGCTTCAGTCAATGTTGAAAAATCATTGAGCAGCCGCCCTATTCCCGATATCAGCCGCGGTCTGCAGGGTGCCGTTCCTGGCATGACCATCCAGTTCGGATCAACCGAAGTGGGTGCTGACGCCCGCATCCGTATCCGCGGACAAATCGGGTCCAACCTCGGCGGCGCATCTCCGCTGATTCTTTTGGACAACGTAGAAATTCCGAGTATCCAGATGGTGAATCCGGACGACATCGAGAGCATCTCCGTGCTTAAGGACGCAGCCTCCGCATCCATTTACGGTGCGAAAGCCGCGTTCGGCGTCATCCTTATCACTTCCAAGAAAGGCGCGGAAACAGAGAGCGTCTCGGTCAGCTATTCAGGAAACCTGGCTTTCAACAGCATGTCCAAGCAATATGAAATGGCTGATGTAGATGGCTTGCATTACACGGTAGAAGCAGCCGAGCGTATCGGCACCTACACTCCGGTAGGAGCCTTCTGGCTCATTGACCGTGCCGGATACAATGCGGCGATAGCATGGAAAGAAAAATATAAAGATCTGGATCCCTATTCTCCCATGACTTACGGCCGTGACTGGTATGTAGACGCCTCCAACAGAAAAATCGGAGTCCGTACCTACAACCCGTATGACTATCTTATCAGAGATGAGGCTCCTTCACACTCCCATAGCTTGTCCGTAGCAGGAAGGAAGGGCAACACTTCATTCAACGTCAGTTTAGGTTATCTGGATCAGGACGGTCTGATGAAACCCGCCAAGCATGACGATTTCAGAAGATGGAACGCCAATGTGCGCGTAAATACCAAAGTCAACGACTGGCTTTCCGTCCGCGGCGCCATGATGTTCTCCAAACATGAGAAAAGGTGGGCCTACGGCACATCCGGCGGCAGTGACAACTGGCTTTACGTGTATCGTTGGGGGCCGACCTTCCCGCAGGTGCCGACCGATGAATGGGGCAACAATATCAGGACGGCCGCCTATGAGATTGCCAACAACAATACTGCCAACAACACCTACGCATATACCAGCGTAACGGCCGGAACGACCATTACTCCGCTGAAGAACTGGAATGTCGATTTCGACTATACGTACGCAACCCGTAACGAAACCGCATGGCGTCCCGGCACGCTGCCCTACGCCGGCGATACCTGGGTCAACGCCGTGACGGTTCCCGACGTGACCATAAGCAACGAATGGGCGGAATACAACCAGCTGGGATCCACCATTCCGGTCTATAGGCTGAATCCGTCCTATTACAATACCTCATACTCTGCATGGGATCATGTATACCGCAGCGCCTATACTTCACAGCGTCAGACTTATATTTTAAAAAGCACTTACGCATTGAACATCAAGGACGCTCATCAGTTCAACTTCTTGGTCGGTATGCAGGCCGTAGACTATGAAAACGAAGGCAACTGGTCCCGTCGGTATCAATTGCTGGACTACAAGAATCCGCAGTTCAACTTCGCCATCGGCGATCAGTTCGTGGGCGGCGGATACTCATGGGAATCGCAGTTCGGCGTTTTCGGACGTATCAACTATGCATATAAAGACAAATATCTGCTGGAAGCCAATCTGCGTTACGATGGTTCGTCCAAATTCCCTACAGGTCTGAAATGGAGATGGTTCCCTTCTTTCTCCGCCGGCTGGGTAATTTCGGAGGAACCGTGGATGAAAGGCATATCCAATGTGCTCAGTTTCCTGAAAGTCCGCGGATCATGGGGCACGGTGGGTGACCAGACCGTAAGCAGCAGCCTGTATATTCCTACCATCAGTTCCAGCACTACCAGCTGGATCGAAGCAGATGGCAACAAGGCAATGTCATTCAGCACGCCGGCGGCGGTGGCTTCCGATGTCACATGGCAGGACATTTCCACTCTTGACATAGGTTTCGATACAAGGCTGTTCCGTTCATTGGGCATCGCATTCGACTGGTACAATCGTAAAACCGGCAACATGATCGTGCCTCTCGAGGGTATCGGCTATGGTTTCGGTACCAGCTCTCCGAACGGCAATTTCGGTTCTTTGAGCACAACCGGATGGGAATTGGCCCTTGATTTTGGCCATCAATTCAATAACGGATTCAGCATCACGGCAAACGCCTCCATCGCTGACGCCGTTACCAAGATAGACAAATACGGCACCGGTACGATCGTAACCAACTGGTACAACGGCAAGACCTACGGAGAAATCTGGGGCTACAAAGTAGACCGTCTGTTCCAGAAAGACGACTTCGTATATGACAGCAACGGCCAACTGGTTAAGATCCAGAAAGACGGATACACCATCAACCAGTTCTCCGATCCGAATATGCCCAACCAGGGCTACCTGAATTCCGGCTCTTTGGTATTCGGTCCTGGCGACGTGAAATTCAAGGATCTGAACGGTGACGGACTGATCAACCCGGGCGACAATACGCTGGCCAACCCCGGAGACAGGACCGTTATCGGAAACAGCACGCCTCGCTACGAATATACATTCGGCGTGGATCTGGCTTACAAGGGATTCGATTTCAGATTGCTCTTCCAGGGCATCGGCAAACGGCAGCTCTGGGGCGACGGCTTTTTGGCCATCCCTGGATACAACAGCGGCGACGGCTCCATGCCTCAGGTATTCGCCGAAGACTTCTGGTATGAAACCTTGGATGGCAACGGCAACGTGATCGATGCCAACTACGATGCATTCTATCCGCGTGCCGCCAACTTGGGTTCGAGCGCATCTTTCAACATGGTAGCGAATGACCGTTATCTGCTGAACATGGCGTATCTGCGCCTGAAGAACGTTACGTTGGGATATACCCTTCCGGAAGCCATTACCAGAAAGGCCTATATAAAGAATCTCCGCGTATATGTCTCATTGGAGAACTTCCTGACCTTCGACCACCTGAAAGGTCTGCCCATCGATCCTGAAGAAATTCCGGGCGTAGGATACAACGACGACAGCTACAACAGCAGCCGCGCCGGCGTGGGCGTCCCCGGAATGAAAACCGCATCTATGGGTCTTCAAATAACCTTCTAATCAAGAAATGTATATGAAAAAGTTTACATATTTGTTATTTTCAATCGTTCTGATTGCCTTGGCAAGTTGTGACGACTATCTGAACCGTCCTACCAAAACGGACATGAACGATGAGACCTACTGGAGTTCCGAGCAGAATGTCCGGCTGTTCGTCAATGGAGGCTACACCAACTATTTCCCGGGATATTCTTCATCCTGGAGCACCAACTACGTGCCAGGAGTACGCGGCGAACTGAGCGATGACGCCACTAAGACCAACAAGCAATCGAACATCCTGATAAACCTGCCTGCAGATAACTGGTACAGGAACGAAGGTGCGAACTGGCTCCAAAGAACCGGTGCCGCCCCATGGAACTTCGGCTGGGTGCGCAAATGGAATCTGCTGATAGACCGCTTGGTCACCATGCACGAGAACGGCATCCTGAACGATGAGCAATACAACCATTGGAACGGTGTGGCCCGCTTCCTCAGAGGATACGAATACAGCCTGCTGGTACAGTCTTTCGGTGATGTCCCGTACTATGACTTCGTAGTGGAATCTGCCGATTTCGACAACCAGTACAAGAGCCGCGATCCCCGTACCGACGTAATGCAGAAAGTCATGGAAGATTTCGACTATGCCATCGCCAACGTCCGGACCAATGATGGCAACAACACCATCAATAAATATGTCGTGGCTGCATACGCCTCCCGCTTCATGTTGTTCGAAGGTACGTGGTATATCTATCATCCCGGCAGCGGAACGGACGCCCTGGCAAAGACATTCCTCGAAAAGACGGTGGAATATGCCAATGTCGTAATCAATTCCGGCCTGTATAAATTCGATACGGATTTCCGCACCCTGTTCGGCTCCGAAACGAAAGTGGGCAACGAAATTCTCATGTATCGCTACTATTCGGCAGAACAGTCTGTCCGCCATTGCATAGCGTCCTATTCCAATCTGGAAGAAAATCAGGATGTAGGCGCCAATCTTTCGACATTGAAAGCATGGCTGTGCGCCGACGGTCAGCCGTACACCAGTTCTACTCTGCCGGATGCACAAAGCTGGGAACTGAAGAATATGGCAAAGACCCGCGATCCGCGGTTCGAAGCTACATTCTGGGATGAGCCCACTTCAGGAAACACCGGCATCTATTGCGTGAAATTCATCGACCGCATAGGCCCGACATATTCATTTGACTCCAATACGGAGACCCGGCCGGCGAAATACGGCTCCAACACCAATACCAACGGATTCCCGTGCATGCGGTATGCCGAAGTCGTGCTGAACTACATCGAGGCGAAAGCCGAACTGGCAGACAAATTCGGCGGAGCGGCTGTGACGCAGAACGATCTGGACATTTCCATCAATGCTATCCGCGACAGACCGCTGGATCAGGAAGCCATAGATAAGGGCGTACAGAAGACGGCGCATCTGATTCTCGGCGTTTATCCGGATGATCCTATCCGGACCTCCGACCCCGAGAAGAACACGCTCGCCGGAGTCGTAGAAAGCAAACTTATCTGGGAGATCCGTCGCGAACGCCGCATGGAGTTCTGTCTGGAACAAAGACGTTTGACCGACCTCCGCCGCTGGGGCAAGCTGGAACTCATGCAAGGCTCCAACAACCCCGACATTCTGGTTGGCGCATGGTGCGATCTGAATACGACCGACACTTTGAAGAAGAGTTTCAATCTACTTACAGCCAGCAATTTCGGAACATTGAAAATTAAGAAGACGGCGGATCCTAACGTGGACGATGTGGTTACATTCGACGGACAGGCAAGTGATGCAGGAGACATAACTTCATCCAATGCCTCCGAGATGGTAGGGTTCAGAATCCCGACCAGTATCTCCGACCGGGATCCGATCCTGCCGAGAAACTATCTCGAACCTATCTGTAGCGACGTGATCAACCAATACAAGGACAGGGGCTATACCATCACCCAAAATCCTGGTTGGGAACAATAAACGTTTCCGCATACTATAAAGAAGCCGGCCCAAAAGGCCGGCTTCTTTTACAATCATTTTGATTTTCAGTCAGTCTACCATCCGGGATTGTTTGGAGCAAGAGCCGGATGAAGGGTAATCTGTGTGCTCGGGATGGGTTCGAGATAATTCTTGGTTTCGTCAAATACACGATTGTTCACAGTCACGTTATAAGCAATTATGTATTTGTCATCGAAGAAATTGTTTTCTTTGATGGTTTCCATACTGGAGTCCACATAAATCCCTTTGCCTGCATTTGCCGCGGCAAAAGCTTCGATGGCGGCAATGCTTGCACCACGATATCCGTCCGGATTCTTGGAGAAGTCCAAAAGATATCCTTCTTTCCATCTCATGAGATCTTCATATCTGAATCCATCGCACATAAGCTCGCTCCTGCGCTCACGTCTTAGTTCCCACAGCAAGGTGCTGATGTTTTCAATATTTTTGGGATCCGAAGTAATGACCGTACCGTTTACCGATACTTGGCCTTTTCCCGCATAGGTCAGTTTGGGTAATTTCCCATGTTTTTCACGAATGATATTTACGGATTTGTCCAAATCGGCCTGACTCATGGCAGCACCTCCCAAATCTTCGATTTCGGCACAGGCTTCCGCATAATTGAGCATTACTTCGGACAAGGTATAAATAGGAGCATCTGTAGTGTTGTACGGGGCCAGCCATGTGGGAGTGCCGTAATCATTCCAATCCACCAATTTGTCCGTGTAGTAACCTGTAGAAGAATTGATGCCTTCATTATAGGCAAAGCCAACGACGGCGATTAAGGTAGGATCGCAAATAAGCGACAGGCGTGCGTCTCTGTCAGCGAATACTTCTTCGATAGTAGCGTCGCTATAATTACCCATATATATGGGCAGACCATTTGCAAACGTAAAATTTTCTACGGCGCTCTTTGTCAGGCCCCACGACTTTGAAGACGAATTGCTCCATCCCTGCATGGCATGGGCATGAGTGACTTTTGCGCCTTCTCCGGTATGGGAATATACCTTGAACAAAATCATTTCCGTATTGCCGGTAAGATCTTTTGAAATATAATTGGACAAATAATCATCATGAATCGAATAATAGCCGCTGCTGATCACCTTGTTGGCCGCCGTTTTTGCCAAATCATAAAAATATGAGGCTTCGGTAACATTGTTGGCATGATATTTTTGCCAGGCGCCTTCAAATAAAGCCACTCTCGAAAGCAACGCCCATGCACACATGTCGTTAACTGTATTGTCCGTAGTATGCCTGCAGTTTTCACCGGCGAACTGAAGATCAGCGCAGATGTTTTTCATGCACTGAACACGATCGGTGCGGGGTTGATTCAATGCTTCCGCGTCATCTATGTCGATTTCGTCTTCGACCCAGACGACATCGCCGAAAGTCTGCACCAATCTGAAATGCTGTTGAGCGCGGAAGAAGCGAGCAATTCCTTTCCAATGGTTTGCAGCTTCCTCGGATAATTCCGGCACCAGATCGACACGGTTAAGCAAAATATTCGCACGTCTGATTTCCTGATAGGCACCTGACCATGTGTTATCAGATGATGGTGCAGACGTGGTAGGCTGCGCATAGCTGTCCGAACAATAATCATCACACAGCGTTTCGCTCAGGAACTGGCCCCTTGTCCATCCGGAGCCATAGCCGGAGAAATTAGGATACAGACCCCATGCATACGATTCCAGAGCTGCTTCCGATGTCCAGTTTGTAGCATCGGAATTGGAATCCAACGGAGTCCGATCCAGATAATCATTGCAACTTGCAAATGCAAATGCTGCAAGAGACAATAGTATAATTTTATTTTTCATATTCATCCGAATTGATAATTAAAATGAAACTTGGATACCGAAAGACCATTGGCGACAGAAAGGCGTTGAACGGCCGGCATATGATACGTCAATGTCGCTCGTTGTATTCCAACCTCCCAATGATTCAGGATCCATGGCTTTGTTCAAATGATCAAATGTCAGCAGATTTTCAGCGCTGAAATATATTCTCGCCTTGGAAACGCTTATTTTCTGAGTCAATTTGTTCGGAATTGTATATCCAACCGTAAGATTCTTCAGCCGCAGATATGCCAAATTAGCAAGATATTTGGTCTGAGGATAGAAGTTGTTTGACCCATGGCCGGAGGAAAGTCCGTTGGCTTTTCCTCCTGAATGGCCAATGTAAGGACGAGGGAATCTTGCATCAGGATTCTCAGGTGTATAATAATCCAATTGATCGGTGAACACACCCATTTGTGCTCCTTCGAAATGAGGCAACAAGACGGAAGTCGTAAGCCATGCGGAACGTTCCCCTACTCCCTGGAACAACACTTCCACATCAAATCCTTTCCACATACTGCCAAGGCGTAAGCTATATTCATATCTCGGGGTAGTGTTGCCTATTCGTATCAGGTCTCCATGATTGTCAATGGTTCCTTCTCCTGAATTGACACTGCCGTCGTTGTCAAGATCTTGATATTTGACATCTCCTTCTCCGTATACAAAATTTCCGCTTTGAAGATTACCCTGATAATCTTTGATGGATACCAGCCCTTTTGCGGTCTGAACGCCGTTGGCTACCTCAGATGCGGTAAAATATGAATCGGCTGTTTTGAATCCCCAGACTTCTCCGAGAATCTTGCCCTCATAATTTCCTGTCAGCAAGCCTGTGGAGGTGTTCCATTTGGAAATCTTGGATTTGCTGTCGGCCACGGTGGCCGTTGCATACAAAATCAAATCGTTGGCAAATACGTGATTGTAGTCTATCTGCAAATCCCAACCGTTTGTTTTGAGGTTTCCGCTGTTCTCTTTAGGCAACGTAGCTACGCCGGCCACCTGGGAAATGGCATTTCTCGGAACCAACATGTCTTTGTTGACTCTCTGATACCAGTCAAAGACAACATTTAATTCGCCATTGAGCAATCCGAGGTCAAGACCCAGGTCAAGAGTTTCGATTTTCTCCCATGTCATAGATGACCCGAGAACACCGGGCATGGTCACGCCGGAAGCCAGAAGACCGTCCGAAGTCACCCAGTTATAAGAGGTCGTGGACAATGTCGATAAGAACGGATACCAGTTGTCGTCAATGTCCTGATTGCCGATGGTACCGTAGGATCCTCTTATTTTCAGGTTGGAAACAGTCGCTTTGAGCGGTTCAAAGAAAGATTCTTCTGAAATTCTGTATCCTGCCGAGAACGAAGGGAAAAATGCCCATTTGTCTCCTGCCCTGAACAGGGATGATCCATCGTAACGGCCGTTCACTTCCAGGAGATATTTACCTTTATAGTCGTAGTTGATTCTTGCGAAAAAGCCGGCAGTCGCTCTGTCTTTAAGGACTTCGTTTACGGAAGCCTCATTTTTGCCGTTCGTCAGATTCAAAGTGGGAAGATTAGTATTGAGTACGCCCAAAGACTTGATATAATTGGAATTATATGTCAAGTCTTCCGTGTTCATGCCCAATTTGAAATTGAAATGATGGTCATTCTTCAGATTCAATGCATAATCAAAATATGCATTGAATGTGTTGGACACTTGTTTTAGCCAAGTGTGCTCCAACTGATCGTTCGACCTGACGGCTTCTTTCGGGGACCACGAATTCCAGAAGTTGGCGTTGTATTCTATCTGCTCCCTTGTTTTATTCAGGTAATTCAATTGTCCGCGGGTGTAGTCCGCATACAGCGAAAAATTGTCCGTGAAATTGATTCTTACATTGGCGCCGATGGTCAGATATTCATTTTTCGAACTTTCGGTAGGAGCATAGGCGACCATTCCGTTGCCCTGTCGGAAATACAATCCTTCTCCGGATTTGGTCTTTTCATTCAAATATGAGCCGGTCGTTTCGTCGAAGGCGCCGTCAGAAATACCATAAGGGAAGAATGTCGGGAAGCGCATGGCATAATACCACAAACCGCCGGAAGAATCCGAGGAAGCATAGCCGCGAGGATATTTCTGCAATTTGTCCGTGTACATTACCCTGGTTCCTACGTTCAACCATTTATAGAGTTGCGTATTGGTGGATATGTTTGCGGTAATGCGCTGAAGGTATTGTTCCTGTGCAGCCTTGATGAGTCCGTCGGTTTTGTTGTAGCTGGCGGAAATATTGTAATTCGTCTTGCCAGAATTTCCGGTTATGGCCAAATTGTGCGTATGCTGGAAAGCCGCATCCTTTATCATTTCCTTATTGGGATCCCATACCCTATAAGACTGCAAGGTTCCTGCGGCGGTGTAGGTATAATCCCGCCCGTATTTCATCACAGGTCCAAGGTCTTGTCCGTAATATTTGTCCAGCCAGTTCCTGATGGGCTCTTTTAAATCCTTATAGTACATTCCGAAGCCTTCGATATCGGTTCCGTCAGTATTCTTTTGAGCGAGCATGGTTTCGTCCATGACATCAAGCACATCGTATCCCGTTGCGTATTTGGGAAGATTAAGAAGCTGTTTTGAAATTATACAAAAAATCTGTTAAGCATAATCTGGACGCAGGCCAGCTGGACCATAGCCTC
>CANPZS010000056.1 GCA_947588835.1 uncultured Bacteroidales bacterium | reverse complement strand
TCATGAAACGTCATCAACGCATCGCACCTCTGTTCTCTGACGATTTTTGGGTGACACGTTGACGAAGTCAGGAAAAAAAGAGGATGCGCCGTGCGCACCCTCCCTTTTATCGTCTTGTCTTGTCAGACAATCAGTTCCCGGTAATCGTTACGGAAACAGGTACTGTCTTCTTATAGCCCCAAGCGTCTTCGACGGTTACAGGCATTTCTACAGTTACCGTGTTGGAGATGGATTCACCGGTTACCTTAAAGTCACCCTTTACAGTAATACCCTCAACTTTTTTAGCAGGTTCAGTCTTTACATTCTTGATGTATTTATCTTTATCCACACCTACAGATACTTTCTTGATTTGAGGATTAGCCCAAGCAGGATCATCCTCATTAGAAGCGTTTACTTTGTCAGGTACTACAGTATAAGTATTATTGTTGTAGTCCTTACCCTTAATGTCAGCATCCGTAATCAGCGCACCGTTAACAAGGTCGTTGCCGCTGATTGTAATCGTGCTGCCTGCGGCAGGAACGATAGTGCCTTCGTAAATCGGGCTCATCAGACGAATCTTGAAGGAGTAAGTATCGGCACCCTGAGCATTGTATGACCAACCTTCATAATCACTCTTCTTAACATTGACTGTCACAGCTTGGCCGTAACCATTCTGACCGGCACCGTTAGCTGATTTGCCATCTATCAAATCAATGGTAGCTGTCTCGAATGCTGATTCTGTATTATTGAAGGTGAACAACGTAGTCGTAAACGCATTATTAATCTTTTCGTCTGCAACCAAACTTACTGCGGCGCCATTTACAAACTTGGAGAAATACTTGTTGAATGCAACTGCCGTCGTCGGAGTGTTAGTGCTGGTGTCATAGAAGTAAGCGTTGATTACGCCGTCTACTACATAAGCCGCCTTTTGCTCGAACATTGTGGACAATGCAGGAATCTTGAATTCAAACGGAATGACGATAGAGTTCAGTTCGCCATCTGCACCGGAGAATGTCACTTTTGCATAGTAAACTTTGTCTACTTGGAAGTGGGAGGCTGCCGTTGTATTCGTTACAGCAAACTTCATCAAAGTTGCGTTCTTAATAGCATTGCCGGTATAAGGCTCCTCAACGTTAGGAGAAATAAATGTCAAGCCAATACCCGCTGCATTCGCTACTTTTTGAGTACATTTTGCATCAGTATAGAATGTTACGGGTTCTGCTTTCGTCAGGTTCTTCTTCCAAGCATCCAGTTGAGAGCCCAAAGCTTCTGTCATGGTGGACATCGGTGCAGTGAAGAAGTTCTTAGTTGCATCGGCCACGATTGTATGCGTTATCTTGTCGTAAACGGGATCGGCTACAATCTTGCTGGATACATTGACGGTTACTACAGTTTCTTTATAGTTGCCATTGTTGTCAATCGTTGTAACGGTCAAGTCGAAAGAAGCCTTTGTAATGACATCGGGGTCGGCATTTACTACGAAGGTGTGCTTCTCCTGGTCGAAGACAATATCGAACAGATTCACATCTTCCTCCTCAACGGACAACCACATGTCGTACAAATCACTTGGCACGTCTACCGTAACAGTGTTTGTGGCTTTGGGATCAACCTTAGCCGTCCCAGTCTTACCAATAGTGATGGTGGCTTCGTCCTGTTTATTTTTATTAATGTAGAGGTCCTTAAGGGCTGCTGTTCCTTCCGTTGTCGTTACAGGAATACTATATTCTGCTCTGCAAGCTGTGGTAGCACTGACTGCATACCCATAATTCTTGTCTGTCAAGTCAGTCAATGTTTTTAAAGCAGTAGGATCTTTTACTTCGGCTTTCTCCATAGCCAAAGTGTAAAGTCCGTTTCCGTATGCAGCTTTAGTTTTTAGATAGTCTTTGTATTCGGTAGGCAGCAAAGTTACATAAGGCAGAACTTCGTTTTTGCTGTTGTAAAGCGAGAATTCGATTTCAGATGCATCTACGTTTACCGGATTGATACGCAAACCGATTTCATCGGCAGAAGTAAGGATGTATTCGTTCGTGGTCGCGTCCTTGCCTGTCAAGGCTTTCCATGCGGCTCTACTTGACTTGCCGTCTTTATCAGGAAGATTTTTATTGAACGCAAACTTCTTTATCGTAAAGGCCTCATCTTTGTTTTCGTCTTCAGTTAGCTGATTTTTCATACCGGTAATAGAGCCGGCAGCGCCCGGTACATATACTTCTTCTACATCGGTTCCGTCCTCGTTGGGCAGGTAGAGGGTATATCCGCCGTTGGCTTCAGCCACTGCATAAGCGGCGCCGTTGGCCTTGTATTTCGTTGCAACCAATTCTCCGCTTTCCTCATCAACCAAATACCAATAGCCGTCCTTGATGGTCGGTACGACCACCTTCTTTGTCTCATCGCTGATGGCGGCTTTGTATTCGGTCTTTTCACCATCTTTGTACCAATAGCCGTCTTCCCCGATGGTCCATTCCGTACCGTTGGTGCCGTTAGTACCGTTATCACCCTTGTCGCCTTTATCACCTTTGTCACCTTTGTCACCCTTGATGGTCTCGATGGTGCTGGTGCTGTTGTCATTCCAGGTGATGACGATGCCATCCCCTGATTTCGCGATGTTGGTAACGTACTTACCGGCATCCACTTTTGCTTGTAATGCCTGCAAGTCCGTCTTGAGGGCACCCACCTGCGTCTGCAGGCTGTCGATGTCATCGCCGTACTTGTCGCAAGACACTGCAAATCCCGCGAGGCCCAGAACGAGGGCTCCCGTCAGAATCAGATTTTTGAATTGCTTCATAATAATAGTTGGTTTGTTTAACATATGTTTTGTTTTCGTTCAGTTGCCAATTTGACCGATTCGGCCGTCAGCCGTCTTTGCGTTCAGGGGACATCCGGCTGTCGTTTGTCGTCCGGTCCCGTGCCTTCGGGCTCTCGTTTCTGGCCGTCATCCGGCGCCTTTCCAGCATTCATGGGGTTCATCGTCACGGCCTTTCCGTGCCCCTCGTTCCGTCCCAAAGCCGGCCCCTTTACGAAGGGACGTCCTAAAAAATTCGCATTGATCGGGATTTAGGGGGTGAAGAACAGGGCAAAAAGCGAGATTACGGGCGTCATATCGAAGTGCCCTTACAGACATTGCAAAGATTTCCCATTTCCCGACAAATTCCCGCTGAAACATTTTCCGTTTTCCGACAAAAAAGGTAAAAAACATTTTCCATTTTCCGACAAGGTGCGTATCTTTGCAGAAAACAAAAAACTGTCAGGTATGCCCGGGAAAATATTCAGGCGTAAGATCTACGAAAAAATGCTCCGGTGGAAGCAGGAAAGTGACGGACAAACGGCGCTTCTGATAAAGGGTGCCCGTCGAATCGGGAAATCCACTATTGTGGAAGAATTTGCACGCCGGGAATATAAATCCTGCATCATCATTGATTTTTCGATAGCGGACGAGGCGGTCAAAGAGCTGTTTTCCCATATTTCGGATCTGAATTACTTTTTCCTGCGGATCCAGTCGTTGTTCAACGTATCTCTGCATGAACGGAAATCGGTCATCGTTTTCGATGAAGTACAACTGTATCCTCCCGCCCGCCAGGCAGTCAAGCACCTTGTAAAAGACCGCAGGTATGACTATATAGAGACCGGGTCGCTGCTCTCCATCAAAAAGAATGTAAAAGGCATCGTGATTCCGAGCGAAGAAACACGCATCTCAATGTATCCGCTGAACTTCGAAGAGTTTCTTTGGGCCGTCGATAAGCCTCAGACCTATGAACTGATCAGATATTCGTACCAAAATCTCAAGCCGCTCGGAGATGCGGCCAATCGTGACCTGATGCGTAGTTTCCGACTGTATATGCTTGTCGGCGGCATGCCGCAGGCGATAAATGCCTACCTCGAGTCGAATGATTTTTCAGCCATAGATGCGGTGAAACGGAACATTCTCGAACTCTACATAGATGATTTCCGGAAAATCGATCCTACGGGACGTATTTCCCGGCTGTTTGCTTCGATCCCGGCGGAACTCTCGCGCAACACGGCGCGTTATAAGGTAGGGAGCGTAATTGAGAATGCAACGGCGGCACGTATCAGCGAATTGTTGGTGGACATGGAGGATTCGATGACGGTAAACTTTGCCTATCATGCCGATGACCCGGGCGTTGGCCTTTCACTTCATGCCGACCATGATCATTTCAAAATGTTCCTGGCCGACACGGGACTGTTCGTTACGCTCGCTTTCATGGACAGGGACTATACGGAGAATGTGATATACCGGAAACTGCTTTCCGATAAGCTCGGCGCGAATTTGGGATATGTATATGAGAACGCAATGGCCCAGATGCTGAAAAGTGCGGGAAATGAACTGTTTTACTACACGTTCAAGGAAGAAATACACAAAGATGATGATGAAGCCAGAACAGTCCGGAATTATGAAATAGACTTTCTGCTTTCGCGTCAAGACAAGATTTGTCCTGTCGAAGTGAAGTCTTCCGGCTATAACTCCCACAAGTCCCTCGACAAATTCCGGCAGAAATTTTCCGGGAGAATCTTTTACAGGTATCTTCTCTATACCAAGGATTTGCGAAAAGACGGAGATATTTTCTGCCTGCCCGCATACATGGCGGGATTATTATAGCCTGACACGATGGCACCGACAAATTCAGGGGAAATAGGGTATCTTCGGCCTATGAATTTCGGGGAAATCGGGGAATTGGGCGGTTAAAATTTGCGGGAGAATAAAAGAACGCTTATTTTTGCACCCAAAGAGGCATCATAAGCTCATGGGACAAACCGTTTTCAGAAGAAAGATCTACGACAGGCTGCTGAAATGGAAGCAGGAATCGAACGGACGCAGCGCGCTGCTCGTACAGGGGGCAAGGCGTATCGGCAAATCGACTATCGTCGAGGAGTTCGCCAAAAGGGAATATTCATCGTATCTGATGATCGACTTCAACAGGGCATCGCCGGCAGTCAGGTCCCTTTTCGACGACTTGATGGACCTGGATTTCATTTTCCTGCAGTTGCAGACGCTGTTTAATGTGGTGCTGGAGAACCGGAAGTCGGTCATCATCTTCGATGAAGTGCAGAAATGTCCGGACGCACGGCAGGCCATCAAATATCTCGTCCGGGACGGCAGGTACGACTACATCGAGACGGGATCGCTCATCAGCATCCGGCAGAATACGAGAGGGATTACCATCCCCAGCGAAGAAGAACGCATAGACATGTTCCCGATGGACTTTGAGGAGTTCCGCTGGGCGTTGGGCGATGCGGCGTCCCTGCCCCTTATCCGAACATTCTACGAGAGGCGGCTCCCGCTGGGGGCCGCCCACCGGATCAAGCAGCGGGACTTGCGGCTTTATATGCTGGTCGGAGGAATGCCGCAGGCGGTAAATGAATATCTTGACACCAATAACCTGTCCAAGGTCGACGCCGTCAAGCGCAGGATCATACAACTGTATTCCGACGACTTCCTGAAAATCGATCCGACGGGCAGGCTCAGCAAACTGTTCATGGCGATACCGGCGCAGCTGGGCCGGAACGCTTCCCGATACTACACCAACGCCGTCGTGGGAGAACTGGAGGACAACACGGAGCATGAAATGCTTGTCAGTCTCGAAGACAGCAGGGCCGTACTTGTGTCCTACCATTCCGACGACCCGAATGTCGGGATGTCATTGACAAAAGACGTTTCGAGGTACAAGCTGTTCACGGCCGATACGGGGCTGTTCGTGACCATGGGGTTCTGGGACAAGGATTTTGCCGAGAATGTGATTTATCAGAAGCTGCTGGCCGACAAGCTGGAAGCCAATCTGGGCTATGTGTACGAGAACCTTGTCGCCCAGATGCTGACGGCCGCCGGCAACAATCTGTTCTATTATACGTTTGAAAAAGACGCGAAACACTGTTACGAAATAGATTTCCTGCTGTCGAGGGGCAACAAGATATGCCCCATTGAGGTCAAATCGTCGGGATACAAGACCCATGCCTCGCTTGACGCCTTCAGGGCGAAGTACTCCGCCAGGATAAAGAACAGCTACCTGATTTATGCAAAAGACTTTCAGAAGGGCGACAACGAGCTCATCTATCTGCCGTTTTATATGACGGGGATGATATAGCACTCAGGTATTGCTGAACCCCGTCGGGTGACGGGCAATAATTGGCAAACACGGTGCCATGCCTTTTTATTTCGAAATATGGAACTATTGGCAGGATTTGTTTTGAAATACAGAATTATTTGTATACCTTTGTGCCAATGAAAGAGAAGACATGAGAATTGTGTCACATAAAAAGTTGAAGGAGTTCTATGAAACCAGAGGGAGGGAAGACGCAAGAGTAGTCCTCGAACGGTGGTATGACATCACGGAAAAGGCATCATGGAATAATCTTTCGGAAATCAAAGTGGACTTTCCTGCAACGGATTATGTGGGCAACCAGCATTATGTATTCAACATCAAAGGGAACAACTACCGGCTGGTCGTCGTGGTGAAGTTTACAATCGGGTACGTATTTATCCGAAAGGTGTGCACGCATCAGGAGTACGAGCAATTGGATTGTTCAACCATTTAAAAAGGAAACGATATGAGCAAGATTACCAAAGAACAATACGAATTTGCGGTGGCAAGGGTGGAGGAACTTTTGCCGTTGGTCGATGACGACACGCCTGCCAATGACAGAAACGCAGTGGAGCTCAGCATGGTGTCCGACATCGTGATAGCGTATGAAAAAGAGCATTATCCGATTGAAAAGCCGACGGTAGCGGAGCTCATAGAGCTTTCCTTGGAAGAAAAGGGCATGACGCAAAAGGAACTTGCCAGAGAGATCGGCATCAGCCCCTCCCGCATCAGCGACTATATATCGGGCCGTGCCGAACCGACGCTGCGAGTCGCCCGGCTCCTTTGCCGCACACTGAGCATACAGCCCTCCGCCATACTCGGCATTTAGGCGAACGGTACGCATGGACGTCAAGTCCACGATTGGTGCTTACTCAGGATGCAAGAAAGTGCTTTGTCAGGAGGCAAGGAAGCACGGCATTAACAAAAAAAGAGGTTCCCGAAGGAGCCTCTTTTTTATAAAAGTACATAATCAGATGATTACTTGATTTTCTTTACAGTGAACTTCAGATCGTTCGTGAAGCCGAGACCGTCTTCTACCGTCATCGTGATTTCAACTTCTTCCTGGTCGGCAACGGAAGTAGGCAACTGGATAACCATACCGCCCGTGTGTCCACTAACCACTTTTGCATTTGTCTTGTCTGCAGACGTAGCATTGCGCTTAGATTCTGCCAGAACCCTATAAATCCTAATATGATTTGGATGAGGGGCAGGTAAGGTGTAAGTGCGTTTACCCGTTACAAGATCGTAAGCCCAATCGTAACCAGAAACAGGATTTTTAACTGGATCAATTACATCAATGTCATAAGGCGTTGAACCGTTCTTTGCTTTTGCCTCAAAGTTGGCAGCATTAAAGATTTCATCTACTGTCATAAATCCACGCTGCTCTTCGTTGAAGCTGGTTTCGTTCAGAGTCTTACGTAATACTACATTTTCACTCTTATCAAGACCGTCAAAGAGGAAGAACTTACCGCCCATCGGGGTCGTCAGATCCAGATCGTCATTCGAGATGAATACATCGTGCTTACCCGTATTGACAACCAACGTTTCCTTACCGGCGGCCATCTTCAGAGTAGAATGGTTCAGCAAGCTGGCGAATACCAGTTTAAAGTCTGCTACCTTTGCATCATATACGCCATAGTGATAGAATTCGGCACCTACCTTCTCGACTGTCTTTTCAACTTCCGCATTGTTCTTAATAGTTACAGATGCATCTATTGCTGAAGTTCTCCAGCCAATCCAGTCAGAATTGTAAGTCAAGTTATCATCAAGAGCAAGGGCGCCATGAACATGGTTGATTTCGTCTAACAGCCAAATATCAGCGTCACTGTTGCTCAACGTGTAGTAGCAGGCCTCGTCGTTGTATTTGGTGTAGTTTGTAGTCCATGCATTGAATGCTTCATACAGAGGCAGATACATACGGACTGCGCTACCCGGATCTGTCGTAGAAGGACCATAAGCACCGTAAGAAGTCAATGTCTTCTGATCTGCCGACCATACGGTCCATTTACCTTTGGTACGGGTAATATTCAGCGTCGGCTGGGTGAGCTCGAACGGCAGAACGATAGAAGCTACAGGAGTATGAGTATCTTCATCAAGTGCAGTGAGCGTAACCTGATATGCTTTATTCAAGTAGAAGTTTGCACTTTCTACGATTCCCTCGGCATTTATATATTTATATCCTCTACTTACAGCGAACTGGAATATAATGGTGCTGTCTGCCGCCGAATATATATATCCAATGTTACGCAGATTGGCGTTATTATCATTCTGCACATTGTTTTCACCATCGCCACCGATAAGTTCGGCAACTATTGAGTTCTTACTCAAAGCGCTCTCCCATACCAGTTTGTCCACCTTGCTCATCTGAGAGAACAGATCTGCCAATGAATATTTCTTAGTATTCATAACGAATACTTTCTCATCGTTTGCATCATTGCGGACGTCGTTACCGTTTTCATCTCTTACGAGAGAAGGAAGCAACGGATTTGTCGCTGTTACGAGTGTGGCATCGAATGGTGTCTTCAGACGTTCCAAGGTAATTGACTTCTCAGTCGCCATTTCTTCAGTCATCCAAGCCGTGAAAGGCCATTCGCCTGTTTTGCCGTTAGCCAGAATGTAGTGGAAAACCAAATCAACATGATTGTTTACACCAGTTTCTCTTGTGTAGGTAAATGCATGACCGTCCTCCACAATCTGTGCACCATAAAGTTCAACATATTTCAAGTTCGAGGCTGTTTCATCGAAGGTCAGCCAATAATCATAAACTGCGTTAGAGCTGTAAGACGGATAATACACCTCATTGACAGCGCAATTTTTCAAAGCCTCAACAGTTACTGATACTAAACCAATTATTTGCTTCAAGGAAGCTCCCAGATCATACGGAGTCTTGATGGTCGTATTGTTCAGAGTAGCAGTCAGAGACAATGCATGTTTCTTGCCATCGTTGGCCTTGAACAGCAGATAATTCTTCGTTCTGGCATCGGTGATATCTTCATAACGGGTGAAGTCATGCGGCAAAACCCATACGCCGTTTTCCGAAGCGGCACGAGTCAACACGGCACCTTTATAAGGAACAGCCTCCTTAAACAGCAGTTGTGTGTTTTGATTGGCGGAGTTCAGCAAAGAATACTCATAAGCGGAAGCATCAGTACCCTGAGGGTTGACAACGATCTTCAGATCACGGTCGAGAGTGACATATACACCCTTGCCCAAGGTCTTCTCCTTATTAGGACCATACTTTACATCCGTTTCATTGATGCCATACAAAACATTCATTTCCGTCACACTTTCTTTGACAGGATATCCGGCTACAGGGTTGTCCAATACGTCAATGTAACCCATTGTCGAGCTGGTCGGGATGAAGATGGTCTGTTCCTCGCCGTTCTCATCTATTACAGTCAGGTTGTAACCGCCGGTTGTCTCAGCGACACGTACACCGCCTGCAATGTATTCGGTCTTAACATATTCGCCGGCTTCGGCATCCCATACCATCCAGTAGCCGTCCTCGCTGACCTGAACATCATGGCCGTCCGCACCGTTGGTACCGGAAGCACCGTCAACGCCATCCTTACCGTCAACGCCATCCTTACCGTCAACACCGTCCTTGCCGGGTTCGCCCTGCTCGCCCTTGGGACCTACTGCGGGGTATTCAGACTTCACGCCGTC
>CANPZS010000055.1 GCA_947588835.1 uncultured Bacteroidales bacterium | reverse complement strand
GATGACTGGGGCTAAGTCGTAACAAGGTAGCCGTACCGGAAGGTGTGGCTGGAACACCTCCTTTTTGGAGCGAGACGCCTTGCTCTTCAAGCTTTCCTGTTGTTCTATGTCTTTCATTATTATACAGGCTCTTAGCTCAGTTGGTTAGAGCGCCACACTGATAATGTGGAGGTCGGCAGTTCAACTCTGCCAGGGCCTACGGCGAAGTTCTTTTTCGGGGGTATAGCTCAGTTGGCTAGAGCACCTGCTTTGCAAGCAGGGGGTCGTCGGTTCGACTCCGACTATCTCCACGGCTGACCCATTCGGAATGGTTTCCGGGTGGGCTTTTCTTTTTTTTTGCAGGGCATGGGATAGCGTTTATCGTAAATCCTCTTTCCGGAGGGAAAGACAAGGGCCGCATTGTACGTCTGATAAAGGACGTGATGGACGGGGAAGGTTTCGATCATGAGATTTTCATGACCGAACGTCCCGGCCATGCCACGGAAATAGCCCGCTCCTGCGATGCGGATGTGGTGGTGGCCGTGGGCGGCGACGGGACAGTGAGCGAAGTGGCGCAGGGGCTCGTAGGCAGTGACAGGATTCTTGGGATAATCCCGTCCGGAAGCGGAGACGGCCTCGCCCTGCATCTCGGCATCAGCCGCAACCCCGAGAAAGCCCTCCGTACCTTGTGCGGAATGTGCATCGTCAATATGGACTGCGGCACCGTGAACGGCCGATATTTTTTCTGCACGACCGGGGTCGGCCTCGACGCCGTCGTGGCGAGCCGTTTTGCGGAAGCTCCGAAAAGGGGACTTCGGACGTATATATCCGAAGCCTGGAAAACTTGGAAAAACTTCGTTCCGGAGAAATATGAGATAGACGTAGACGGAAAAAAATGGGAGGGCCCGGCGGTTTTCGTCACCGTAGGCAATGCCAATCAGTGGGGCAACGGCGCCCGCATTACGCCCGCTGCATCAGTCACCGACGGCCTGCTTGACGTGACCGTAGTGAAGCCTTTCCGTACGGCGGAAGTGCCGGCGCTTGCAGCGAGGCTGATGACCGGAAAGGCACAGGGAAGCCGCAGGACGGTCTGTTTCAGGGGCGCTCATGTCACGATACGGCGTGAAAACGAGGGGCCGGCGCATTATGACGGCGACCCGTGCGTCTTCGGGACGCTTATCGAGGCCGCGGCGGTGTCGGCCGCACTTAGGGTGGCGGTGCCTGCGGACAAAAAGGATTTCATATAGTTTTACAAAGTTATGAAAAAGACTAAAGTTGCGGATTGGTTTTCGTTCTATGCTCCGCGTTTCTATTGTCTTTCGGCCATTACAGGGGTCGTGGTAAGGATAATCCTGCTCCTGTCTCCTTTGACCGTAGCGGATTTTACTTTTGCCGAATGGCTCAGAATCTTCGGATTGGGCTTCGTCAACGACATGGCGTTCGCAACGATGGCATTGGTGCCGGCATTCGTCGTATATACTGCCATGACGGACAAGAAATATTCCGGCGCCGCCGCTTATATTATAGAGATCCTGCTGCTGGCCTTGACCGTATATGTGGTCTTTTTCAATGATATAACGGACGAATACGGCGGAGTCGTCCCCGGCATGGCCAAGGGCCTGCTCATAGTCCTGCTCGTTTGTTTCAGCATAAAGCTGTTCATTCCCGCGGTGCGGGAGCCATGGCGCCGCTGTGTCGCCGTTATCGTCATGCTCGTATATGCGATATGCGTAGTTCTCAACGCATTGTGCGAATCCGTGTTCTGGAGCGAGTTCGGCGTCAGGTACAATTTCATAGCCGTGGATTATCTGGTCTACACCAATGAGGTGATAGGCAACATCATGGAGTCTTATCCGATATTGCCCATGGCGGCCGGGGTGCTTTTGGTGGCGGCGGGGATATGCTGGCTCATGCTGCGCGGAAAAGATCTGCGCAAGGCCGGCATTTCCGGCTGGAAGCGCTATGCCGTCACTTTGTGCATACTTGCGGCTGGAGTGGGGATAAGCGTGAAATGGCTGCACTGGGGCTACCGCAATCTCGGCAGCGAAAACATGTTCGTCACCCAGCTGCAGGAAAACGGCTGCTGGGACTTTCTGGAGGCATATTCAAGCAACGAACTGGATTATTCCCGCTTTTACAGGATGATGCCGGAGGACGAGGCTACGGCCATGCAGAGGGAGATGTGCGGCATGGACGAAAACGGTGTCCGGGCCGTCAGGGACAGCATCCCCGCCGTGCGCAAGAACATAGTCCTCATAACGGTGGAGAGCCTGAGCGCCGGTTTCCTCGGAACTTACGGGAACGGGGAAGGCATAACGCCCAATCTTGATTCGCTTGTGAAAAAGAGTCTCGTGTTCGACAATCTGTTCGCCACGGGCAACCGCACTGTGAGAGGCCTGGAGGCGGTCACCCTGTGCATCCCGCCGAGTTCGGGCGAGAGCATTGTGAAGCGTCCCGACAACGGCGGACTGTTCTCCACGGGATCCGTCCTGCGCGATCTGGGCTACAGCACCACTTATTTCTATGGAGGAGACAGCTATTTCGACAACATGGGAACGTTTTTCGGGGGCAACGGATACGACGTGGTGGACAGGAAGTCCTATCCCAAGGAGGACATTACGTTCTCCAATATCTGGGGGACCTGCGACGAAGACACCTACAGAGTGGCTCTGAGGGCCATGGACGCCATGCATGCCGAGGGCAAGCCGTTTTTCGCCCATATAATGACCATAAGCAACCACAGGCCCTATACCTATCCGGAGGGCAGGATCTCTTACGAAGGCAATCCCATGTCCCGTGCGGCGGCCGTCAAGTATACCGATTACGCGATAGGGAGCTTTCTGGACGAGGCTTCTAAGTCCGGCTGGTTCGGAAACACGGTGTTCGTCATCGTTGCGGACCACTGCGCGTCGAGCGCCGGAAAGACGAGCCTTCCTCTCGACGGGTATCATATTCCGGCCCTGATTTATTCTCCCGGCTTTGTCGAACCGCAGCGAGTGGAAAAGGTATGCTCACAGATCGATTTGATGCCGACGCTGTTCAGCCTGCTGCATTTCTCGTACGATTCGAAATTCTACGGCCAAGACATACTTGCGCCTGACTATGAAGAAAGGGCTTTCGTGGCCACTTATCAGGATCTGGGCTATTATGCCGACGGGATTCTGACGGTGCTGTCCCCGGTAAGCAAGGTGAGTCAGTTCGCGGTGGAGAAGGACGGGCAGGGATATAAAGAAACTCTCATCGAAGAAACCGATGAGAGTCACTTGCGCAGGGCGCAGTCTTTTTATCAGACGGCGAATATGGCTTATTCGGCTTCTGCGTCCAGATCCACGATTTTGTAGGATCTGGAGCCGAGGCCTATTTTCTCTGCATGCTCTATGGTGTGGATGCCGTGCTGACGGTTGATGCGCTCGATGAGGGGAGCGTTGTCGTTTCCTTCGGAAGGCGTCAGGTTGAATACCTTGTCAACGCAGGCTTGGTCAAGAGCCACCGGATCGAGCGAAGCGAGAATGCCCATGTCAGCGATCTTGGCGGGTTCGGCGGCTCCGTAGCCGACGCAGTCGCAGTCCACGGACATGTTGTTCATGACGTCGATATAGATGACGTTGCCGTGGAGATATTCATGGACGGCCTGTGCGGCTGCGGCCATTGATTCGAGAAATCCGTCCTGGTTGCCGGCATGCTCCCAAAGGCTGTCTATGTTCTCTACGCTTCCGGCAGTGTGGATATATGTCTTGCCGCTTGCCGACGCCACGCCGATCGACTGGTTCTTAAGCACTCCGCCGAGGCCTCCCATGGGATGTCCTTTGAAATGTGCGAGGTTGATCATAAAATCGTAGTTGGCGAGGTGCTTGCCCACGATGTCGTATTTGAGCCATGTCGTATCCTGTACGGGGATTTTCATGTCGCCTTCTTCATCCATCAGGTCCACTGGGGCTATGGCGTCGAATCCGTGCTCATGCACGAGTTTCCTGTGGCTTTCGGAGGTGAAGCGCTCGCTGGGGAGATAGGCGGTGTTGCATTCCACTATGGTTCCGTTCACTTCTTTTACGAGGCCGGCGATCAGTTCGGGCTTGAGATAATTCGTGTTGCCTGCTTCGCCCGTGCTTATTTTCACGGCTACGCGCCCTGTGGCCTCTTTCCCGAGGGCTTTGTAGATTTTCACGAGACTTTCGGGGGAAATCTCCTTTGTGAAATATACGATTGATTCGTTCTCAGACATATCGTTGTTTTTTTTGTTGTTCTGGCTCTTGCAGGAGACCAATGCCGCGGCGGCGATCATCAGTGTCGCGGACATGATTGTCAAACTTCTATTTTTCATATCCTTATGAATTTTCGGCAAAGATAATAAAAATCAGATTACCTGAAAAATAAAGGAAATTATTCTGATTTGATTTAAATGAATTATCTTTGGAAAGATTAGAAAAATTTATTTATGAAACGTCTTTTTATCGCCGCCATGGCCGTTTTCGCAGTGTGCCTGTCGGCAGCGGCCCAGGATCTGGATGCCGAATACGCGAAGGACCTTCTCAGGGCCGGCACCGACGCACCGCAGTTCACCATAAATGATACGGACGGAAACCCGCATTCGCTCAAAGATTTCCGCGGAAGTTACGTGGTTCTCGATTTTTGGGCGACCTGGTGCCCCGACTGCCGCAAGGATCTGCCTGTCATGAAGGCTCTGTATGAAAAATATGCTTCCGACAAGGTGGTATTCGTGGGCGTCTCGTTCGACGAAAAACCGGACAAGCTCGCCGACTTTGTAGCCGCCAATGACGTGAAATGGCTGCAGGTGAGCGAGTTCAAAAAATGGAAAGGAGAGAAGACACTCAAGATATCGGATGACTATCATGTCCGCTGGATTCCGTCCATGTATCTTATAGATCCCTCGGGCAAAGTGGTCCTCGGCACCGTGATGACGGAGAAGCTGGAATCCGCCCTTAAAGGCATCCGATAGCCTGTCAGTGCCGTACTCTCCTTCCCGATTGAAGGGCGTCCTGCCGTTAATCTATGTGCGGAAGCTTGGAAAGGCTTTCTTCCAATTCTTCGTCGGTGGGGATGTGATCCTGCATCGTGCCGTCGTTATATTGCTGATAGGCTGAAAGATCGAAATATCCGGTGCCTGTCAGGTTGAAGACGATTGTCTTCGCCTCTCCCGTCTCTTTGCACTTGAGGGCTTCGTCGATGGCCACCTTGATGGCATGGCTGCTTTCGGGCGCGGGCAGTATGCCTTCCACCCGGGCGAATTTCTCCGCCGCTTCGAATACTGCGGTCTGTTCTACGGCGCGTGCCTCGAACGCTCCGTCGTGGTAGAGCTGCGAGAGGATGGTGCTCATTCCGTGGAACCGGAGGCCGCCGGCGTGGTTGGCCGAAGGGATGAAGCTGCTGCCGAGAGTGTACATCTTGGCGAGCGGGCATATGTTGCCGGTGTCGCAGAAGTCATATGCGAATTTGCCTCTCGTGAAACTTGGACAGGACGCGGGCTCTACGGCGATTATGCGGTAGTTTGCCTCTCCGCGCAGATTTTCTCCGATGAAAGGCGAGGCGAAGCCGCCGAGATTGGAGCCTCCGCCGGCGCATCCTATGATGATGTCCGGCTTGATGCCGTATTTTTTCATCGCGAGTCGGGTCTCCAGTCCTATGATGGTCTGGTGTAGGAGAACCTGGTTGAGCACTGAGCCGAGTTCGTAACGGTACCCTTCGCGGGTCGTAGCCGATTCCACCGCTTCGGAGATGGCGCAGCCGAGCGAACCTTCCGTGCCGGGGAATTCCTGAAGAATCTTGCGCCCGACGGCCGTGGTGTCACTTGGGGAAGGCGTGACGGTGGCTCCGTAGGTGCGCATCACTTCGCGGCGGAAAGGCTTCTGCTCATAGGAGCATTTCACCATGTAGACCTGGCAGTCAAGTCCGAAGTACGAGCATGCCATGCTCAGGGCGGTGCCCCACTGCCCGGCTCCGGTCTCCGTGGTGACGCCTTTCAGACCCTGCTTCTTGGCGTAGTAGGCCTGCGCCACCGCAGAGTTGAGCTTGTGCGAGCCCGAAGTGTTGTTGCCTTCGAATTTGTAATAGATGTGCGCAGGCGTGCCGAGCGCTTCCTCGAGGAAATAGGCGCGCACCAGCGGCGACGGACGGTACATTTTGTAGAACTTGAGCACTTCGTCGGGAATGTCGATCCAGCGCGTGTCGTTGTCAAGTTCCTGTTTTATAAGTTCTTTGCAGAATATCGGCTCGAGTTCTTCGGCTTTCAGCGGCTTCCCCGTGGACGGATTGATGAGCGGGGCCGGCTTGTGCGTCATGTCGGCGCGGACGTTGTACCATTGTGTGGGAATCTCCTCCTCCCGGAGGTAGATTTTGTAAGGGATTTTTTGTTCCATAATAATATGAATTAAGTTGTGAAAATGCTAAAGAAATGGAGCGCAGTCGTATCTGGCTGCGCTCCATGTATCAATCTATGCACACGGGGAATGACCCTTTACGACTTATAAGCTGTAAAGAGGTGCCACCACCAATATGCGTTGAATGTCATCATTGCTTTCGCAAATATGGGAAAAATTATTTTATGTCGTATGCATTTTCCAGATAAATTTGGCTTTTTTATTATTTGTACTACCTTTGCAGGCTCAAAAAGGCCCTGGAGGGCTTTGTATTTTGTTGCGAACCGAATAAACAATAAATATTAAGAGAAAAAATGATTCGTAAAAAACTTTTGTCGGCCGCCGCCCTTATGGGCGCATTGTGCACTGCGGCCGAAGCGCAGGAGGCTTTCAAAAGCCTTGCGGCAGGGGCTGAGATCGGTACTACAGGTGCCGGAATAGAATTGTCGATGCCCGTCTATAAGGATCTGCTTGTCGTAAAGGCCGGCGTCAATTTCCCGTCAGTATCCGTCAATGTCAACACCTCCGTAGACGGCATCGGTACTGATATAAATGATCAGATAAGGGAAGTGAAGCAGCAGCTTGCCGAATACGACCTTGAAGATCCTTTGAAGACGACGTTCAAGGAAGACGTACAGCTGAGCGCGCGCCCGAAATTGAACCTGACTACCCTGAAGGCCCTCCTTGAGGTGTATCCGTTCAGGAACAGCTCGTTCCATGTTACGGCCGGCGCATATTTCGGACTGTCGGGCAACGGACTGGTTTCCGCCGACATATATACGGATGCCGAATTCTGGAGAAATTACAAATCCGTGAAACAGGAAGTTCATACGCTGAATGAAATGTATGACGGTCAGATTCCCGGATACGAATCGATCGAAATAGACGACATCGATTTCAACGTGTTCGGCAAGACATTGAGAGTGAACGAAAAGGACGGAAAAGGCCATGTGGACGCCCGCTTTGACGTATGGACGGTAAGGCCTTATATAGGCGTCGGTTTCGGCCGCAGCCTGCCCAAGAACCATTTCGGAGTTCAGTTCGATCTCGGAGTATGGTATCACGGTACCCCCGTCATGGCTTCGAATTCCGAAGTGAAGTTCAATTCCAATGCGGAGACCGTTCTGGAAAGCATGCCGAAAAGCCTTGAGAAGATTTCCGTATGGCCTCAGATGTCGGTGAG
This sequence comes from uncultured Bacteroidales bacterium, assembly GCA_947588835.1. Taxonomy (GTDB): domain Bacteria; phylum Bacteroidota; class Bacteroidia; order Bacteroidales; family UBA932; genus Cryptobacteroides. Next base: position 2,266 of record CANPZS010000055.1, on the reverse strand, counting down.
ACTCGTGTACAGGATTTTCTGATGCGTAAATAGTAAATAAACGAACGGCTTCAGGCCGGCGCCCCGGAGACGACTGTCTCCGGGGCGTTTTTATTCGTGGCTACAGGACGGAGGCAAAGGTGTGCAGCACTTTCTGCAGGAATACCTGATACCAGGGCCAGGCCTTCACGTCATCCAAAAATACCTCTTCCGAGGTTTCCATATCCTTCATGAAAATGGCTTTGCTCTGGCGGGCCAGCTCGCTGTCGTAGATATATGCATTGTCCTCGTAGTTGAGCTTGAAGCTGCGGTTGTCCATGTTGGCCGTTCCCACGCAGGAGAGATAGTCGTCGGATACGAACGTCTTCGCATGCATGAATTCACCCTCCCTTTCGAAAAAGCGGACGCCGGAGGACATGCATTCTTTGTAAAATGACTTGTTTACAGGCCCCATGAACGCCGTGTCCGATTTTTTGGGCAGCATTATCCTGACGTCCACCCCGGAGCGGGCTGCGGCCTTCAGCGCTTCCAGCACCGGTTCGGACGGGGAAAAGTATGGCGTCTGGATATAGAAATAATCCTTGGCATGCATCAGCGCCCATACGTAGCTCATCTGTATCGGGTGGAACGCCATTCCGGGCTCATCCGCAATGATCTGCACCAGCCTTTGTTCCGGCTGCGGATCCGTCTTCGGAAACATGGAGTCGTATTCTTCGGGCTCGCTTCCGCCGGAAGTCACCCATGAGTTCAAAAAAATCAGCTGCAGCTGGGCGACGGCGTCCCCCTCTATCCGCAGGTGGGTGTCTCTCCATTTTTTGAAATAATGATCGTTTATGTTCATGCCGCCGGTATACCCTATTTTACCGTCTATGACAACGACCTTCCTGTGGTTCCTGTAGTTGAGCTTGGTAAGGAAATCCCTGATCAGGTGGCGCATGTTCATGCTGGTGAAACGTATGACCTCCACGCCGCTTTTCTTCATGCTGAGGTAATACCTGTGCCCTATCGGGAAATTGGCCACGTTTTCGTTTATGAACTTTACCTTGACGCCTTCCCTGGCCTTTTTGATGAGCATGTCCCTCACTGCCCTCGATCCTTTGTCGGCACCGAAATGATAATATTCCATGTGGATCGACTCCTTGGCGTTTTCCAGGTCGTGCAGCAGAAGTTCATATTTTCTGGATCCGTCCGTGATTATCTCCACCGAATTGTTGGAGGTTGCGCACAGATGCAGGTCCCCTCCGATGAGCTTCACGAAGGACCGGTAGCGCGGGTCCACCTGATCCGAATCGGCGTCGCCCAATATTCTGCGCAGAATGGCCGGATCCGTCCGGGAGATGAATGTCTCAAAAAAGTGCCGGTGCTTTTTTTCCAGCGACCAGTGCGGCCGCAGATTCAGCAGCAGGACAATCAGAATGAACAGAAACAGTAGAATATGCCAGAATTCCTTATGGGAAACGTGTCCGCCTTTGAATACGAAAACGAAGATGATACTGCATGCCGCCGCAATGAGCAGGAGCGAAACGAGCAACTGTATTATTTTTGAATTCATAGTTTATTTTTCAATGTCGCTGCAAATGCCGCGTTCGCGTTCTTACAAACATACGAAAATATATTGTCTTTTCCTACGGATTGCACTTATCATACAAAATAAGTATCTTCTCAAGTTTGACGCCCCATTGGGCAAAAATAGGGGCTACTTATCTCATTTTCAGAGATTTGTAGCCCGACTTTATTGTTGTATGTTTGTGGTATATAAACCCTGCTGTGTGCTTTTTTTACATATTTTTCTCCTTTTCCTTAAGTTTTTCCTTGGAACTTCTGCTGTTCTTCGTGGCTGATATTATTTCCCTCATTTTCTGTTTTGGTACTATCCGGGTGTCAGTTCTGAAGCCGGCGGAGCCGTGCAATGCATTCGTGAGGTCTGTTCTGGTGTAAGTAGGGATATACCCCTCTCCCTGTATAGCCAGGAAGTTCATATCGGAAAGGGTGCTGATTATTTCTTCCGTAGAGAAGTGGTTTCCACCTCTGTTTATCTTCTTTTCAAGGTACTTGTATAAAAGGAGTGCGAGAAAGCATGTTAAGAAATGAGCCCTTATCCTGTCATTCCTCTGCAGATACACCGGACGGGCATCGAAGTCTGTCTTCATTGTCCTGAAGCAATTCTCAATCATCCATCTGCGGCTGTTGGCCTTGAGGATTGCCGGAGCAGGACAGTCCGCAGTCCGTGCAGACAATCAGTTTGCTTATGTGGAACTCGTCATTTATTTTCTGCTCCAGCGGATTG
>CANPZS010000054.1 GCA_947588835.1 uncultured Bacteroidales bacterium | reverse complement strand
GTCAAAACCGATGTGTCGATAGCCAAGAATTATTTGAAAGAAACTGAATTGGAGTCTATGGGAAGAATTGTCAATGCATTTCTCGACTTGGCTGAAGATAGGGCCAAACGTCATATCCCAATGACAATGGAAGATTGGGCTACCCGTATAGATAAATTCTTGCAGAGCGATGACAGAGCAGTCTTACCTGACTCTGGAACTGTATCTGCAGAACAGGCAAAGGAGTATGCAGAGAGCGAGTTTGAAAAATACAGGATAATACAGGATCGTCTGTTTCAGTCTGACTTCGATCAACTTTCAGATAATATACTGGATTCCGATGGTAATATACATGGTATGTCCCGAAACTGAAACGAATGAAAAGGATTTTGTCAATACTGGCCTTGGGGATTGCGGCGATGCTGATGCCGGCCTGCAACGGGGATATTTTTATCGACGGTGATGAGCTGCCGGATGTTACCACGCTTGTGATCGAAGGGAACGGCGGGCAGTGGTCGTCGGCATTTTCACGGAAAGGCCTGTCCAGCATTTATTGCGAGTCCAACGATAAAGCATACCTTACCTATTACGGCATTAACGGCGGTGTCGTCGATGCGGATTGTCCGCCTTCGGAACTTAAAAGCATTGTTTATCAAAGTCCGGTAAAATTTTACGAAATAGGCTTCGAGGGAGATATGGCTTATTTTACCAGCCATTACAATGCCTCTTTTGATGACAATGTCGTGCTGCTTCGCTTTGTCTACGATTATGGCGCGGTCAAAACGATACATATCGCCCTGACCGCCGGTGAAAGGCTTCACTTGGTCGGATGGACGCTTTCCGGAGCGATGGACCTTGAGGAGAATTTCCACAAGACGACGTATAAAGAAAGTTTCACCAACAACGGGCCGCTTGCCCAGAAACTTGAACTCATGCCTTTCCTGCGATCGTATTGCAGCGAGGAGGCAATTCCGTCCGACACATGGGCATACGGGCTGGCTCTGGACATGCCTATGCCCGAGTACAATTTCGACGGCGAAGAATGGGAATGGCGTGAGGACGAGTATGTAAGGTTAGGATACGTCACAGGCAATCTGACGCCGAGGTATTTTGGGCATAAGCTGATTATCGATGTTCCTGCTGGCGCAACGGCCAAATTGAGCTGTACGTTGAATTATACCCGTGCCATTCAGAAAGGGACCCTGCAATTTTACAATGCAACGGCTGACGTGTATTTTGAAACGGCGGTAACATGGGCGTCCGTTTATCCCGTAAGCTATGATTACGAAGTTGAATATGAATAAAATACTTATATCGACAATAATGCTGCTGACGGGCTGTCTTGCGGCCGCAGGGTACGACACGATTCCGCCTCCGCGTTCTTTGCAATGGCACATCGGCACTGAAATGAATCCGGCGTGGGTGCCTGGAACGAACGGTTTCCTGAAAGGGGAGAATGCGGAAGGGAAGAGCATACGAAGCACTTTTTCCGGCGACATCCGGGCCGATTTCAGTTTCAGCCCCTTATCACGCGAAGGCATGCTTTACAAGGGGCTTTATCAGGGTATCGGGCTGGGCGTCAATACCTTTTTCTCCAATTCTTTGCTTGGAACCCCAGTCTCGATTTATGTTTACCAGGGCGCTCCGATCGTGTACCTTGACGAACGCCTGTGGCTCGGATATGAATGGCAGTTCGGCGTAGCCTGCGGATGGAAGCATTTTTCTTGGGACGCCGACGATGACAATGTGGCGGTCAGCACCCCCGTCACGGCCCATATGGGTTTCGGACTCAAATTTCATTACGATCTGTCGGACAGATGGCGCGTGTCGGCGGGACTGTCGGCGAATCATTATTCCAACGGCAACACATCCTGGCCGAACGCGGGGGTGAATACGATAGGTGCCACGGTAGGATTCGCCTACACGCTCAATCCTCAACGGAAGGCCCCGGTGCCGGACAAGGGCTTGTCCGAGGAAGCGGATAAGGGGCGGTGGCTTTACGACATCGTTCTTTACGGGAGCGTACGCAAGCGCATCGTCCTTGTCGGCGAGCCCCCGGAGCCGCAGCTGTGCCCGGGGGAATTCGGCATTCTCGGACTGCAGCTTTCGCCTATGCGCAGCCTGAACCGGTGGGTAGCGGTCGGGCCCTCGCTCGATCTCCAATGGGACGAGAGCGCGGGGCTGTCCCAATATTGGGTCGACGGCACGAGCGGAGACATGATAAAATTCAGACGGCCGCCGTTCGGCAAGCAAATCGGCGTGGGCCTGTCGGCGCATGCCGAACTCACGATGCCGATATTCTCGGTCAACGCCGGCATCGGATACGACATAGTCAATACCAAGGGGGATAGAGCTTTTTATCAATCGTTGACGCTGAAAGCGTTTGTCAGCCGCCGTGCCTATCTGAACATCGGCTATCGTCTCGGCAGCTTCAAGGAGCCGCAGAACCTTATGCTCGGCATCGGCGTAAGGTTGTGATTGCGCCTCCGGCATGTCGGAGATAATGTCGGAGACGTTGTCGGTGAGCCGACGTACTATAGAACGAGATTTAGCGACAATGCAGAATATGGACATACTGAAGCATGAAGGCAATGACAATGGCGGTGTGTGGGTAATTAGGAATTGAATTTATTTCATCGAGAGCCGTTTCTTATAAAAGGAATCTGCGCTTGCAGAATGACTCGCCGTGCCGGGGCCGCTACAGAAAAATAGAAGGAAATGAAGTCTTTTTGATTTAAAATTCATATCTTACGCCTCGATTTGATAAGTCCGTCCCGGTCGGGAACAGTGGGTCCTCCCGATCCTCACGGCATGTAGAACAAGACCCACCATATAGTATATGCAGACGCAAAGATTTATATCTGTCATCTGTTCCGTCTTGCGGAATGGATTAATGGGAATAGGATTGCTGCTGTGTGCGCAATACTCGTTTGCGAGCGACGGCACGCTTCCCGTTTCTGAGAACGTGGCGAAGAACGCCATCAATCAACAGTCGACGGTGGTCAAGGGAACGGTTCTTGACAAGAACGGGGAGCCGATCATCGGAGCCAGCGTGTTTGAAAAGGGTTCCAATGCAAACGGAACGATTACCGACTTTGACGGAAACTTCTCTTTGGAGATCAAGCCCGACGCTTCCATCGTCGTTTCTTCTATCGGTTTCGCCACGCAGGAAATAGAGGTGGCCGGCCGTGAATCCTTGAAGATAATATTGGAGGAAGACAGCGAGACATTGGACGAAGTGGTGGTAGTGGCATACGGTACGGCCCGCAAGGGCGACGTCACGGGCGCGCTCACCAATATCAAGCCGACGGACAGCGATGCCGCTCTCAACTCGGTGAACAGCCTGCTCGAGGGCAAGGTGGCCGGCCTGGTCGTGAACAGCGCATCTTCCATGCTCGGAACGGCTTCGTCGGTAGTGATCCGCGGCGCCAACTCCTTGCGCGGCGACAACCAGCCTCTATATGTCATAGACAATGTCCCTCAGGCGTCGACAGGCGAATTCGCATCGTCGGGCGTGGGCGGCACAGATTTCCAGATTCAGGAAGATCCTCTCTCCCAGTTGGATCCGTCGGACATCCTTGATATCACGGTATTGAAAGACGCGTCGTCTACGGCCATATACGGCTCCCGCGGCGCCAACGGCGTCATCCTGATCACCACCAAAAAAGGTCAGGAAGGCAGCGCCCGCGTCACTGCGTCGGCCAACTTCACCGTAGCCGAGCCGGTGAACCTCATGAATATGCTTGACGTCAGGCAGTTCGCCGAATATCACAACTCCCGCCGCGCAGCGGACAGTCAGCTGTACCACATCGTCGGCGACGAGGTCCGCTATTCGTTCGAGAATGCCAACGATCCCTATGATCCGGCCAATCCGTCCACATATCATGTGCTGACGACACGCAACTGGCAGAAGGAGATCTATAATCCTTCTTTCTCGCACAGCTATTCGCTGTCGGTGAGCGGCGGCACGCAGAATACCTCCTATTACATTTCTGCCAATTTCAAGGACATGCAGGGCACCGTCGAGAATACGGCGCTGACACAGGGCAACCTGCGCGCCAATCTGACGGCGCAGCTCTCTCCCAAAGTCAAGCTGGAACTGCTGCTGAACGGCTCCATCCGCCGCAACAACATGATGGCGGGCGGCAATGAAAAGGGAGGTCCGACGGGCGCCATTTCGCGTACTGCGCTGGACTATGTGCCTTACGAAATGCCTGCCGGCGACCCGCAGGCCAATGCCGACGAGCAGAAGACTACGGTATTCAGCTGGATTAACGACTATGTGGACAGGACGGACAACCGCACGTTCAATGCGAGCCTCAACCTGTCGTACAACATATCCGACAATTTCACTTACAATCTGCGTACGGGAGGCAACCTCGTAAGCCAGAAACGTGCCCGCTGGTTCGGCATGCAGCTTTATCAGGGCATGAACAACAACGGTCTCCTTGCAGTTTCCGATCTCGACCGCAACAATTTCTCGGTGGAGAACCTGCTCGTATATAAAGGCAAGATCGGCAAGGTCGCGAAAATCGACGCGACGGCCGGTATTACTTACGATGATTACAACTATCTGAATACCAACAGCCGCGGAACTCAGTTCTCTTTCCTGGCATTGCGCGAAAAAGGAATGAGCAAGGCCGGCAACATTGAATATATGCAGCCCGAACAGCGCGATTATCAGCTGCTGTCCTATCTGGCCCGTCTGAACGTATCGCTGTACGACCGGTATCTGTTCACGGCGTCGTTCCGTGCCGACGGTTCGTCGAAGTTCACCAAGAAAAACCGCTGGGGATATTTCCCTTCGGCGTCAGTGGCGTGGCGCATGGAGCAGGAAGAATTCCTGAAGAACGTCAGATGGCTCAATCAGATGAAGCTGCGCGTAAGCTATGGCGTTACGGGCAATCAGTCCATCGACCCGTACTCCACATTCTCGCTTTACGGCCAGAACAGCGGCGGCGATATCGTCTACGGCGGTCCCGACGGCACTACCGACCAGACGATGATAGTGACGTCGATGGCCAACACGACGCTCCGCTGGGAACAGACGGCTTCGTGGAACGCGGGCATCGACTTCGGATTTTTCAAGTCCCGTCTGTCGGGAACCATAGACTTCTATCAGAAGCATACCACCGACCTGCTCATCCAGAGCGATCTTCCCGGTTCGGCCGCATTCGACAAAGTATATTATAACCGCGGTTCGCTGAAAAACAGGGGCATTGAATTCTCGCTCAACGCATATATCCTCGACAACGATGTGTGGAAGTGGAACGTCAGCGGCAACATAGGCGTCAACCGCGGCAGAATCGCCGACCTCGGTCTGGCTCCGTCGCAGTTCGGCGGTCTGGGCGAGCGCGTGGGCTACTACGGCAACAGCATCGCCGACCAGTTCGGTGCGGGCAACATATTCCTTGAAGGCGAGGTTCCGGGCCTGTTCTTCGGCTATCGCACCCAGGGCATCGTCCAGACGGGGGACATCAGCGAAAACGGCGTGAAATATGTCAAGGACGACGGCACGACGGGCTATTATACCTCGTTCCTCGGCAAGGCTCCCGTCGCGGGCGACATCAAATTCTACGATGCGAACGGCGACGGCACGGTGGACGTAAACGACCGCACGATCATCGGCGATCCCAACCCCGACTTTACCTACGGCTTTTCGACCAAGATCTCGTATCGCCGCCTGTCGCTGTCGGCGTCGTTCAACGGCGTGTCGGGCATAGACCGCTTCAACACCAATACATATTACAACGGCCTGCCTAACAGCAGCTATATGCGCAATATCCATCAAGATGCATTCGAGGGCATGTGGACCGAAAGCAATCCGTCGGATGTCTATCCGAGTTCAAAGTTCACGCTCGGAAACTATACGATGGACCGCTATATCGAGGATGCAAGCTATCTGCGCTGCTCGGACATCACGCTGAGCTATTCGCTGTCGCAGAACTGGATGAAGAAAATCCATTTCCGCAGCATGATGTTTTCTTTCTCGGTGAAGAACGCATTCATCATTACCGACTACAGCGGTTACGACCCCGAAGTGAACAGCTTCGCGTTCGACGGCCTGCGCCCCGGTATCGACATGAGCTCCTATCCCAATTCGCGCTCGTTCATTCTCGGCGTGAACCTGAGTTTCTAACCATATTATAACAAGACAATTATATGAAAAGCCATATTATTTTATTATTAGCTGCGGGGGTTTTGCTGACGTCGTGCCTGGACGAAAATCCCCAGTATTCGCAGAACGGTAAAACGGTGTTCTCGACTGAAAGCAATGCCGAAATGGCGCTTTTGGGCTGTTATGGATATATGTCTACAAACAACGGGTATGGCCAGATATGGCAGGAGGTTCCCGTATTCGGTTCGGGACTGTCCGTATGCCGTCAGAACGGCAACGACTCCCCGGGTTTCCTCGCGTCGCTCACGCAGGTGCCTTCCAACGATCTGGTGGGACTGGCATGGGACGGCATGTACAAGGTCATAGGCGAGGTCAACGCCTTTGTCGAGAGCGTCGACGGTTCGGAACTTGACGATGAGGCGAAGGCAAGGCTTGACGGCGAGGCCCGTTTCCTGCGCGCGATTGCCTATTACAATCTGGTGGCTCATTTCGGCGACGTGCCCAAGAAACTGAGCGTGCCTTCGGCCGACGACATTGATATGCCGCGTTCGCCCCGCGAGGAGATTTTCAACGAAATCGTGCTGCCCGACCTGCAGTTCGCTATGGAGAATCTGCCCGAAACCAATGTGGAAGGACGTCTGGACGCTACGGCTGCGGTAGCATTTCTCGGCAAGGTATATTACAAGATGGCTATGCTCGACATCGACCGTCAGGCGAATCTGGCCAATGCCAAATCGTGCTTCGACGACGTATACGGCAAATATGCCCTTGATGCCGATCCATGGGGGAACATTTTCTCGGACGAGGTGCAGTATTCCAGCAAGAGTCCCGAAGTCATCATCCAGATTACGTACGACAACAGTTCCACGGTATGTTTCAACCGTTCCAGCAACCGTTTCGCTCCGCAGCAGTCTACGACGAACGGCACCACCAACGGAACGAACCGCGTGGCGAAATTCATCTATGACCTGCAGCGCGGCACCTATGCCGACGACCCGCGTCTGAACATCAATTATCTCACCAGATACAAGAGGTGCGGGGTGGCTGCTGCTGCTGCTCCCTATATGTGTACATATCCCTACCGTACGACGGCGCCCGGAAATGCGGGCAACAACATCGAAGTAGGGCTGCCGTATGAACTGTTCGCCGATCCGACCAATCCGACGCTCGCCGAGCTCAATACGTTTGTGGGCGAAACGCAGAAGGAGACCAACCAGACCAAACAGCTGTGGAACTACTTCACCACCCCCGGTGCGGTAGGAATACAGATATGGCCTTATTACGGAAAACTTTTCGACACCAGGCAGACGGCGCAGTATTCGCACAGGCCTGTCATTGTCTATCGCTATTCCGAATTGCTGCTGCTGATGGCCGACGTCTACAATGAACTGGGCGACACTCCCCGCGCCATTGACCTGGCCAACGAGGTGCTTGCCCGTGCGCGCAATATCGGCGGCCCTGACGGTTCGCCCGCCGCACAGCCCGCCGACTGGCCGAAGTCGCTCACTCAGTCGCAGGTGACCGAGAAGCTGTATTTTGAGCGTATATTTGAACTGATAGGCGAGCCTTCGATTTATGATATGGTGCGTGTGCGCGGTACGGAGTATCTCAACAAGCTGCTTGTGCTCAACAACCGCCACAACATTACCAGAGAGTGCGCCATCAACAACCAGACCGCTTCGGCGCTGTTCTCCGACCATCTGTTCGACAACGGCAGCGAGACACAGCTTTCCGAAGATTTCCTGAAGCGCAATCTGCTGTTGCCCGTCCCGACGAGCGAAATAGACGCCAATCCGGGCATAAGCAACGACAACAACAATTACGGATATTGATACGCTCCGGTTTCGATATATGAACAAGACTTATATTTTCCCTCTGTTTTTGCTGGCGGCCGGCGGCTGCACCGGCGGAAGGGGCCATGACCGGCCCAATGTGGTGTTCATCTATGCCGATGACATCGGGTATGGGGACCTGAGTTGCAACGCGGGAGACCTGGGCAACGGGAGCCGCACCATCGTGACGCCCAACGTGGAGCGCCTGGCGAGCAACGGCCTGCGCTTTACCAATGCGCATGCGGCGGCCGCCACGAGCACGCCGGCCCGGTATTCCATGCTGACCGGGGAGTATGCCTGGCGGCGGGCCGGCACGGGCATCGCGGACGGGGATGCCGGCATGATCATCCGTCCGGAGCGCTATACGCTGGCCGATATGTTCAAGGATGCGGGCTATACGACCGCCGTCGTGGGGAAGTGGCACCTGGGCCTGGGCGATGAAAAAGGAACCCAGAATTGGAACGAGACGCTTGTGCCGGGGGTGCGCGACATCGGTTTTGACTATTCGTATATCATGGCCGCCACCGGCGACCGCGTGCCGTGCGTGTTCGTGGAGAACGACACGGTGGTCAATCTGGACCCGGACGATCCGATCGCGGTGAGCTATGCGGAGAACTTTCCCGGGGAACCGACCGGGAAGGACAATCCCGAATTGCTCCGGATGCTTCCTTCGCACGGGCATGACATGAGCATCGTGAACGGCATCTCGCGCATCGGCTATATGAAAGGCGGCCGTAAGGCGCTGTGGCGGGATGAGAAAATCGCCGGAACGCTGACCGAGAAGGCCGTCCGCTTCATCGAAAGCAGCAAGGACGCTCCGTTCTTCCTGTATTTTGCCACGCAGGACGCGCATGTGCCGCGCGTGCCGGACGAGCGGTTCGTCGGCAAAAGCGGCATGGGCCCCCGCGGCGACTGCCTGCTGCAGTTCGACTGGTCAGTGGGCCAGATTCTGGACGCCATCGAGCGCTGCGGCCTCGCGGACAACACGATCGTCGTCCTGTCCAGCGACAACGGCCCCGTGGTGGACGATGGCTATCAGGATCAGGCGGTGGAGCTGCTGGGCGAGCACCGGCCGGGCGGCATCTACCGTGGCGGGAAATACAGTTCGTATGAAGCCGGGACCCGGATTCCCTGCATCTGGAGCTGGAAGGGCAGGATCGCCCCCGGAACGGTGTCCGATGCGCTGGTCTGCCAGATAGATTGGCTGGCGACCTTGGCCGACATCGTGGGCGTGCGGCTGCCCGGTGACGCCGCGCCGGACAGTCAGGTGCAGCGGGACGCATGGATGGGCAAGGATCCGCAAGGACGCGCGACCTTGGTCGTCCAGAACGCCGCCAACAACCTGTCTCTGATTGCCGGCGGATGGAAATATATCCGCCCGGGAAACGGAACGCCCTACATGAAGAACGTGGACATCGAGACGGGAAACAGCCCGGACCCCCAGCTGTTCGACCTGGCGTCCGACCCCGCCGAACGGCACAACCTGGCCGCCGACTGTCCGCAGCGGGTCGACGAGATGTCGCGCGTGCTGGAAGAAATCGTCGACGGCCGCTACGGCCTGCCATTGTCTTCAGAATGACATTGCATTTGCCATGAATAACAGTTGTTGATTATTCATGCGATCCTTTGTATTGCATGGCTATGATACATGTATTGTATGGCTAAGATATAAATGAATAACTAAAAGATTCATTTGTCTGTAACGAGTAATTCTTGATTCAGATTCTGCTGTTTCGGAATTGCTCGTTTTTTATAGTTATTTTTATTTAATATCCTGTCATTTAGGTGCAAGATTATTTATCAGTTCTTTTGAGTGCATTAGTCTTTTTCCTGACTTCGTCAACGTGTCACCCAAAAATCGTCAGAGAACAGAGGTGCGATGCGTTGATGACGTTTCATG
>CANPZS010000053.1 GCA_947588835.1 uncultured Bacteroidales bacterium | reverse complement strand
GAGGCTATGGTCCAGCTGGCCTGCGTCCAGATTATGCTTAACAGATTTTTTGTATAATTTCAAAACAGCTTCTTATTGTACTGCTATTGGACGCCGTCGCGGACAAAGCACCAGTGAGTGGAACCGGTCGCCCAATCAGGATCGCAGAGTATCGGGCTTCCCATCCACTGAATCAGCACCATTTCGTCGTCAGAGAGGACAGCGATTTCAAATTCATCGCGGGCCGGGCCCATACCCCACTGAAGTTCGCCGCAGGGAACTGTAGTGCCGGAAATTGTGATGGAGCCAAGCCACCCTTGACCTGTGGGTTCGCCATTGCGGAAGCAGGGAGTGAGAGCAGCTCTATCGGACGAGACATTCTTGTTGAATGCGAATGTGCCTTTCTGTTCGGTGCCGTCGTGGCGGTGAAGTGTCACGTTGGCGCCGCCGTTGAGGTCGAATACAAGATACTCATCGGCATAGACACCCTCGTCGCCCACATTGAAACCGCCCCAGTTGGGGACGTCAGGCGACCATCCGTAACCGCCGGAGCCATAGCAGCCGCTGCCGCCACGGCCAGGGTTGGGGTCCCATACCCATTTTTTCGAACCGCTCTCGCCGGCAAAGAGAATATACATCGGATCAATGTCATAATCAAAACGTTCGATGTTCACTGTCTTTTCAACGGGCTTAGAGGCTCCACCTCCGCATAGACCAACAAACTGAACCTTGAATTCGCCGGTGAAGGGAGCGATGATTGTATCACAGACACGGGTAGACTTGCCCGTGGGCGTACTCCAATAAGGAATCACGCCAGGAGTATTGCAACGCATAATAACCATGTTCGAACCCGGTTTGTCGGTCGTCACCTCAATGTCGAGTTGTTCGGGAGTGAGGATTTCGCCCATGGGATCGTCGTTGACATGCGCGTCGAGGCACGATGTAAGCACGAAAGACAAAACTGCCGTCGAATATAATAGAATCTTATTCATGATTTTTGATATATTATCAAATTGTTAATAAGAACAGGACGCATCGGTCCAGCCGGCGTTCTGTTTGAGGACGTTGCCCGATTTTTCAATTTCCTGCTGGGGTATCGGCAGGAAGCCGCGAGTCTCAGGACGGAAAGGAATGGATATCACTGTTTCAACACCAGCGTTGAGCACCTTGCAATTGGAGCGGTTAGCGGTGAGTTGATCCTCATCGTGCCAACGGAGCACGTCGTAGTAGCGGATGCCTTCAAAGGCGAGCTCCCAACGACGTTCTTTTTTGATGTTCTCAAGCGTTGCAGGGACAGAATTGAGGCCGACGCGAGCGCGGACACGATCCATATAGCTCTGGGCGTTTGGCCCGCCCAGTTCGGCGCCCATCAGAAGGATATCGGCAAAACGAAGCATCATGTAATCGACAAGGTTATTGACCTGAAAGTCCGTCTCCGTGTAGCCGGGATAGAGCACGAGAGCCATGGCGCAATAGCCCGTGCCGCCTGTGAGGGCCTCATTGTCGCTGTGGACGTTAATGGGAGTATATTTTTTTATGAAAAGGTGCGTGTCGTGGTACTGGCCCGAGCAATTGTCGGTATAGTTCAGGCCTTCACTGGGATCATCTACGTTGATGATCGAGCCCTGGCGACGGATGTCATTCGAGGCGAATGAGTTATATAGACTTTCGGTCACAGTGCCGGCACCCCATCCGGCGGCGAAGGGCCAGACGCCGTCATCGCCGTAGCCGGCACCTTCGTCCTGATAGCGCAGACCATAGTCGAGAACAGAAAGGTTATTGCCGTAATTGCCCCAGTCTGGATTATTCCAGACTCCATGGTGGCATACAAATACGGCTTCGGGATTACTGCCGTCATCGGTCACCCAATTCAGATTGTTTTGGTCGCGGTATCCATAGCCTTCGGCATAGGAGTAAGCCCAGAGATTGCGGAAATCGCTCACGAGGTCATGGCCGGAATTGGCAATGCAGTCATCAACATATTTGATGATGTCGTTTTTAGAAACGGCTCCGGCATCACCTTCAGCCGAAGCGACAGGGAGGCTTTCCTTGTTATAAAACCCGGTGTAGAAAAGCCATACACGTGCCAGCATGCCTTCTGCGGCCCATTTTGTGGCACGGCCCAGATTAACGGCATTCCATGCCGGATCGAATTTTCGGGCAGGAAGGAGCTCGCATGCCTGCTTGAAGTCAGCGCCGATCTGTGCGTAGAGTTCGTCCGGCGTGGCCTGAGGATTATTTGCCGGCTCAGGCGACAGGACAACGGGCACGTTCTCAAAAGCACGTGCGAGGTCGAAATAGTACATGCCCCGGAGAAAATAGCACTCTCCCAAACACTGATTGCGCTGTTCGTCAGTCATATCAATCTGGTCAGCGACCGACAGCAGGAAATTGCATCGGTAGATTCCCTCGTAACGGCGGCGCCAGAATGTTGCATACATGTTGACATCAAGACGCTTGTAAGAACCGATGGCATGGAATATCCGGTCATCGGAGCCACCTCCGGGGAAACAGTCATCCGACATCACGGTAGCCACGAAATCGGTGTTGCCGGCCGGTTCGTCCCATTGACCCATGAGAGGTTCATAGCATGAAGTAAGCACTTCCTGCGCCTCACTGTAGGTCAGAGGAAAATTTGTGTTGTCTTTGCCGGTAAGGTTGTCGGTGTCAAGGAAGCTTTCTGAGCAACCGCAAACGGCAAGAATTAGAACCGGCAGAAGAAAAAATCTATATATCTTTTTCATGATGGTACTTTAATATCTGTTAAAAAGTGATGTTGACTCCCAACAGGAATGTGCGGCTCACAGGATAACGGCCCGTATCGATACCCGTTGCCCAACTGTCGCCACCGTAGCCCACCTCAGGGTCTGTGCCGGAATACTTCGTGAATGTGCACAGATTCTGCATCGTGGCATAGGCACGCAGGCGCTGAAAAGGACAACGTTCCCAGAGATATTTGAAATCGTAGCCAAAAGAGATATTGGAGATGCGGAAATAGTCGCCGTCCTCGACATAGATATCGGAGATACGGTTCCAGTTATTCTCCGAGGGCGTGATAGACAGACGCGGGTAACGGTTTGACGAACCTTCGCCATGCCAGCGGTTCTTAATTACATCCATTGTGTATGAGTCCTTGCCTTTATCAGAGAAGTCGCGGTAGGATTTGGCGATCTGCTGGCCGAATGCGCCGACGCCTGAAACGGAGAGGTCGAATCCTTTATAGCCGAGGTTTATATTGACGCCCAGATTGAAATCGGGATGAGGGTTGCCTATTTCAACACGGTCGGCATCGGTAATACTGCCATCACCGTTGGTGTCGACAAAACGCATGTCGCCGGGTTTTGCCGTCGGACAGATGAGACCGCCGGCAGCATTGCGGTAGGCGTTGATCTCAGCCTCGTTTTGGAATACGCCATCGGTCTTATAGCCATAGAAGAAACCTATAGGGTGGCCTACCTGTACACGCGAGATATAGTCGGTGCGGCTTGAAAGAATTTCGGTGGAGCCGTTGATTATACCCTCGTCGTTGGCAAGACGGGTGACCTCGTTCTCGTTGTAATCCATGTTGACAGTGGCACCGTAGGTGAAATCGCCTGCGTGGTCATCCCAGGAGAGGGCGAGCTCGACACCTCTGTTGCGTACGTCGCCGCCGTTGATCATAGGAGCACCCGTGCCGTAAGATGCAAGGATAGGAGCCACGACGAGCCAGTCCTTGGTGATTTTGTTGTAATAGTCGAAAATTACACCAAGCCGGCTATGGAGAAACCGGGAGTCGAAACCGATGTCGAACTGTTCCGATTTTTCCCACGTGATGTCTGTGTTGGCTATCTTGTCAGGGAAAGAACCGGTTACTTTGTCCAAATGGTTGCTGCCGAAGAAATAGTTGGCGCCGCCGATGGCTATGGTGGTAAGATATTGGAAATTATTGATGTTACAGTTGCCATTGCGGCCCCAGGATGCACGGAGCTTGAACTGGTCAAGCCAGGAGCGCTGCGATTCCATGAACTTTTCGCTCGCAAGATTCCATCCAATGCTTGCCGATGGGAAGTAGCCCCACCGGTGGCCGGGAGCGAAGTTGGAGCTGCCGTCTGCGCGAAGTATGAAAGTGGCCATATAGCGGCTGTCATAGTCATAGTTGACACGCCCGAAGTAGCTCACCAGCGCACCTTTGCCCGAGGGAGCTCCCCAAAGGGTAGTGTTGGTGGGATAGATTGTAGGGGTGTTGCTCAGCCATGCATGCTTGAAGTCGGAGAACGCCGAGTTGATGTTTGATCCGCCGGTGCCTTCACCGTAGCCCCAGCGCTCAGCGGTCATGCCAATCATGGTGTTAATATTATGTAATTTATTGATAGAAAAAGAATAAGTCAGAGTGTTGTCCCAGCTCCAGGAGAAGTCGGACCCGGCCGATTGGGTGGTGACGTCGTTGGCATTCTGTGCAAGGGGACCATAGTTGTAGGCCGCACGGAAAGAGCGATTGGTGTAGCTGCTATAGCCTATGCCGAACTGTGAGCGTAATATAAGGTTCTTGATAGGCTGGACGGTGATATAGAAGTTGCCGCGGGCAAGATAGTTCTTGCCGTCCTGATCCCGGCCCTGGAGCAGGAGCATCAGCACAGGGTTGACGCGCATGTTCGACCATGCAAGGATTCCGGGATTGAAGTCGCTGCCGTCAGTATTCATGAGGTCCATGATGGGATATGTTTCCATGGCGTTGCGCAGATGGTTGAAGTAAGGACCATCCTGCCCAAAGCCGAGACCGCTATTATTGATGAACGACATTGTGAAATTCTCGCCGATTTTAATGGCATCGAAATCCTTGACGCGCAGAATGGTATATTCGGAGTTCATGCGGGCGTTGAAGCGCTCGTATTTGGAGGTGAAATAATCGCGGCCCACAAGCGATTCCTGCGAGGTGTAGCCCAGAGAGAGGGAGTAAACAGAGTTGTCGCTTCCGCCGCTCACTTCTAGGGTATAGTTTTGAACCGGGGCGTCCTTTCCGAATATGGCATCAATCCAGTTGGTGCCCTTGTCCGCGCCCGACATATAGGCATCGTATTTTTCCTGGCTCATATAATCGGTCCAATTGAACATATCCAGACCGTCATTGACGGCAGCCTCGTCCATCACAGCCATATATTGACTTGCTGTAAGTGTCTGGGGTATCTTGCCCATGTTCTGCCAGCCGTAATAAAAGTCGAACGTCACGGTCGGCCGTCCTTGCCGGCCGTGGCGGGTTGTGACGATGATCACTCCATTGGCTGCACGCGCGCCGTAGATGGCGGTGGAAGCTGCGTCCTTGAGAATATCGATTGACTCAATGTCATTGGGGTTTATGGCACTAAGGTCACCACCCACAAGACCGTCTATTATGTACAGGGGAGCGGAATCGCCTGTTGTACCCATGCCGCGGATGGTGACGGAGAAGCCGTCTCCCGGTTTGCCCGAATTGCTCTTGATCTGCACACCGGGAGTCATGCTCTGGAGAGCAGTGAACGCACTCACATTGGATGTGCGTGCAATTTGGTCACCTTTCACCTGCACTGTCGAGCCGGTGACCAGTTTCTTTTTCTGTGTACCATAGCCGATGACCACCACTTCATCAAGATTGACGACATCGCCTTTCATTACGATACGGACGTCGGTCTCGCCGGCATTGATTTTTCTTGTGGCTTTCTCGAAGCCGATGAATTCGACAATGATAGTGGAGCCGACAGGTGCCGAGATGACGAATTTACCGTCAATGTCGGTCATCGTAGCCTTTTGGGGATCAGACAGAAGGCTTACCCATGCACCGGGAATCGGTTCGTCCGACTGGTCGACCACGGTGCCTTTTACAGCAAGCTCCTGTGCCGCGATGAATTGCATTGAGCAAATCAATGCGCCAATTAATAATATTAAACATTTTTTCATAATAACAGACTTACATTTTTATCGTTTGTTCTGTTGCTGATACGTTCCATCCTGATACCACAAGAGTGGCATCGCCCGAAAGGTTTGCCGCACGCGAAAGGTCGACGAAAACATTACGCATTTGATGAGGTTCAAGCGAAATATAGTTATCCTCCCATAGCACAGGGCATGCAAGTTCGCCGTTTTCGTTTTTGAGACCGAGGCGAATGAAGAATGCTACATTGGGCGATGTGTTCTCTATTGTCAGATCGAGTCTATTGCCATTTAAGTCTGCCGACTTTATGGCGCAGACGGCATCCGGCAGTGCAGCCAGACCGCTGAAATCGCCATGTCGGGCAACGGGGGTCCTGATCCAGTTGCTGTTATGCCAGTCGTTTATATCGTCTGTCGACGATATGCAGTAAGTATTTCGGGCAACGGTATGGCCTGTTGAATCGGAAAGATTGAGGAAAAGGAATCCTGTTCCGTCAAATGCCGGTCTGTCAAAAACCTTCTTTACTGTGTAAGGACTGACTGTAACAGATTTGTTTTCGGCTTTTCTATGGCCGGCGATGTCATATAGTGCCATCGATGCGACAAAGGCAGCATTTTCCGTTCCTTCGTTGACAGCATAGACGGCATGGTCACCGTAATTATAAATGAGCTGCACTGTCTCATTTGCATTTTTCACCGCATAATATGCTGCAGTGGGCTGAAGATAGAAGTCGTACAGCTGCCAGTAGAGAGATGGCCAGGCCGAATTAAGCATCCACTGTATCAGGCCTGTGGATTTTGGGATATTGACCCTGAAAGATTCGAACATGGCGCGGGTGCCGTCGTAGTTGACCAGATTGGCCTTGCGGAGAAAATCGTCAAGGTCCATGGGTTGGCCATAACGTTTTGTAACGACATCCTTGAGCACATCGAGCGAGTGCATTGCTTCGCCGGCGGTGGTACAGTGATAATCCCAGGTCTTGCCCGGAGGCCAGATGCTGTCTGCCGGAATCATCCGGCGGATAGATTCCTCCACGGGCAGTTGCGCCCCTATGCCGGTCTCAGTATTGAAACCGAAGGCACCACCCGGGGCGTTTGTGTCGAACCAATAGTTAGGAGACACATAGTCGTATGGCCCGGCCATCTTCATCCCTGTAGGACCGGAGAGTTCGCTTTCAAGCCCCTTGGCGGCTCCGATATAGGGACGGTCGTCGATTGTCGGAAGCATTTCAAGATAGCGTCTTTCCAGTTCGGGGCGGGGCAGCATATCACTTCCCACAAACCAGCCGATTATTGAGGGATGATTGCGGAGCCAAAGAATCTGGTCGTGCAACGACTTGACCGTGAGATCCATGTTGCGTTCTGAACTGATACAGCCATAATCATCTCCGGGACAGCCAATATAATTCTCCCATTCCCAAAAACAGCTCCATCCTGCAAGTGCAAGCAATCCATAACGGTCGCATAGATCGTAGATATTCTGCGACGTGCCCCAGAAGTTCTCAAACCTTATGGCGTTGAGATTCATATCGCAAACATATCGAATCTCCGTCTCGTTGCTTTCGGGGGTGTTGCGGAGGAAAATATCATCAGTCCATCCGGCGCCGCGGACAAGCACTTTCTTGCCGTTGAGCATAAATCCGCGATAACCTTCTGAAGTAAAATAATCCTCAATCTGACGTATACCGAAATCGACTCTCTCCTTATCGCTCACCTCGCCGTCGACAACAAATTCCAGATCCATGCCGTACATCTCAGGACTGCCCATATTTCGGCACCACCATAGCCGAGGCTTGACAACATGCAACAATTCGCTGTCATCGGACGTCACAACAACCTGGCGGGTCTCATTGGGCCCAAGGCTGACAGGAACACTGAAAGTGCCGTTTTCGAAAGCACATTTGAGTATGCCGTTGATTTGTTTCTGTGATTTGTTTATCAGCGTAGCTTCTGCGGTAAGCCAGGCTTCGTCGAGTGTCTCAGTGTTTACTTTCGACCGCACAGCCGGATGCCATATATCGACAGCGCCGGTCGTGGAGACTACAACGGGACGGGAAATGCCCATGCTCTCGTCGGCCGGACGCGGATTCCAGTCGACAAACCCTATGTTGGGGTCACCTGGTTGCGCCCGATAGATATCAATGTCAAGCCTGCTCGTTTTTCCGGCAAAAGGCGTGATGTCCAGCTCGAACTGTCTGTACGGGCCGTAGAGCGTATCGCGCGATGCGATTTTCTCGCCGTCAATCCAAACGTCCGCGCCCCAGCTGAGGCCCTCAAAGCATAAGACGGCATGTCCGTTTTCGGGGACTGCGGGCACTTCTATGCTTCGGCTATAACGCCACGGGATCTCAAACAACGATTTGTCGATTTTCGTGTAGTTCAACCCTTCGAGAACATCCTGATAAAGTCCGTTTGCAGTCAGGACTCCCAACACTGTCGATGGCACCGTCGCCTTATACTGCTTTTCACCCGAGCTGAGCGTCCATCCGTCAGAGAGAATGGTTTTCATAGGCGAAAAGTCCCTGCACGAACAAAACACCACCATCAGCGATGATAGGCAAGCACATATTTTAGAATAATGTGATAATATTTTCATTGGTTATGTGAAAAGGGATAGTGTTACAATTAATTGGAATGCCTGTTGACGGGAGCCGAAGCTATTATGATGGCAATACCGTCTGTTTTATTACGTTTTTCATGGGATTGAATTTTTGCTATGAAGGTAATTCCACAATACTTACTAAAGATAACGATTTGCGTTTATTTTTCTTCGATTTGCGCAAAACAATACTAAACCATCAAAAACGTGAACAATATTTGTTTAGCTTAATTTAAATATATATTTTGCAGAAACAAATCATCAATTTACGTCAATATGATTAAAATACTCCTTCTGATTGACTATTCAAGCGACTACGACCGACGCCTGCTGCGTGGCTTGGTGAAATACTCACAGGAAAACGGACCGTGGATATTCTCTCGCCTGCCATTCTATTTTATAGAGATGCACGGAATTGAAGGCGTACTGCAATGGGCCAGAAAATGGAAGCCCGACGCCATTATCGGCAAGATCGAGAGCAATACCATTGACTTGCAGAAGGAGCTTAATGTTCCCGTCGTGCTTCTCAACTTCCATTGGCGAAGCACAAGATATTCTAATCTCACCGGCGACTACTACAACGAAGGGCGCATTGCCGCCGAATTTTTCAAAGAGAAACTCTTCACCGAATTTGCTTTCTTTGGATTCAGAGACGTCGTATGGTCGGAAGAGCGCATGGAAGGCTTCAAGCGGGAAATCATACAGAACGGCGGCAACTTCCACTGTTTCATGACGCCGACAATCAACGACGAGATGCGGACAGAACTTGCCCAGTGGCTCAGGCAGCTCCCCAAACCTGTAGCTTTGTTCTGCTGTGACGACGAACGTGCACTCTTCGTATCTGAAACATGCAAGATGTCGAACATCTCTATTCCATCGGAAATATCGCTTCTCGGCGTAGACAACGATGAACTTATGTGTTCAATTTCCGATCCGCCCATATCGTCGATCCCGCTTCTTGTGGAAGAGGGCGGCTATGCCATGGCAAAACTTATAGAGCAGCAGATTCTGCAGGCCGACAATCATATCTTCAATCTTAAAGTGATGCCTGGGAAGATAATAGAACGGGCTTCCACAAATCGCTACAACATCCGCGAGGAAAATGTGCTTAAAGTAGTGAAGTACATCAACGAGAACTACATGACCGAACTCAACACCGAAAAACTTCTCCAGCTCGTTCCGTTGTCACGGCGCAGTCTCGAGACAAAATTCAAATTGACTATGGGCGTATCCATCTACCAGTATATCCTCAATTGCAGGTGCGACAAACTTGCAAACTTGCTTACCGATACCGACATGGTCCTGGCCGAAGCCGCCCTTCAAGTGGGATTCAACAGCTATAGCAACATTTCAAGAATATTCAAAAAAAACAAAGGCCTGACACCCTCTGAATATCGAAAACAAAGACCGATTTTTTCCTGACTTCGCAACGTGTCACCCAAAAATCGTCAGTGAATAGTGGTGCGATGCGTTGATGACGTTTCATGAGCATGGTTTTGCTGATGGTTTCGTTGTTCTGAGGTAGCTTGATCTGTAT